>JAEYRF010000056.1 GCA_023409615.1 Bacillota bacterium | reverse complement strand
ATATCGGTTAATATGGTGTAATGCTTCCGGCAAAAAATGAAATTTACTGTATGGTAATTTTTAACATATGTCTTGCCTGAATAGATATCCCAAACTACCAAGAAATAATTTTACTCGTCGGAGCTGGTAAATAATATGAAAAGGTTGATAAACTGATGATTCAGTTTTATAATATAATTTAACGTTTTGTATTTTTATGTAGCACGGGAGGATGGAGAAAATGCCAATTACGGAACTATTGTCGCGCAATGCGGATTTATTCGGGCATGAAACATGTCTGACGGAGATCAATCTGGATCTCCAGGATCGTCACAATGTTATCTGGCGTGAATATGAACTGATTGAGAACAATCCGGCCGGAGAATACCGGCGTGAGATGACATGGCGTGTGTTTGACGAGAAGGCCAACCGATTTGCCAATCTACTGCTCAGAAGAGGAATTAAAAAAGGGGATAAGGTAGCCATCCTTTTGATGAACTGCCTTGAGTGGCTGCCGATTTATTTTGGGATTTTAAAGACCGGTGCTATCGCTGTGCCCCTGAATTTCAGATATACTGCCGAAGAAATCAAGTACTGCCTTGGTTTGTCTGATACAATCGCTATGATTTTTGGCCCTGAATTCATCGGCAGGGTCGAAACTATCTATGATCAGATACCCAATGTGAAAATGCTTCTGTTTGCAGGGGAGGACCGTCCAACATTTGCAGAAAATTATGACCGCCTGACTGCCAATTGTTGCTCAGAGCGTCCGCAGATAAAGCTTTCGGATGATGAGGATGCCGTCATTTATTTCTCTTCAGGAACCACCGGGTTTCCCAAAGCAATCCTGCATACGCACGGAAGTCTGATGTCGGCATGCTATACTGAGCAAAAGCATCACGGGCAGACTCGCGAGGACAACTTCCTTTGCATTCCGCCGCTTTATCATACAGGCGCAAAAATGCACTGGTTCGGGAGCCTTCTGTCGGGAAGCAAGGCAGTATTACTCCGCGGGATCAAGCCTGAATGGATACTGAGAACAGTTTCCGAAGAGAAAATTTCAATTGTATGGCTGCTTGTTCCATGGGCTCAGGACATCCTGGATGCAATTGACAGCGGAGAAGTGAAGTTGAAGGATTATGATCTTTCCAGCTGGAGAATGATGCACATCGGCGCTCAGCCTGTGCCACCAAGCTTGATTCACCGCTGGAAAAAGTATTTTCCGAATCATCTTTATGATACAAACTATGGTCTTAGCGAATCCATTGGCCCCGGCTGTGTTCATCTTGGCACGGAAAACATACACAAGGTCGGTGCTATCGGAGTACCGGGATATAACTGGGAAACCAGAATCGTGGATGAACGCGGTTGTAACGTTGACCTGGGAGCAGTCGGAGAGCTTGCAGTTCGTGGGCCTGGTGTAATGAAGTGCTATTACAATGACCCGAAAGCAACTGCTGCAGTACTAAGGGATGGCTGGCTCTTTACTGGAGATATGGCCAAAGCGGATGAGGATGGATTTATTTATCTGGTTGACCGGAAAAAAGATGTAATCATAAGCGGCGGAGAGAATCTGTACCCTGTGCAGATCGAGGATTTCCTGCGTGCACATTGCGCCATCAAAGATGTGGCGGTCATTGGTCTGCCGGATGCCCGACTGGGTGAGATCGCTGCTGCTATTATAGAACTGAAGCCCGGCTGTCACTGCAGTGAAGTGGAGATAGAGACATTTTGCGCTCCCATGCCACGGTACAAGCGGCCGCGAAAGGTCATTTTCGACAGTGTTCCACGCAATCCTACAGGTAAGATAGAGAAGCCAAGGTTAAGAGAAAAATATGGTGCATCCAGTCTTGTTGCACACCAGACTGAGGGTTAAATTGCATTATTCTTTACTTGTTTCTGAAATTAGGATAAAATTATACTCAAAGTGGCAAAAGGCGCTGATAAGAGCGTTTATTTTGCTACGAAACATTTGTTGATTTTACAAATTTCGGGGGGTATTGCTATGAGTAACAACCGACCTACTATCCTCATCTGTGATGATTCTCTTCTGGTAAGAAAAAAAATGAAGGACTGCCTGATGGAATGTGGTGACTTTAACATTTTTGAAGCGTCAAGCGGGCAAAGCTCTGTTGAAATGTTCACACAGCACAACCCTGATCTCGTTTTTTTGGATATTGTCATGCCGGATAAGAATGGGATAGACGCACTTAATGAAATGAATGCCATCAGAAAAAATGTAAAAGTAATTATGTTATCTTCGTCTGGGACCAGGACTCACTTAAAAGCCGCCATGGACGCAGGCGCATCCGACTTCATCCAGAAACCATGGGATAAGGCTCAAATCGAACACATTGTCAAAAATATTTTCAATTAGGAGTGTAAAATATGTTTAGTCAATATTTTGGGCACTATCTGCTGAACAATAAAATTATCAAACCGGATCAGTTGGCTGATGCATTGGAATATCAGCGCTCCGTACATCTGAAACTTGGTGTCATTGCGATAAATGCAGGATACATGACGCCTGCCCAAGTTGAGCAGATTCACAACATGCAAAAGAGAATTGATAAAAGGTTTGGTGAACTGGCAATTGAGCAGGGGTTCATTAACGAGGCAAAGCTCAACGAAATGCTTAGTACGCAGAAGCAAGGGCATTTGATGCTGGGACAGGCCTTGATAGACAGAGAATATTTAACTATGGAGCAGCTTCAGAGCGCATTGGACAGTTATAAAAAGGAAAGTGGCATGTCCAACAGGCAATTCAATGTAATCCGCAATGATGACGCTCAAAAAATTGAAGAAGTATTCCGGAACTTTGGCGACAGTATGATGAGCAAAACCTATAGCGACTATGTTACTCTTTTAGTCAAAAACATCATACGTTTTATAGATGATAACCCGACGATTGAAATCAATCAACTTGGGTCTGAGCTGAAAACGGAATGGTACACACAGCAGGAGATTTCGGGGGAAATTTGCTTACATACCGGTATCGCAGCTGATACTGAATCATTCCTTAAACTGGCCGGCAAATTTGCACAGGAGAATATTGTTGAGACGGACGAATTGGCACAGGACTCCGTAGGAGAGTTCTTAAACCTTCACAATGGAATATTCCTTGTGAATATGTCCAACAACGGTGTGGAGCTTGAAATGCAGCCGCAGAAAACATTGCAGGATTGTACCTTGAAATGTCCGAATCAAGCCTATATTGTCTCCTGTCATATGATATGGGGCAAGTTTGATATCGTGCTTATGTAATGTCAGGCGGATGGGATGTCATACTGATGTATGCCCTAATACTTAGTCTAAAAAAGGAGCTTGATGGTAGACTTACCACCAACTCCTTTTTCTATATGCCTATTCTATTCGCAATGCCTTGTAACTTGCCTGTTGCAAATTGACCACAAATTCGGTGGTGTTTCCCGCATTAGTACCTTCAATCACATTTTTGTCAACCAGATCCAGAAGCTTTGCTCCCGGTTTGTCGATAACGAGCTTGACATTTTCGGGGTAAGGGAGGAAGGATTCGATTACAAAGGTATCATTATCATAGGTGAACAGAGCAACCTTCGCCTTCGTTTCAAGAGATACCGGGAAGGTGCGAAATACATTTCTAATCTGTGTCAGAATCTCCTGCGGGTAATTGTAAATATCACCCTGATCCTCGGGTATTGTCAGGATAAACAGATGCCCTTTCCCATAACCAACAGTCATCAGTACAGGTACACTGTTGTCCGTACCAAGCCCTTCAACAAGTGTCCAAACATCATTTGTGGCAACATGCATCCATGGAAGAAGGATTTCCTTATCCGATCCTGCGACTGCGTTAAGGTTAAGGCCAGTATTTGAGATACCATAAGTGCTGACCTTTGCCTTTTTGCCTGACCAGCGAATATTTGCCATCTGGCCAAGCCCTTTATCTGCTAATGCTTTTACAAGGCCGGAGGTAATAATCACATCCCCGCCATTTCGAAGACTCTTATCAATTTTACTGACGATATTGGGATCCTTTGCAGCACTTTCAGTGAGGAAAATCTTGCTGTGCCCTTCGGGATATTCCGGGTAAGGTTCAAGTGGGATCCCGAGCATTCCAATGTAATTGTGCAGGTAATCCTCTTCATTGGAATGATAAGGGATGTAGCATGATGTTCCTACCGGGTTTCCAAGCTCACCAAGGAATTCGTCCACTTCACTCAATGCATAGCCTGCAAGAGGGGTGAATATACTCCAGCGCTTGTCCATAAGTGCACTAAGGCAGAACAGTGTCATTTCCTTTGGCTTAGAGAACATCGTAAGATAGGCCTGCTCAACATAATAGTTCAGATTGCCCCTGCATTCAAAAGTATCAAACCAGCCTCCGCCATTTTTACCCGGCTTGACATTTTCAAAGTATCTCATAATAAAATAGCTAAGATATTTTGGAAGATGCTGCTGAGTGTATAAAGGATCCCTTGTCTCAGTCCCGGTATAGATCATATCGAAGATATTAGGCTCATCCTTCAGATTGTAACCGTTTTCCTGGAAGCATTCATACCAGTTCGGGAATTTGATGATCATATTAATATCCGGGTTAACCTTTTTTGCCGGCGTTACTACCAGATCTACGGAGATATCCTTCATTAGCCGGAGCCTGAATTCTGACCAACTCATATCACCCTTTGCCTCTATACATGAGTCGCATTTGCAGTTGGTGAAGTAAAAATCGTCCAGAATAATTTCATCAAAAATGGAAGCTGTCATTTCGACAACAGATTTCAACCGATCTCGGTGATCCTTGTTTGTATAGCAAAGAGAAGTAAAGCCATAGGCTTCCTGAGGCCTGCTGTCAGTTGTAGTAATACCGCCGGAGACTTTGATCCCCTTATTCTCAAAATAATCTTTAATCAGCATCATTTGTTCGTGATCAATATACTCACCACTGCGATAAGTCTCAAGATAAATCTTGTCTATGTGGACATTTCTTTCAATAAAGCTGAAGCGTTTGTCAAACTCTTTGAGATCGGTTATCGCGAGAAGATTTGAAACCGGTGCATAGATCGCCGCACTAAAATTCTTGTACGCCATTTGTTCCTCCTTGCAGTCTGTCATTGTAATATGATTCAATTTTACCTTATAAAGTGTTTGCTCGCTTGTCATTTATTGCGTATCACGCCTCAATTATTGTCTTTTTAACGGATATCTTCACTACTGTCTCAGATGAAAATTGGCGATGCTGATTTTCGTGATGTATCATGTTGACAGGTTGTTTTTGGCATGCTATTCTGTATGTACACTTGTATACAAGCAAAGCCGTAATTGTTAAAATGCTCATTTATAAAGATTGACAATAGTATATTTTAATCTAAAGTGATAGGAGTAAGTATGCAGGAGGAGTTTAGCGTAAAAAAATATCTTTCAAATAATGATATCTATAACATTTTAAAGTATGAGATATTGAATCTGCAAATCAAACCAGGTCAGCTTCTATCTGAAAATACTGTTGCCAGGAGATTTAATGTTTCACGCACACCCATCCGTTCTGTTTTTGACCATTTGATAAAGGATGAACTTTTGGAAGTAAACCCGCGCAAAGGAACTTTTGTTACACTGATGGATATGGATGCGATTAATCAAATCATATTTATACGAACAAAAGTTGAAATCGGTGTAATGACAACCTTAGCCAGATATCCTGATCAGGAAATGTTTGAAAAGCTCAGCAATAATTTGAGCCTGCAGAAACAGAAATTAGCAGCCGGTATGACTCCGGAATCTTTCTATGAAATAGACAGCCAATTTCATGAATTATGTATGGATGCTTTAAACAGACAAAAGCTTTGGCAGATTATACAAAAAATTAGTGTGCATTATACGCGATATAGAATGCTGGACTATGTTTCGACCAATCGGTTTGAAGCCTTATATAAAGAGCACTGCACATTATTTAATTGTATGGTAAACGGGCATGTGGGAAAGATTGAGAAATATGTTACAGAGCATTTCTTTGGTGGGATTGTCAGTATTGGTGACAGATTGACTACAGAATTTAAGGACTATTTCGAAGAAAGCAGCAGATCTATCCCCGAACTTTTGGAGGACGCTAATGCAATGATTCGATTGGTTAATAAATAAAATAAATAGGCATTTGCAAAATGGAAGAAAAAATGAAGGTGTAAGGAAATAGCAGAGCTGTAAAATGAACTTTGATAATTAAAGATGGACGATGTTGATAAAACAAGGTAGAAATCAGGCTGAGTGTGGATAA
>JAEYRF010000044.1 GCA_023409615.1 Bacillota bacterium | reverse complement strand
GTTTATAAGCTTAGCAATCTTGTATGTGTTTGCCGCACTCAATGGTCTTGAGTCTATCGTAAGCTATGCATAACCAATGGCTATCGGATCACTCAGCGGATGTTACTCAACAATTTGTATTGTTGGTCCGCTTTGGACTTCGTGGCAAAAACGCAATCAAAGACGTGTCATAGCTGCAAAAAAATAAAATTGTAATACATTCTGTATATGGGCATCCGGATGTGCACATGCGCTCTGATATTACCCAACCGTACACCGCTCAGGCGGCATACGGTTGGGTAGTCCATATGCGAATTGTTTGCTTTTAAGTTATCGCTATGCTATGCTGTTATTGTAGGAAAATCGGGTATGGCATGAATAAAGGCATATCCCTTTGAAGGGAGGCAGTGTTTTATATGGAAACTTTTTTTTATCCTGTGGTTGTTGTAGAGAATGAGGAAGAGCTTGAAATTGTTTCGGGCTATTGTGCAGAGTATAAAATAAGCTTTCAATTTCTTGATAATGATCTGAACAGTTTTCCTGCCCATGTATTGATTTATTGCGATAAAGATGATTTTAATCTGTTTACTGAAACAATATAAACCGGCCATATTAATTATGAGCCGGTTTATATTACCGTTTAAACACAAAGTCCATAACAAGACTGCCAATGACAGCTTCAGCACCAATTATAAAGCTTGTCTTGACAAGTTCCTTTGACACCATATCAAAGTCGTGATTGTATGGCAGAATTGTATGGTTAAGTATCACTAGAACAGTTCCAATTGTAAATAGCACCAGGAATGCTAAGCTGCCATATTTTAAGAATGCCTTTGGGAGCTTGTCAATGCTGTTGAAGGCATTCATAAATTTCTTTATATTCCTGGTACGATTTGGCTGATTTGGCTGCATAACCTCATACCCCTCTCACTTAAGTAATTGACAATTAAACACCTACACAATGTTAACATAATACTATATACCCATCAAGTTAAAAACTTTACCATAAATAAATAGAATTTTATGCCGAAAAATGTACGTAGAAGAATTTTTATGTTAAAATATAAAAGAAAGTTGCCAAATATCAATATCCAGGGGTGTGCATATGAAGAAAGTGTTTGTCAGCATATTTGATTGCAAACCGGGTATGAAGATTGCTGAAGATATTTATAATGAATTGGGAGTTCTCATCGCAACTGAAAACATGATTTTGGATACTCACACCATCAATAGGATCGAAAACTTGGGAATCATGCGTGTTAAAGTTTTTGAGAGCAATGATGACATGATCGTTGTAAGTGGAACAGAGTTATTTCGAGCTCAGTATGATGACAACGTAGAAACAATCAAGGACATACTTCATGATATCTCCACAGGCAAGGAGGTAAGATCTGACCGGATAAATCTGGCAACGGATTCAATCATATTCAGAATCAATGAAAACAGAGATATTGTTAATTGTATAAATGATATGCGTGATTCGGAAGATTATCTGTATACTCACAGTATCAATGTTTCACTTCTTTCCATGCTGATCGGCAAATGGTTGAAATATGAGTATAAGCAAATTAAATCACTTGTTACTTCTGCCTTTCTTCATGATATCGGGAAGGTAAAAATTGCACCGGAAATACTAAATAAACCAGGTCGTCTTACAACCGAAGAATTTAATGAAGTAAAAAAGCATTCCTCATATGGTTTTAAAATTGCTGAAGCCATGCCAGATTTAAACGATGATATTCTTAAGGGGATATTGATGCATCATGAAAAAGAGGATGGTTCAGGATATCCTTTCGGCTTGAAGGGAGAACAGATTCATCCGTTTGGAAAAATAATTGCCATTGCAGATATATACGATGCGATGACCTCCAGCAAGTCTTATAGGAGCAAGATATGCCCATTTGATGTTGTTAATAGCATGGAGAAGGATAATTTCGGTGTTCTTGATCATCATATTGTATCTGTATTTTTACATAATATTGCTTCCTACTATATTGGAGATTTTGTTAAACTAAATAATGGAGATATTGGTGAAATTATCTATATAAACCCGAGTAATATTTCAAGACCAATCATTAAAGCCAGCAATAAGTTTATTGATCTTTCAATCGAAAAGAATATTAGGATTGATGAACTGATTTAGCTTTTCTTGTTTGAAAGCAAAAAATTCTGCTAAAACCAATAATAAAACGACAGCTTACTATAAAATAGACTATCGTTCTTCTATATTTATGTCGAAAAAGATAATCTGTATGAGAAATCAGGCGAAACATTTTCATAGGACAAGTAGTATAAATACGTTATAATTACTTCTGCAGTTCAATTTTTTGAGGGGGTAGACAGTAATGATATGTAAGTTTTTTGAGAAGCATGTAGTGGTCGAAGGTAGTGAATGTGATCAGAAGATAATGAACAATATGGAACTGGATTATTATCTTTTGGAAAGCGAAAGCGACGACACTGATATGCAGGAGATACAAAAGGCCTATGGTGTAGAAATCATTAAAAAGCAAATTGGCAGACCGGATGAGAGAAAACAGTATAAAAGTATTTTTCTCAGCAAAGATAGAGCTAAAAGCCTGATTGAGCTGCTTGCAGAACAGACTGTTACACCTTCTACATTACCATATATTCTGGATGACCTTCTCGGAATGTGAAAACATTTTTTAAAAAGCAGGAAAATCGATATTATTTATAGAATATATTAAAAAACCAAATTATTACCTCATCTCAGTGTTACATGGGATGAGTTTTTATTTGTTAATGGGATACTAATAAAAAGTTATATTTAAAAAGAAGGAAAATAAGTAATTGTGTCGAAAATGTATTAAGGTATTTTGAGACATGCATGCTGCCAATATTATTATGATATAAAGAATGAAGACTACGTGACATACTGAAGGATAACGGATGTTTATTAGATATTCAGATGAGTTGATAGAAGAGATTCGTATAAATAATGATATCGTTGATGTCGTTTCTGAATATGTGAGGCTTGAAAAGCAAGGCAAAAATTATTTCGGTCTCTGTCCGTTTCACCGTGAAAAAACTCCTTCCTTCAGTGTTGAGTCTGGAAAACAGATTTTTTATTGTTTCGGATGCGGCAAGGGTGGTAATGTATTCCAGTTTATATCTCTGGCAGAGAAATTGGATTATATAGAGGCTGTTAGGCTGCTGGCAGACAGAGCGAAAATTACTCTCCCTGAGAGCGACGACGCTGAGGAAGCCGAAAGGGCTAAATTGAAACAGCAGGTCTTAAGTATAAATTTGTTAGCAGCCAGATATTATAATGATGCATTGTATTCTGAAAAAGGTAAGAATGCACTTGCATATCTGCGAAAGAGAGGGATATCAGAGAACACTGTAAGGAAGTTTGGCCTTGGTTATTCTACGGATGACTGGGACAGCTTAACACGACACCTGAAGATAAACGGGTTTACTGACGAGGTGATTTTAAAAAGCGGACTGGTAATGCAAAGCGACAAAGGGCATCAGTACGACAGGTTCAGGGGCAGACTGATGTTTCCCATATTTGATATAAGAGGCAGCGTGATAGGTTTCGGCGGCAGAGTTTTAGATAATTCACTGCCAAAGTATATGAATTCACCTGAAACGATCGTTTATAATAAGGGAAAACAATTATATGCATTGAATTTTGCAAAAAATGCCGGAAGTAAGAATCTGGTAGTGGTTGAAGGGTATATGGATACTATATCTCTGTACCAGAGCGGTATTAATAATGTTGTTGCATCTTTGGGAACAGCTCTTACAGAAAGCCAGGGACGTATTTTAAAGAAATATGCAGAGGAGATCGTGATATCTTATGACGCAGACATAGCAGGACAGGCTGCAACTATGCGCGGGCTCAATCTTCTGAATGATATCGGCTGCAATGTAAAAGTGCTTACAGTTCCGGATGGTAAGGATCCGGATGAGTATATACGCAAAAACGGAGCAGATAGCTTCAGTAAACTTATTACCGGTGCATTATCATTGATTGAGTATAAAATAAAAATACTCAGGGGAGAGCAGGATATTTCAACTACCGATGGCAAGATAGCTTTTTTGAATAAGGCTGCCGTAATATTGGCAAAAGTCGGGAACAGTATGGAAAGGGAAATGTACATAAAGAAATTGGCCGGAGAATATGAAATATCGGAAGAGGCAATGCTGTCAGAGGTATTGAGAAGGTCAAGGCCTTCTTCAAGACAGAGTCTGAAGATTACAAATGCAGTAGAATTGGCTAAAAGAACTGGAGATCAGGGAAATGAGATAGATGAAAAAATAACACATGACGAAAGATTCATACTGTCGTTGTTATGTGTTGACAATAGTATATATCCGATATTAAAAGAGCAGTTTAAAATTGATCAGATAAGCAGAGAGGAAGATAGAAAGACTGCCCAATTGATATATAGCAAACTGGATGAGCGAAGGGACTTCACCCCTGCAGAATTATTGAACATTGTTTCGCCTGAGGCTGTCGGCGAATATGCCAGGATTTTGAAAGAAGAATGCCATTGTGATGATAATTCAAAGGCAATATTGGGTAAAATGAAGGATATACAAATATTTAATGCAGAAAAGAGACAAAAGCAGGTTCTGGAATTGCTTAAAGAGGAGAAGGGCTTACCAAAAGGAGATGTTGATAAATTGAAACTGGAATTAAAGAGCTTAATACTGAAGATAAAAGGATTAAAAAATACTCAAATATAAGTAAGAAAGGAGGGGCTATATGAAGATTATTGAAAATGATTCAGGTTCTACAAATAGAAAATCTATACTGAAGGATCTGGTTGAAAAGGGAAAATCCAAAGGCATGCTTTCCTATAAAGAAATAATGGATGCTTTTGAGGAAGTGGAGCTGGAGCCGGATCAAATTGAAAAGATATATGAAACAGTTGAGAATATGGGCATTGACGTTGTAGGTGACATTGAAACTGAGATTCAGGAACTTCAGAACACAGAAGAAGAAGAGCTTGACTTGACACTACCTGAAGGAATCAGCATTGACGACCCTGTCAGGATGTATCTGAAGGAAATCGGTAAAGTGCCCCTGCTGACTGCAGAAGAGGAAATTGATCTCGCCCTGAGAATGGAAAATGGTGATAACGAAGCAAAGAGAAGACTGGCTGAAGCTAATCTCAGGTTAGTTGTAAGCATTGCTAAAAGATATGTTGGCAGAGGAATGCTTTTCCTGGATTTGATACAGGAGGGAAACCTGGGTTTAATCAAAGCTGTAGAGAAATTTGATTATCGAAAAGGTTTTAAATTCAGTACCTATGCTACATGGTGGATCAGGCAGGCAATTACCAGAGCTATTGCTGATCAGGCAAGAACAATCAGGATACCTGTTCACATGGTAGAAACAATAAATAAACTGATCAGGGTATCCAGGCAGCTGCTGCAGGAATTAGGCCGTGATCCGCATCCTGAGGAAATCGCCAAGGAAATGAGTATGTCTGTTGAAAAAGTCAGAGAGATTATGAAGATATCGCAGGAACCTGTCTCACTTGAGACTCCCATCGGTGAGGAAGAGGACAGCCATCTTGGCGATTTTATTCCTGATGATGATGTGCCGGCTCCTGCTGAAGCCGCTGCATTTACACTTCTCAAGGAACAACTGCTCGATGTACTAGATACGCTTACACCGAGAGAGGAAAAAGTTCTAAGGCTTAGATTCGGGCTTGATGATGGAAGAGCCAGAACACTTGAGGAAGTTGGCAGAGAATTTAGCGTTACAAGGGAGAGAATCAGACAGATAGAGGCTAAGGCACTGAGAAAGCTTAGACATCCGAGCAGAAGTAAGAAGCTCAAGGATTATCTGGACTAGAAGAAAAAATATTATATTTGTTGAAGTTTCCTCTTGACCTATGTTAACTCCACAAGTATAATATTATTTGTTTCATTCCTCAATAGCTCAGTCGGTAGAGCATGCGGCTGTTAACCGCAGGGTCGTAGGTTCAAGTCCTACTTGAGGAGCCAATCGGGCCTTTAGCTCAGTTGGTTAGAGCAACCGGCTCATAACCGGTTGGTCCGGGGTTCGAGTCCCTGAAGGCCCACCAAAAAGATAAAGCACCGTCCAAAAGGATGGTGCTTTATCTTTTTGGAATGCTAAGAGGGACTCGAACCCTTTCTATTGCTTTTTACCGCCGAACTCGTCAATCTGCCTGTCAGACTGCAGGCTTGCAGACACTGTCATCTTAACCGCTCCTTCATTTTTTTTCCTGATGGTACTGCCGGTCAAGCTTCCGGTAATTAGCGACTCAGCAGCAATCTCAGTATCTCTTACCGGTTTTCCGGAAAAAACACGTCCCATTTCGATTTTACTCCTTCATATAATGAATTTTAGTGTATAATTAAGCATGTACAACTTTTACAAATTTTATAACGAAGCGAATTAGCTGATTGATAAAATAGTTTGGAGAAGGCATGAGACTGAACGGCAGGCTGAAAATGATAGTAGATCATATACCTCAATGTACAACACTGACAGACGTTGGAACGGATCATGCATATATACCAATTTACGCTGCAAAAAGCGGACTTTGTGAAAAAGCGCTGGCTGCTGATCTGAGAGCAGGCCCGCTGAAGATGGCGTCAAATAACATAATAAAATATGGACTTGCAGATAGAATCGAGACCAGACTGGGAGATGGATTAAACCCGGTCCTGCTAAATGAATGCGATGTCATTGTGATATCCGGGATGGGAGGCCCTCTGATAAGAGATATATTGTCCGCATCTATGGAAAAAGTAAAGAGGGCTCGACTTTTACTGCTCCAGCCCAACAATGCTGTCGAGGCATTACGTATGTGGCTTTACGAAAACGGATTCCTTATTGAAAAAGAACACCTCACTCGGGATGCAGGAAAGCTATATATTCTATTTCAAACAAAATGGAATAACTCTCCGGTCATAAAGGACGAATTTATCTATTATATTGGAGAAAAAATATTTGAAGGCAATGAGTTGTACCTGCAAAGCTACCTGAAGAAAAAACTCAGAGAGCTTGAGGTGATAATTGAAGGAAGAAGCAGGTCAGATCCTCGAAAAGACCGGATTTATGAAGAGTATGATGGAATGAGTACTGATACCTGTATTTTTATCAGAGACAGGCTTATAGAGCGTCTTGGAAAGTGAGAAGTGATATGGTTAAATGTTCTGAAATCATTGAATTTTTGAAAAAACTGGCGCCACAGGAGTTGGCAGAAGAATGGGATAATACAGGTCTGCTTGTTGGAAACAGTGATGATTCAATAAAAAGGATCATGATTTGCCTTGATGTTACTTTTGCTTCGATCAATGAGGCTGCTTCAAAGAAAGCTGAATTGATCATAACACACCATCCGGTTATTTTTGAGGGAATAAAGCGGATAACCAAACAAGAGTTCAAAGGTAAACAACTATACAAGTTAATTCAAAACGGCATTAGTGTCTACTCTGCGCACACAAATCTTGACTATGCCGATTCAGGAGTCAATGCATGTCTGGCATCATCTCTCGGGATTCATGACGTTGTAATGATGGACAAGGGGCCCGGAAAATGCGGCATGCTCGAACAAAGGATGAGTCTTGAGGAATTTACCTGCCGTGTAAAAGAGAGCCTGCAGGTGCCCTTTTTGAGGGTCGTAGGCCATGTCGATTCAGATATTCAGAAAGTTGCAGTTTTCAGCGGCAGCTTTGATGGCGATCTGGATGCTGTTTTGCAATCAGGTGCTGATGTTCTTGTGACAGGTGATTTGAAATACCATACTGCGCTGGATGCACGCGAGGCCGGGTTATGCATCGTTGACGCCGGCCATTTCAACACTGAGAAAGTAGTTTTACCATATTTAGCTCAAGTAATTGGCTATGCATTTCCTGAAGTGGAGATTATTCTTTACAATGAAGAAAGTGATCCATTTCTCACCTGTTGACTATTTGGTCATATTGGATTATGATAAAAGTCCATTGAGTAAGTCAGATAATCGCAGATACAGTGCCGAAAGGCCGTATGTGAGGAAAGTCCGGGCTCCATAGGGCAAGGGTGCCGGGTAACTCCCGGTGAAGGTGACTTCAAGGAAAGTGCAACAGAGATATACCGCGTAAAAAGCAGAGACTAGAGAGTAGAGACTAGACTGCAGAGGCTAGAGAAAAGCAAAGAGAAAAGACCATAGACCATAGACTAACGCAAGTCTGGTTCCTGGTATCTGGTTTCTAGTATCTGGTTTCTAGTATCTGCTTTTTACGTAAGGGTGGAAAGGTGAGGTAAGAGCTCACCAGCGGCATGGCAACTTGCCGGTCTATGTAAACCCCATCCGGAGCAACACCGCAGAGGGACATGTTGGCGGCCCGTCAGTCCCGGGCAGGTGGCTTGAGCCATTCAGAAATGTCTGGCCTAGATAGATGATTATCAGATACAGAACCCGGCTTATAGACTTACTCAAGTAAATATCAAAAGCACTTGCATATAGCAGGTGCTTTTGTTTTTGTTTATATCGCATTTTATATACGTTTCGTATTAATTTCATCAAATAAACAATAATATAAGAGAATGCAATAGAATCATTCCTTCAATCATTAAGCCAAGAAGAGGTGTTTATGCCAAGCAGAGCATGTAAATGGTCATTTAATGGATCGCAAAACAATGAAGCAGAAGCGTTTCAGCCTGAAACAGCATGTAACAAGGAACAGATGGAAGAAATTAAAGAACTAGGGAAGATAGCCATTTCCAACCCCAGAGGAAATATACATTGTCTTACGATCATAGGACAGATTGAGGGGCATATCATTCTTCCACCGCAAAATAAGACAACAAAATATGAACATGTCATTCCACAGCTTGTCGCCATAGAAGAAAACATTGAGATTGACGGACTGCTTCTTATACTGAATACAGTTGGCGGAGATGTTGAAGCCGGCCTTGCAATTGCAGAAATGATATCAAGCATGGAGAAGCCAACAGTTTCTCTTGTATTGGGAGGCGGCCATAGCATTGGTGTTCCAATGGCGGTTTCAACTGATTATTCTTATATTGCTCCATCTGCAACAATGACAATACATCCAATCAGACTTAATGGCATGGTAATTGGAGTTCCGCAGACATATGAGTATTTTGACAAGATGCAGGAGAGGGTAGTGAAATTTGTCTGCGAAAACGCCGCGATTTCAAAAGAGGATTTCAGAAACTTGATGCTAAAAACAGGAGAACTGGCAAATGATGTGGGTACTGTGCTCTTTGGCGAGGAAGCTGTAAAAAGTAAGCTTATCAATGCTGTTGGAGGTCTTTCGGATGCAATGAACCGGTTGTATGATTTAATTGCAGAAAAAAGAGCTGGAATTCCATCGGGAGGTGAACTGCAGTGATCCTGTATTCTATTATACCACCGGAGGTTGTATTTAAAGGATTATTTGAAACGCAGGAGCAGTATTATATTGCTGAATTCAGGGGAGAGAAAGTCATGGTAATAAAAAGACCGGATAATCATTATGAGATTACCCGGCTTTTAAGTACTTGTCCTTCTAAGTTCCTGGACCCTGAGTATCAACCGGGAATACCGGTTAATGAAAAGGATCTGAAAAAGATTCGTTCGTAATTATAGTTTGAATTTGTCAACAGCGCTCTGCAAATCATCTGAAGCCATCTTCAATTCTTCTGCAAAACGTGACAGCTCTTCAATGCTTGAAAGCTGTTCCTGAGTAGATGCGGTCACTTCCTGTGAAGAAGCTGCGGTTTCCTCTGATACGGCTGAAATATTTTGAATTGCATTTATAGCCTGCTCTTTATTTTCTTCCATGCCGGAAATCCTTTTCATGATTTGTTTTACTTCCACTGATAGACTATCCATTGAACTCATGATCTTGTTAAATACCTGAATTGTACCTTGTACAGCTTCATTCTGTGACATTAGTATGGCCTCAGTATCTGCAGCCTTTTCAACAGTCTTTGCTGTCTGGTCCTGAGTACTCTTAATAAGTTTGGAGATTTCACGAGCTGAATCCATGGATTGTTCCGCAAGCTTTCTTACTTCATCAGCAACAACGGCAAATCCTTTACCTGCATCACCAGCTCTTGCTGCTTCAATTGCAGCGTTCAATGCCAGAAGATTTGTTTGGTCGGCAATACTGCTGATAACCTTGATAATCTTTCCAATAGATTTTGAGTGTATGTCAAGTTCTTTGATATCATCCATGATCTGCCTTGAAATAGAGGTAGTCCTGTCAGCCTTAACATTAAGATCCTCAACAGTAGCTAAGCCGTTTTTCGTCTCAAGCATAGTGCCTTGTGTGAGATTATCAATTGATTTTGCATTTTCAGTGACGTAATTGATATTTTCTGCAAGAATACTGATCTTTTCAACACCTTGCTCAGCATCTGATGCTTGTGACGATGCACCCTGTGATATTTCCTGTATGGCTCGTGTTATTTCATGTGATACGTCAGATACCTGTTTTGAGGTCGATGATACAGTGATTGCAGATTTTGAAACCTTATCGGATACATTCATTGTGTGCTCGATAAGAGTACGCATACTTTTAATCATAGAACTGATGCTCCTGGTCAGAGTGCCAAGCTCATCATTTCTTCTTGATTGGAGTGTTACGGTAAGATCACCTGAAGCAGCCTGCCCGGAGGCTTTTATAATCCTGCTGATAGTTCTGCTCATGCTGTTAGAAATTAGTATGCCTATACCGAAAGCAATGGCGGCTGCCAGTACAACAAAGATGACCGTACTTATAATAATCGCCCGGGAGGCTGCAGTCAGAGAGCTATAGGGTATTAAACCGAGCAATACACTTCCGGTGGTTCCGATCTTATTATAAGTCATTAGATATTTGGTGCCTTCAAACAAAATCATATCACTTCCTGCTGATTCTTCAGAAGTGACTATATTTTGATAAAAATCCTGCTTTATAATCGTACTGTTTTCCGTCTGATCTGAACCATTGGTAATTACCCTTCCATCATTGCTGATAAAGTGAATCTGCTGCTGATCGGCTAAATTTATCCCGGTAGTTAGGTCATCAATGACTGACATCTTTACATCAATAACCAGAATGCCGATGATTTTTGAGGTCATAATATTTGGCACAAGTCTAACATAGGTGAGAAAATATGTACTTTCATCAACCTTGTTCAATTCATCTAATTCTCTATGCATACCGAACCATGATCCCTTGCCCTTGGAATCTTTAAGCTTTGCATAAATTTCGCTCTCCTGAAGCTGTCCCAAGTGTAATTTAGT
>JAEYRF010000031.1 GCA_023409615.1 Bacillota bacterium | reverse complement strand
AGATAGAGTTGTAGGATCAATTATCCCATCTTCATTTTTATTGTACTCAGGAATAAGGCCGACTCGGTTCTCTAAAAGGAAAAACAAAGCCATGACATCACCTACAGTACTAATTTCCAGTGTATTTAGCGGTTTACCTCTGTTTTCACCTTCAAAAAAGCTTCGGATTTTCTTCCACTGGCTGTCTGTTAAGTCGCTTGGATACCCTCTTGCACCTCCGATATATTTCTATTTATTATATCGGCAGCTTGATGCTTCTAATTGTACAGGTTCTAAAATCAAAAATACGCAAATTTTGGTCTCTATTTTATTCTTTACCCTTATCAAAAACTATAGTGAAAATAAATTCCTGACATTCTTCATCAGTGATTTCCAAGTCAAACACAAAAGGTTCATCTATTTTCGTACTGAACGCACTTAATGTATGATTTCCTACAGGAGGATTAGTCCAAACGATTAGGCCATTTTCATCAGGTGGCTGCAAAATTTCATGCAACTCTAAATTTCCTTCTCCGTATCCATCTAAAATGACACCAACCGTAACGTGCAGATCGGTTACAGGATATTCATTTTGATCAACAAATTTAATTTTACACTCCGAGCGAACTGGAAATGGAAGAAGCGCGGGGTTTTCATAGCCCCATACTAGTTCAACAGGTGCAAGTTGCTCTGTAACCTGAATGGTATATTGCTGTTTCTTAAATACTTTTAACTTTTCTTCTATAATAATTGTCCATTGACCGTTCTGAGGTCTTTTCCAAAAGACATTACCGTTTTCGTCTGTAAAGCCTGCAAAGTAGTTGAGCCATTCCGGATTTATATAGACTTGTAATTCAGGAATAGGGTTTCCTTGGGCATCAATTACATGAATTTCCAGCTCCTTCTGTTGACTCTTGATTTTACTATTAATCGGGGACTCCCTGGCATAGGTGGAGGAACTGCTGTCTTTGCCGCTTACGGTAATGCCAAAAGAGCATCAAAAGATCCCAAATCCTTTGGCTCAGGAAATCCGGAAGGTATCATTGCTGCTGAGGCTGCAAACAATGCAGTTGTTGGCGGTGCGCTGATTCCTCTTCTTGGTCTTGGTATCCCTGGTTCTTCCACAACGGCTATTATGGCCTCTGTGTTGACGATCAACGGAATTATCTGCGGACCTGATTTATTCACAAAGCGCCCCGAAGTAGCCTACATATTCATGGGCGCCATGATGTTCACCGTGGTTGCAATGGCTCTGATCGGCTTTGTCGGCATTAGGTGGTTCAACCAGATCCTGAGGATTAAGATGTACTTTCTGGTTCCTATGGTCATTGCATGTGCGTTCTTTGGTGCTTATAGCACCTCCAACAATGCTCGAGATATCATTCTTATTGTCGTAATTGGTTTGGCCGCTGTAATCTTGACAAAGCTAGATTCCCCACTTCTCCGATGATTGTAGGATTTGTCCTCAGCTCATTGATTGAGCAGAATTTCCGTCGCACGCTGAAGTTGGCTTCCACCAAAGGCATGAGCTTTTTTGGATTCATCGTCTCAAAGCCCCTCAGTTTGGCCTTGCTGATATTACTGGTTCTTTTGATTGTAGTATTCTGCTTATTGGGAGACAAAAAAGACTCACTGAAAAGCGAAGATTAATATTTCACAAAGGCCTGTTCTGTGCACAGGCCTTTGTACTTAAAATGCATATTATTTAGGTGGTTTGTAATATGAAAGATCACATTATCAAAACTATATATGAAGAAAAGCTAATTGCCATAGTACGTGGCATCGAGGCAGATAAGTGCCTCAAGGTAGCCGATGCTCTCTTTGAAGGCGGTTTTCGCCTGTTGGAGATAACCTTCGACCAGAAGAAACCAGAAAGCTGGCAGGCCACCGCTGGTGCTATCCGCGCCGTTGCTGAGAAGTACGAGGGTCGCATGGAGATAGGGGCTGGCACTGTAGTCTCGGTGGAACTGGTAGAGCTTGCCACTTCTGCTGGAGCAAAGTACATGATTTCTCCCGATGCAAATCCTGCAGTCATCGCCAGAACTCTGGAGCTGGGACTTGTGTCTATCCCTGGTGTCTTCAGCCCTACGGAGATAATGGCTGCCCACAACGCTGGAGCTCACTTCATAAAGCTCTTCCCCGTTTCTGCCATGAGTATGTCTTATATCAAGGCGGTTCGTTCACCCATCAGCCATGTACCCATGTTGGCAGTAGGCGGTGTGAACGAGAATAATCTAAAATCCTTTTTGGATGCGGGCGCTGTCGGCGCAGGCATCGGCGGTGACCTTGTAAACAAGGCATGGGTAGAATCCGGTGAGTACGAAAAAATAGCGGAACTTGCAAAAAAGATGGTAGCTATAGCGAAAGGGCAGCAGGATAACTAAAATGGCAGCATCGCATAATGCCAGTGTGTATTTGGTGCCGATATCATCGGTATCACTATCCGTTCTTTGAATGCGCATGATAGCTACTTGAAAAACAATTTCCTTATGACTACCATCTTTTTCTCTTTCTATGCACAAAGACCTCGGAATATCCGAGGTCTTTGTGCTATTAAAACAGCCTCTTATTAGAGCTCACACACTTAATCCGTCTTTTGTTTTGTTAAAGATGCATTTATCGAACTTAAATAGACAAAAAGGCTTCTCTTCAAATGTCGCTATCCGCGTTGGTTATACACAATAAATATCAATAAATACTTTTTTGAAAACATCCTTTATTACCAAGTCTATACAAATTGAAAAAAGTAGATAAACCCATGCTGTTACAGTTATTTTGGGCTTATCAACTCAGTGGTATTGAATTCCAAAACCTTCGAAATTTAATACAGATCCACGACGTCCTTAGTTCTTCGGAATACCTTATCGGGAAAATTACCGAAACTTTTTCGGCTATCATCTGAGTAGGGGATACCCCGCGAAATCGAAGGCCCTTCACTTGGTAGATTTTTGTCGGTGCAACAGGTCTGTTTACATCAACATCCATAGTAATAAGTATTTCTCCAGTGGAGCTTTCTGTCAACTCAAACCCGGCAGATTGTCCTGCTCCATACATTCTGTATAGGATTACATCCAAGCTAATGCTACTTTTATTAGTTGCTTCCTGTAAGGATTCTACCATTTCCGCAGCTGACGGTTGGGTATCGGAATTCCAGTTAGCAAGTTAACACAAGCACTTACAGGGGGAGAGGGGGGAGCTATTGTCAAAATATAGCAATAAGCAAACTAAAACGAATTGACATTATAGAATAAGTGCATATAATATGAATAGAAAAGAGTCCTTTTGATTTTATAAAACTTTTGTTATGCTGTCAGAATGATGGCCGATTGATAATAGTACCATCTCAGCAAACCACATGTCATAAAACATATACAAAACGTTTATGTTTCAACTTGACTTGGGGAGTGGGAATGAAATTAGTGGCTTACATCTAAAAACACAGGCACATATTCATGGTTATTTAACCAGACATGTGCCTGTTTTTCAATATTCAATACAGACTACATATACTTGTATATTATGAAAAATTTGTTATAATATAGTCAAATGAGGAAAATGTCATAAATGGTCGAATGTAAGGTTTAGGCAATTTCTACATAAGGTTATTTCGATTTAGTGTATTCAGACAATATGATCTCGAGATAATTTATTGCATAAAATATGCTTAGGAAAAAGAGGAGTATTATCATGGGCTTATTCACAGGAAAAACTGCGATTATTACAGGTGCAGGTAGAGCAGTTCTCAACGACGGCAGATGTGGATCGATTGGCTATGGAATTGCGACCGCATATGCAAAAGAGGGCGCAAACCTCGTCATCACAGGGCGTAATGTATCTAAGCTTGAGGAGGCAAAGGAAGAGCTAGAGAGACTGTATGGCGTTCGCGTTCTGGCTGTTCAAGCCGACGTATCTGATGATGGTCAAGGCGAAGCCGTTGTTGGAAACGTAGTCAAGCAGGCAATCGAAGCATTCGGAAGGATTGACGTTCTGATCAATAACGCACAGGCATCGGCATCTGGTGTTACACTTGCTGAGCACACAACAGAGCAGTTTAATATTGCAATGTATTCTGGACTTTATGCATCATTCTATTACATGCGTGAATGTTACCCTCATCTCGTTGAGACAAAGGGATCTGTAATCAACTTCGCATCGGGTGCAGGAATCGCTGGCAAGTTCGGTCAGTGCTCCTATGCAGCAGCGAAGGAAGGTATCCGTGGTTTATCGCGTGTTGCAGCAACAGAATGGGCAAAGGATGGCATTAATGTTAATGTAGTTTGCCCTCTCGCTTGGACAAAGCAGCTTGAGGATTGGTCAACAGCATACCCAGAAGCTTTTAAGCAGAACGTATCTGTTCCTCCACTTGGCTACTTTGGCGATTCCGAAGCAGATATCGGCCGCGTCTGCGTCCAGCTTGCTAGCCCAGATTTTAAATATCTCACAGGTGAGACATTGACACTTCAGGGCGGAAACGGGCTCAGACCATAATCGACTGAGAGTGGCAATAGTTTAAATTTGCAGCCAGAGCCAGTGTTTATCAGGCTTTGGCTGCTTTTCATTTATTCGCTGATACACTTGTGATACACAAAAATAAAAAGATGCACCAGATGGTGTGCATACCGGGTCATTGAATTTTTTCAGATCCTCTGCTAAATTTATTAATAATAAATATGGATTTTAGTTAATCCGCCTATTTTTTAAATTTGAAAATCTAACTTTTGGTTATCAGAATATGCGGCTAGTTGCCATCGCTTTTTTCGGAGTGCCACCCAGATTTCTAGCGGTGTTAAAAACTGCTAAGAAGCAATATCTGATAACAGGATATTGCCGATTGACATAGAATGAAAAGTGTGTCATATTAAAGAAAAAAGAAAAGGTGGCGTGTTGATGTCCGTGTTGTCTGTT
>JAEYRF010000223.1 GCA_023409615.1 Bacillota bacterium | reverse complement strand
TAAAGAGGTAGGATCGCCTGCGTTAATGCAGTTGCTCGTAACGCCGTCATTGACCCAAGTGCTGCCGTTCCACCAGCCCTCTGCAGATTTCAAATGATAGTCTCCGTTTACAGCGTCGGCAAAGTGTGCAGGACCGGCAACACGGTTAGAGTAGGCCGTCGAAGGGATCGGAAGAATCGTAGCCTGCACGAGATCAAGTAATGAGTCGTGATAATATCTATTGTTTACAAATGGTGCTTGATCATTACCTATAAGTGAATAGGAGATACATCCTTCAGGGAATGTAGTTACATCATTGGATAGATGTACTATATCCAGTTTTGGATCCTCAAGGGGTATGTCGACACCGTTGTCAGCAATGATAGAGTTTTTTATAAAAGGACAAAATTCTTTATTGTAGTTGACATAACCAGATTTTATGAAAGCAATACCAGCTTTCCCGTTTCTGGCTATTGTGCAGTTCTCGATTAGTGGTGCACCTGCTGCTATTGTTGAAAATTGGTTTCGAGTAAGGTAATAACCATATCGGGGAAAGCTTGCGATGAGACAGTTTTTAAGTATAACAGATTTTGAGTCGTAAATATTAACACCATCTTTACCCAGTGCCCCATTCGACGTTATGTCGCAGCCCTGCAGCGTAATGCCATCTGCATTTTCTATTTTTACACCATCATCGCTTCCTGCATTCATATTGATTGTGCAGTCTGTCAGAGTAATGTTCCGACCATTGCTCAGGTTGACGCCGAGCCCATTAAAGCTGCAGTCTGTGACCGTTATTTTTTTGCCTTTAAGGCTTGTTTGGTAGTTCACGCTATCTATGGTGCAGTCCTCAATCGTTATGGCAGGCGGATCTGCGGCTGTGCTTGGTGCCTTAATGTTAATACCGCTGTTTAAATCTATTAAGCTACAGTATTGTAAACTGATGGGGCCCTCAAGAGCTCCATCTGCTTCAATCCCAAAGCACCAGTCCACGCCTGCCTTTTTTTGAAATGTTATAGGTTTGTCTTCTGTACCTTCTGCTTTTAATTTTCCTTCAATTGTTAATCCAACTCCGGCAGCAAAGTTAACGGTGACGCCGGGTTTTACTATGAGTGTACTATGAATATTATCATCTATTGTTCCATTTTCAGAGATCTTCACACTGTTGGTCATCAGGTACGGGAGGCCTGCGTCACCCCAAATTGCATTTTCAACTCTTGGCCCGGTAACGCTTCCGATACTGCCGTTGAATCTAATATACCGATAGGCTGCGGGATAAGTCTCATTAAAAGTGCTAGAGGAGACGCCTTCGCCATTCTCATTAATTTTCGCGTTGGCTCCGACTACGATTGGATAATTAACAGTTGTCCCATCTCCATTAAATGCATTGCCACTGATTGTCACCGTTTGATCTGCATCGCTTGTTTCATTTTGTGAAGCAAAGATTTCAGCTACACATTCCATTCCGCTCTTGATATCATTAAATATACAGTCTGTCAATACGGCCGACCTTCCACTTTCAAGTCTTACGGGCTCTTTTGCAATATTGTTAAATGTACAGCCGTCAATGCTTATATCGATCTCGTCCCGCTGGTTAGACCACACTCTAATGCCGCGGTTATAGCCTGTAATGGTTGTGTCTGAGACATTGAGAGTTCCTTCCCCTGCACGATGGTACCCATTATTGTAAGAAATTGCAGCTGCAAACTCGCTTCCAACACCTATAGGATCTTCGAATACACAGCCTTTCACTGTGATATTTATCGTTTGACCGTCAACATCCACGTTGCTGTCTACACCTCGCAGAGTACCTTCACCTTTACTGTTTGTGAATATACAGTTAGTAAATGAAGCACTAGCAGCATTTGTCGAATCCACGGACTTGACAATAATTCCTTGCCATCCGGCATCCTTCCATAAAGTTTCTCCCTCACTGTCAGGAATAGTGGTAAATGTAACACCGTTGGCGCTCAATGTGCCATTCACTGTCAGACAGGAATATGGGAATTTGTCGTCGGTACTTGGTACGGGTTCATTGACACGATTGCCAAAATACACCGTTGAGTCGCTCTCAATTGTCAGCGTAACACCTTCTGCCACTTTGGGCTCATTGTTATCGGCCGTCTTGCAGATATAGTATGTTCCGGCAGACCATGTTGTATTTACCGTAATATCGGAGTCGATATACGCTACACCATCCGCTTGCGCCACCGTGGGCATCAGTGTTATAAGAATAGCGACGCACAGGACAAACACTAACGACTTAGTATACTTCTTTCCATCTGCTCGATCCATTTTCTTCAGTTTTGTCATTATTTCATCTCTCCCCTTCAATGTTTCTATCACCATCTTATACGTCAGATATCTCGTATCACCAACTATGATCCTTTGCTATTTCCTTGGTTGTTAATAGAAAATATTTATAGGAGATTTTGCTGCCCGCGTCAGGCACAGGGTCGTCAAAGGTCACGTCAACATGGTAGACGCTGTCGTCAATATAAATAACATTCCATGCATGAGGTTCATACTTGCCCGATGAGCCCTTTGCCCAGCCGCCTAAATAGTAGCATTCTATATCTAAATAGCCCATAAACATGTAGAACAATTCGGCATATGCCTGGCAGACACCGGTGTCGTTTTTCAAAAGCCCATAAAATGCATAGGTATCCTTGCCATACAGGCCTGACTCGAAATCAACATCATACTTGTAGTTGACAACCATATAGTCGTGCACAGCCTTGACCTTTTGCCGGTCGGTCATGCCCGGAGTTATAATTTTAGCCAATATGGCGCTCATTTGGGTATCATAACCCCTGATCTCGTCCTGCACATATTGTTCAACTGCATTTCGGTTGAATATGAGCGCCTGCATTTGGTGGAACAGAGGATAGTCTGCTTTAAAACTAAACTTCTTTGTTTGATAATTGTAATTCGAGTTGGTGTTGCCGTATTCTGGATGATGCGCAAAGAAATCTCTACTATCTTCGAATGCATCAAACACATCATTTTCGAGCATGACCTCAAACTGCGGGACCAGGTTTACGTACGCGGCATCGATCAACTTGTACAGTGCATCCCGGGTTTTCACCTTCATCCACTGAGTATAGACCTTGCTCCAGACAGGTGTAGAGCTTACAGACTCTTCACTCGCCGGGTCTTCTGTTTTCGAGGGTTCTTCTTTTTTCTCCGGTATAACAGTGAATTCTATTCTTTCCGTGGGAAGGGCTATCCTCGTTATGATAGCTGCTGCCTGTGCACGGGTAATCGAATCCTTTGGTCCAAAAGTGCCATATGCATCGTTGCCTGTAAGAATACCCGCTTTGTATAGCCTAAGTATTTCGCTATAGTAGGGCGTATCAGAATTGACATCAGGCAGAGCTTCTATCGTGTTAATAGCGGTGAATTCACCTTCGGGAAGAGCACGAGCAAATATGTAGGCCATTTCCGCCCTGGTGGCGGGCTTTGTAAGATCTTCAAAAGTTTCAAATTCGACGATCTCTTTATGGACTGCATATTCCAGATAGGAGTAATACCAAGGAGAGCTTTGGTGAAACACCCAGTCGCCGCCGTTATAAATATTACTTACCCTTGCGGCCATTGTAACTGCTTCAGCTAAGGTAACTCCGGCATTTGGGTCAAACTTGTCGCCTTTTCCCTGCATCAGGCCCAATTCATACGCCTTGCAAACAACATGCTGCTTATTATAGCCGAACCATTCATTTTCGCTGATATCGGGAAACTGCCCCGGCTTATAGCTTTGCGTCTTTTCAAAGTTGGACATTGAAGGCTCTGCGCCGTAGACATTAAAGGTCAATGTTGTCAGTGTGATAAAGACTATACATATGGCTGCTAGAATGCGATGTGTTCTTTTCATGAAAATTCCGCTTTTCATATATATCCGCCTTTCATATCTTAGTGCTTCGTCCAAATAATCAGTCGCTGCTTTCACGAATGAGTTGATGCAGATGCGTCATTCTTCCCGAGAGTTCATCCAGAACGACTGTACCCCAGATTTCAGTAACGTCTATTCCGGTGTCGTCAGGAAAGATCTCTACCTGAGTTTGGTCTTTGCCTGCGTCAAAGCCGAGTGCGATACGCATTTTACCGGTATGCTCAGTGTCGGAAACTATCAACGTGCCACGCATGCTGTTTGAGCTGTCAAGGGATAGCCCCAATGCCTCGATGGTATCGTAAAGGGCGTTTATGACGATGTTTTTCTCATAGGGAAAACATCGTCTCTGTGATGTCATATCGCTCACCTCCAGTATCAGCATAAATGAAAATATACTGTACGGACAGTCCAGATAGGGTACAGACGGGCAAAAAGCAGGGTATAGTTTTGGTATAGTTTTGGTATAGGTGTGTTAATAGCGGATTAGCAAAGAGAAAGGCGCCATCCCTTGCGAAACAGCACCCTTATCATTATTGTGTTGCATATCATTTGTAGCTTTGCTTAGTTTAGTCTAGGCACCTTGTAGGATGATGAACATTATGTAACCTTGTTATGCTATGGGTCATATTTTTCGATAAATCTCTGTAAAATGACTGCACATTCGCTGCGCGTTGTGTTACCCCGCGAGCTAAGAAGTACATTGTCCTTGCCCTGAAGCAAGCCCTCGGCAGCTGCCCATTTCATATATTCCAATGCCCAGCCGGAGGGGCTGTCGGTGAAGGCTGAGATATCGCCGCGGGCGCCTACATTGTATTTCTTGTAATCCCCGTAAGAGTAAAGTATCTTTACCATCTGTTCATGGGTAATAATGTCTTCCGGCCCGAACTTATCCGCAGAGTAGCCATCTACAATGCCATTCTCAGCGGCCCACGCCACTGCCTTGGAATACCATTTTCCATCCGCAACGTCGGCAAAGGATCCCAGATCTGCCCCGTCCGGCTCGCCTTCAAGTCTCCAGAGGATGGTTACTATCATGCTCCGGGAGGTGTTGGCCGCAGGACTGAAGGTCTTAGTGCCGGTGCCTGTCATTAAACCATTTTCATAGGCAAAACTTACCGCATCATAGAACCAGTCCTTCTCACTCACATCGGTAAAAAGATTGTCCTGCGCATCAGAGGCGCTTTGAACTGTACAGTTTTCAATCTCAATGAGAGGTGTCGAAGCTGTACTTTTCACCTTAATAATGCCATGATTCAGGCCTATAAAATCACAGTATTTTAAGCTGATGGGACCCTCAAGAGCACCGCCGGCTGTAAGTCCAAAGCACCAATCAGCACCTGGCTTTTTTCGGAAGGTAATGTGTTTGTCTGCTCTTCCCTCAGCTGTTAATGCTCCGTCTATGTCAAGTCCTACATGCGCAGCAAAGTTAACAGTAACGCCGGGTTTGATTACGAGAGAGCTGTGGATGCCATCATTTTGAGCCTCATTATCATAATCATAAACCCTCACATCGTTAGTCATCAGATACGGGGTGCCTGCGTAACCCCAAACCGCGTGCTCAGCAGAGGCGTATGTTGTACTGATACTACCTATACCGCCAGAGAATCTAATATACCGATAAGCTTTAGGATAAGTCCTGCTAAAAGTGTTGGGGACGCCATCAACATTCTCATTTATTTTAGCATTTGCTCCGACTACAATTGGATATTTGACAGTTGTTTCGTCACCGTTGAATTTATTGCCGCTGATTGTCACCGTTTGATCTGCTGAGCTTCTCTCATTTTGTGCATAAAAGATTTCAACTGTACGTTCCATTCCCTCCTTGATATCATTAAATGTACAGTTCTGTAAAACGGCTGACCTTCCGCTTTCAATTCTTATGAGCTCTTTTGAAACATTGTTGAATGTACATCCATCAATACTTATATCGATATCGTCCCGCTGGTTACCTCCCACTATAATGCCGCGGTTATAGTCTGTAAATTCTGTGTTTTTGACGGAAATGGTTCCTTTCCCTGCACGATTTTGCCCATTGCTGTAATATATAGCCGCCGAGAATGGGTATAAATCAGTTTTGTTTGGGCTTTCAAAAACACAATTATTTACGGTAATGTTGACCTCTTGGCCATCATCAACCCCATTTCTCTCTACGCCTGACACGGTATAGGCGCCACGGCAGTTTCTAAATGTGCAATTAGTAAAGGAGAGACTGGCCGGTTTTGCCGGATCTACAGAGTTGGCAATAATTCCTTGCCATCCGGCATCCTTCCATAAAGTTTCTCCCTCACTGTCGGGGATAGTGGTAAATGTTACCCCGTTGGCGATCAATGTGCCATTCACCGTAAGAGAGGAATAAGGGTATTTGCCGGTATCTGGTACGGGTACATTGACACGATTGCCAAAATACACCGTCGAGCCACTTTCAATTGTCAGCGTAACGCCTTCCTTCACTATTGGCTCACGGTTACCCACATGGCAGATATAGTATGTTCCGGCATGCCATGTCGTATCTACCGTAATATCAGATTCAATATACGCTACACCCTCCGCCTGCGCCACCGTGGGCATTAGAGCCATAACTATAACGCTACATAGAAGAAACAACCACACTTTCAATTTTTTCATTTCAACCTTTCTCCCTTCGGTATTTTTTCAACACTATGAACTATGGTGTCTGTGTTACAGCACCATCTTCAATCAGCTTATCAAGCAATGAATTACTGCCATCCTTGAGCATTGCATTCAATGCAGCTTCGGAAACCAGCACAACGTCTGCTCGGAGGAAATCTTCATGGTGCATACCCACAGCCATGATACCTATAGAAAGCGCCAGATCATCAGGCATGTCCCATGTGAAATCGACACCTTCCTTATCCGAGTAGCCAAGCGCACGCAAAACGAAGGTCAGATATGTCTTGTAGGAGGCAGTTCCTGTACCGAACTCGGTGGTGGAGATACCATTTGTGAGCTTGTTTTCATAGGCATATCCAACATAATTGTCCGCCCACTTTGGGACATCGGTGAAGGGATGGGTCCAGCTTCCGGATGTGGCCTCGTTGTCCTTGCCGAGCAGACGTATGAGCATGACCAGCGCCTCTGTGCGCGAGGGTTTGCGAGCGAGGTCAAAGTTTGTACTGCCGTCCGGGTTGGTACCGACGCCTTGAAATAGCCCCAGTGCCTTGAGCTTCTCGGCAGCAGTGGTCTCCATAATAAAGTCACGCTGCTCCGACCCCGGCCCTTGCCCTGGCCCTGGTCCCTGACCCTGACCCGGGTCTCCGCCGCCGTTGTCGCCCTGAAGGGCCTCAAGCTCAGGAACGCCTTCGGCATATCCGCTGTGGTCGATGCTGCCCAAAAGCCTGAGTGTTCCCTCTTTAGCTATGATGGAGCAGCCCTGCTCCGTTACAAAGGCGTCACTGACAGTCACAGTCGCTCCGTTTTCTATGGTCAGCCACGCGCGTTCCTGCATCTTTAGAGATTTGAACGCTACATCCTGTCCGATTGTGACTCCCAAATAATTAATTATAAGCGCCTCGCCACCTATACTTTTGATACCGGATTCATGGGTGAATGTTCCATTGTTGACAAAGCTATTCTTAACGATCAGTCCACCGCCGCGAACCGTCTTTATGCTGGAGCCTGCGCTGATGGTGAGGTCATCGACAATCAAAACAAGGTCATCGAGAGTGGCGTTGCCGGTGAAAATGCCATTTTTGACCACACCGTATTGTCGCGACTGATACCCCATATTCTTATAACGTACGCTTTTTACTGTCCCGCCATTCAAGACGACTATGCCGTCTTCGTGGAAAACGCCGTAGAAATTACCGGTGAGAGTCCCTCCATTGATGTAGGCAACACCGCCGGTCATACGGATTCCGGAGTTTATAACGCCCTGAAGCTTTCCGCCGTTGACCTTTAAAAAACCCCTGGGGTTACCTTGTTCAACAGCATACGCCCCACCTATGATATTTCCGGGGCCGTTGATGGTAAGACCTTTTGTGTTACGGGTGACCAGCGGCGAACCGTTGGGGTCACCGTTCCTGCCTATATAGTTGTATTCAATTTTATAGTTGTTCAAATCAATTATGTAATAGCCCTCTCCCAGGTTAACGCCACCATCCTCGTCGGCTGCGTTTGCCCTGGTGAAGGTGATATTCTTTGTCAGCCTGATATGAGCGCCTGCGTCATTTTCCAGCGCTGTCCGAAGCCCGGCAACCGTCGAAACATCCGTGACAGCGTCCGCTGTCTGCACAGGCTCTGCGCCGTAGACACTAAACGTTAATGCTGTAAGTGTGATAAAGACTATACATAGGGCTGCCAAAATTCGCTGTGTTTTTCTCATTTAAACTCTACCTCTCATAATGTCTTTTTCTCACTGATTACATATTCGTAATTACTTGGTGATATATCCCGATATTCTCTTTTCATAGAGACTATAGCCATCGTCAGGTACCAGCTGTAGATTCCGGTTTGCATAGTCATCCCGATTGATGTCATAATCATCATAAAAACCAAGCTCTGCACGATATGTTTCCCCTGTCTCTGTATCATAGATCCGGTCATAACCAAGCCTGGAATCGCTTCGTTTTTGAGATAATGCATCAATTGGACGCTGACGGTCATGCCATGCCTGATTGTATGAATCTGACGCTTGTGAGAGCATCTTGCCGATTTCCAATGCTAGCTTCGTTCCTTCATCGATCCGTTGAACTCCCTGATCGATATAGCTTTGAGAATAACTGAAGCTGGATAGAGATTGTGAAAGCGTGTTCTGAAGCGCATAAAACTCGTCTGCCGGTGCGGAGATTCCCGTTATATAATAAACGACATAGTACCCAGCATCAGTATTATACATATAAGATGTCATGGCATCAGCAACTCCAGCCGCAAAAAGTCCTTCACAAGGTATATCATTTTGAGTGAAAAGTGCTCTGACAATTGAATCGTCCACACAGTTAGAAGCAATTGGCGAATTACGCGGCGTACTCTCTACTATTTCCAGATCATTAAAAGCAGCAAAGTTATGTACCACACCGTATTTCTTAGCATATGAGGTATAGTCATTAAAGGTGTAAAAGAATTGCTCTGTTGTGGCCGGAGAAAGAACATAAGCATCAGCATATACCTGAGCATCGCCATAACCTCCATATGCGAGGTATGTTTCCCATGCCTTCTTGCCTGCATCACTCTTTAAAAAGTACTTCATATTTCCATAGAAGAATATTTGTCTTGCGGGATTGTTGGGATCATAGGCCCGGAAGCCGAAATTCTCATATTCACCCACCGTTTCCAGCTTCCATCCTGTTGGCAGATCCATACTAAAATGGCCGCCATCATATTGCTTTAAATCAAGAGTGACCTCTGGGGCCTTCTGAATGTTTAGCATTATGGTCTCCACCTTATCTTTTGCTTCATCTTTTTTAGCAGGAGTAAATGATACTCTTTCTGAGGGAATAGCTATTCTCGTAATAATAGCTGCAGCCTGCGCTCGGGTAATCGTCTCATTTGGTCCAAAGGTGCCATATGCATCGTTACCGGTAAGAATACCCGATTTGTATAGCCTAAGGATTTCGCTCTGGTAAGGTGTACCGGAATTGACATCAGGCAAGGCATCTATTTTATTAATAGCGGCAAATTCACCTTCGGGAAGGGCGCGGGCAAATATGTAGGCCATTTCTCCCCTGGTCGCGGACTTTGCAAGATCTTTAAAGGTTTCAAATCCGACAATATCTTTATAAACTGCATATTCGAGATGCGTATAATACCATGGGGAGCTCTGGTGAAACTCCCAATCGCCTCCGCTATAGATATTATTTAATCTTGCGGCCATTGTAACTGCTTCAGCTAAGGTAACTCCGGCATTTGGGTCAAACATGGCGCCTTTTCCCTGCATCAGGCCTAATTCATACACCTTGGAAACAACACGTTGTTTATTGAAGCCGAACCATTCATTTTCGCTGATATCGGGAAACTGCCCCGGCTTATAGCTTTGCGCTTTTTCAAAGTTTGTCATTGAAGGCTCTGCGCTGTAGACATTAAAGGTCAATGTTGTAAGTGTTATAAAGACTATACATAGGGCTGCCAAAATTCGCTGTACTTTTTTCATTTAAACCCCACCTCTCATATCTTAGTGCTTCGTTCCATATAACCCGTTGCTGTTTTCACGAACGAATTGGTGCAAATACTCCATTCTCCCGGAGAGTTCATCCAAAACGATATTAGCCCATATTTCAGCATCTACAATGCCATTCCCAGCGGCCCACGCCACTGCCTTGGAATACCATTTGCCATCCGCAACGTCGGCAAAGGATCCCGGATCTGCTGCGTCCGGCTCGCCTTCAAGCCTCCAGAGGATGGTTGCTATCATGCTCCGGGAGGTGTTGGCCGCATCACCAATCATGATCTATTGCCATTTCATCATCTGTTTTCAGGAAATAATCATACGAGATTTTGCTGCCTGAGTCAGGCAACGGGTCATCAAAGGTCACATCTACATGGTAATAGCCATCGTCAGCATAGACAACATTCCATGCATGAAGTCCATATTCACCGGTTCCACCATCCGCCCAGCCTCCCACAAAGATGCATTCGATATCTACATAGCTCATAAAAAGGTAGAACAATTCCGCGTATGCCTGGCAGACCCCGGTTCCGTTATTCAAAAGCCCGTGAAAAGCATAGGTATCAGTACCGTACAAGCCTACATCAAAATCTTCGTCATATTTGTAGTTAACAACCATATAGTCATGTACTGCCTTGACCTTTTGTTTCTCAGTCATGCCTGGTTTAACTATTTTATCCAGTATTGCATTCATTTGAGCATCATACTTTCTCATATCCTCAGTTACATGCTGTTCAATTGCTTTTCGGTTGAATATGAGAGCCTGCATTTGGTGAAACAGGAAATACTTAATTTCTTGACTAAACACCTTGGTCTGATAATCATAATTCGAGCTAGTGTAGCCTAAATTCGAATGTCTCACCGAAAAATCAACATCGTCAAAGTATTCATCGTATGCATCATTTTCAAGCAGGATTTCAAATCCCGGAACCAGGTTATAGAATGCAGCATCGACCAGATCAGCTAACTCATTCTTTGTTTTTACGGTCATGCCCTCAGAATAAACCTCACTCCAGACAGGTATCATACTCGCCGGTTCTTCACCGGCAGGTTCTTTGATCACCGGTTTTTCATTATCTTTTGCTTCATCTTTTTTAGCCGGAGTGAAAGATACTCTTTCTGATGGAATAGCTATTCTCGTTATGATAGCTGCTGCCTGTGCACGGGTAATCGTATCATTTGGTCCAAAAGTGCCATATGCATCGTTACCGGTAAGAATACCAGATTTGTAGAGCCTAAAGATTTCGCTCTGGTAAGGTGTACCGGAATTAACGTCAGGCAAGGCGTCTATTTTATTAATAGCGTCAAATTCACCTTCGGGAAGGGCACGAGCAAATATGTGGGCCATTTCCGCCCTGGTCGCGGGCTTTGTAAGATCTTTAAAGGTTTCAAATCCGACAATATCTTTGTAGACTGCATATTCGAGATGCGTATAATACCATGGGGAGCTCTGGTGAAACTCCCAATCGCCGCCGCTATAGATATTATTTAATCTTGCGGCCATTGTAACTGCTTCAGCTAAGGTAACTCCGGCATTTGGGTCAAACATGGCGCCTTTTCCCTGCATCAAACCCAATTCATACACCTTGCAAACAACACGTTGTTTATTGAAGCCAAACCATTCATTTTCGCTGATATCAGGAAACTGCCCAGGCTTATAGCTTTGCGCTTTATCAAAGTTCGTCATTGAAGGCTCTGTGCCATAGACATTAAACGTCAATGTTGTAAGTGTGATAAAGACTATACATAGGGCTGCTAAAATACGCTGTGCTTTTTTCATTTAAACTCCACCTCTCATATCTTAGTGCTTCGTTCCATATAACCCGTTGCTGCTTTCAAGAACGAATTGGTGCAAATACTCCATTCTTCCCGAGAGTTCATCCAAAACGATATTAGCCCAGACTTCGGTAATGTCTATTCCGGTGTCGTCAGGAAAGATCTCTACCTGAGTTTGCTTCCTAACTGCGTCAAAGCTGAGTGCGATACGCATTCTACCAGTGTGCTTCGTGTCGGATACTATCAATGTGCCACGCATGCTGTTTGAGCTGTCAAGGGAAAGCCCCAATGCCTCGATGGTATCGTACAGGGCGTTTATGACGATGTTTTTCTCATAGGCAAAACATCGTCTCTGTGATGTCATATCGATCACCTCCAGTAACAGCATAAACGTAAGTTTTCTGCATGGACAGTCCAGATAGGGTACAGACGGGCAAAAAGCATAGTATAGTTTTGGTATAGGTGGACTTTATTCACTCCTTTTTGACTTTTTTCTTTATACTTGCTGCTGTTGTATGCTATAATTATGTCAATATATGTGGCCTAATATATGCTTTGCAATGCTGATCACAGGAGATAGATTATGATAAAAAATGGTATCCAGATGAGAAACAAATATTTGTACTCTGTTGCACTTATTGGTCTTGGTTTTCTTTGGACGGGTACGGCATATATTACACAAGCGTACCGGATGCTCGGAATGCTGGATGGAGGAACGGTGAATTTGCTGGTATGCGGAGCGTACTACGTCTGTCAGGCTGCCGGTATCGGCGCAGTCGGACTTATGTTCGCCAAACGCTCTTCTTTCGCCGGCGGTCGGTTATTCCCCTTTCTGGCTACCATAATCGCGTTGATCTGCACAGCTTTATCTCTGTTTACACAATCTTTAGCAGTTATCATCACTGTCGGCACACTGCTCAACATATCAATCGGAGTCTTGTCAGGGTGCTATCTGACGAGGCTTGCCACTGATATTCCACAGCAGCGCCGAGGGTTGGTGTTTGGCTCTGCATACGCCTTTGGCAGCATCGGTACATGGCTTTTGTCTCTCCCGATGGGTAAACGCTTCTTGTGGCATAGCAATAGCTTCTTTGCCATAGTGTTGCTCGCAGCCCTGTCATTATTGCTCCTGCGTTGGCTTCCACCACCTCCTGCGGTTGAAAAAAGCCGATATTTTCATACCGGCTTTAATAAAAAGACTGTTTGGCTAGCCGCAGCTATACTATTGCTGTTATCGATGGAAAACACACTCGGCTTCTCCTTTCCGCTCAAAGGAGCAATGGACAGTGTCTATATAGAGTTCACACGCGCATTTTATGGCGTCGGTCTCATTATAGCCGGAGTTGTCAGCGATAAGAATCGCCGTTGGGGAGCAATCTGTTGTCTGGCGGCGCTTGCTTTTCCATTTGCGGCATTGGCACTTGGCAGTAACGCTGCCGGAGAAACAGCTATGTGGATGCTGGCCTATCTGTTCTTGGGTTTCTGGTCAGTGTACCGTATTTTGGTTTTCTCAGACATTTCTGGCAAGGTGGGTATGCCGGCTCTTGCCGTTTTCGGTTTGTTGGTGGGACGTCTTGGAGAGTCAGTCGGAACATTATGCGCCGACGCACTTACAGGTATTCCCCTCATTGTGCTTTCGAGTGTTGTTTACATGCTTGTAACCGCACTTTTCTTCCTGCTGTATCAGAAGCTGTACGTTTCCATTACAAGTCCGGAGGCAGCTGAAAAGCAGCGGCTCACTGAGTATGTAAACCGCTTCGGACTGTCGGCTAGAGAGCAGGATATTTTCAACTTTATTATACAGGGCATGTCCAATGCAGAGATTGCCAACGCATTGTATATCACAGAGAGTACGGTAAAATTCCATGCCGGCAACATCTTCAAGAAAACCGGCCTCGGAAGCCGTCTTGAGCTGATCGCAGATTATAAATTGGGCGATAGAGACTGATTTATAGCTCCACATTTTCCTGCGGAGTCCGTACCGATATCAGGCATCTGCCTGTGACGACCACAATAACAATAACCCCTCCGATAATGGCCCATTTGCCCGGTGTCTCACCCAGTACCAAAAACACCCACACCGGATTAAGGATCGGCTCGATGATTGGTATCAGTGTCGCCTCAAACGCCGTCACATGCTTAATTGCTTTTGAGTAAAGGATATATGGCAGTCCAAGCTGGATTATTCCTAACACCGCGAGAAAAAGCCATCCTTTCCCGTCAGGCATACTGCTGAAAACAAAGGGCACGCCAATGATGGCTGTCAAAATATTGCCCAATACTACAGACTCGATGGGAGATCCATCCTTCTGCATCCGCATAAAAATTGCAAACAGGGCAAAGGAAACACCACTGCCGGCTGCCAGGATATTTCCGAAAACACTTTCCATATTGATATCGTCCAGAAAAAACAACAGCATGCCTCCAATGGCAAGGACAATAGTAACCCAATCCAGCAGCTTTACCTTTTCCTTTAATAACCACGCTCCCAAAAGCGCTACATAAACAGGCGCAGTATACTGTATTAATATCGCATTAGCCGCTGTAGTATTTTTATTGGCGGCAACAAAAAGCATAACCATAGCAGCGTAGGATATCGCTGCACCGATTTGCGGGAATGACCAGTTAAATTTTGGTTTCCCGGTTACCAACAATATAATTAGCGCCGAATTTCCGCTTCTTACCCCTGCGATAGCTAGCGGACTTGCATCCACCGATTTGATCAGCAGTCCTCCGAGACTCCAGAGTGTCGCGGTAATAGCCAGATAAAGAATTGCCTTAGGTCTTTCCTTTGCTGCAAAGATTCCTTTCAATTAGATCACCATTCCGTCAAGTAATAATTGCGTAATAGCATTAGTATAGCTGAAACAAGAACAATGTCAATTTCTTTTATATCCCTTATACTTCCTGGTTGGTAATCTGATTGGTAATAATCAATTTATCACAAAAATTTACTGCATCTGCAGCCTTAGGGCTGCAGATGCTTCATCATCATACTAAGCTGTTTTCCAACAAAACCTGGTATATACTCATGTCCAAAGTAGCGATAGACTTCTATCTCCTTCGGACACGTCATATGATTGTATGCGGCGAATATTGTTGACGGTGGTGTGATCTCATCAACCAGACCCGATGCTACCAGGACAGGACATTTGATATTTTCGGCATGATTCATGATATCAAAATAAGTGAGGGTTCTTTTTGCCTGCTCCTCAACTGAAGGATCTGAATACCTGCGGAAAAATTCATTGATTTCGCCATAAGGCATCTGAGGAGTAATATCTATCGCTCTGTTGAAATGGCACAAATAAGGATACTGCGCAACTGCAACCTTGGGGATGTCGCAAAGCGCTGCAGCAGCAAGTGTCAAAGCGCCGCCCTGACTGCCTCCCATGACACCGATCCTGTTCTCGTCAACACAATCCATTCCCGCAAGTACTTCCAATGCACGTACACTGTCCATATAGACAGCTCTGTAATAGTATTCATCCTTAGACAGAATACCCTTGGTCATCCAGCCTGCAGCATTTCCATGAGACGCGACAACATTATCCACGCTGCCGCCCTGCTGGCCGCGTACAAGCATTTGCAGTACTGCGTACCCATGCAGTGCCAAATTAACCGTGTCATGAATACATCCGTCCATCGCCCAGTTATAGCCATGGTAGACAACTATTCCCGGATATTTCCCCGATCCGTCCGGAATGGCAAACCATCCGTCGATTTCAGCATTCATAAATCCCCGGAAGGTAACTCTATAGACGTTGACACCCTTTGCGGGGTATGGATATGAAACCAGTTCGCAGTAATTCTCTACCCCCGTCAATTCTTTTTTTGTCGATTCCCAAAATACTTCAAAATCAGGTTGCTTAGTTAACTCAGGCTTATACTTCTTCAACTCTTCAAGACTCAGATCATATGGCTGTACCATCGTTAATTCCTCCAAAATCAGTAATTTATAGTGTCGTTTTTACTTAAGAATCAATACATTACAACATTTTTCCCGGAATTCTTAGCTTTGTACAAAGCCTGATCCGCTGCACTGATAAATTGATCAATCTGAACTACGCGGGAATTAAGAGAGGTCACACCAAAACTGCAGGTCACATGATAATCCGGAAGGAAGGTAGTATCTGAAATAGCCTGCCTTAACCGCTCCGTTATATCAAGAGCCTGCACCCTGCCTGTATGAGGCATGATGATGGAAAATTCATCCCCTCCCCAGCGGGTAAATGCATCAGTCTCACGAATCATTGTACTAATAATTCCTATTACTCTAACCATAACATCATCACCGGCTACATGTCCATATTTATCGTTGATGTACTTAAAGTTATCAATGTCTAGAAGGATCAATGAAAGAGGGGTTTTATATCTTCGTGAGAAATTCATCCACATGTGAAGCTCATCATACAACTTCGCTTTATTCATCAGCCCTGTCAGCGAATCTGTAACTGACATTTTCTCAAGCTGTATTTCGAATAGATGATGGACCCTCCTGTTATAATTCATTCTGAATGAAGAAAAAGCAGATAGAATAATGACTAAAACTGTATATACAATACCTGCGGGAAACGCACTCAACTTCGGTTCATCGGCAAATTTTAAAACAGCAATCAGAAAGAAGCAGGCACTGCATATTACAGATATACTAATCATATAGACCCAACGGTTTGGGATGATAAAAATCATTAATATGATGATGATTAAGCCAAGCACTTGAATCAGGAGGTCAGGTTTCGGATATTGCAGAAAGATCAGTATAAAGGCTCCAAAAGAAATCAGCTCGCCTGCAGAAACCAAAACAGAAATAACATAAGGGCTTTCAAACCGTTTAATAAAGTAAAAAAGCAAAATAGCAATTATCAAAATAAAAACCCTGATAGCCACCACAATATAAATGGATCTGTGATTCCCAATGATTAGGATATCAGGAATCAGGAAAAATAAATTAAGTATGCCTAAAGCAAGGACAAGAATCTTCAGATACTTAATTGATCCATATATATCTTGTGCAAAATAGACCGTCTCAAGTTCTCGATCAGAAAATTCGCATGTGATGTTAATTGATTTCCCTGCATCTTTGTTATCCACAGGCAACGTCCCCTGAAAATAATTATCGTTTATAGGCATTCATATTGTTAAACAAAAAATAATTCGTATCTATAATATCATTAATTGTAAAGAAAGTATATGTACCCCATTAATTTATTGAATTTTTTGTATCTATGATAGGACCAAAGCCCCAGCCTTATAAGAATCTACGTCTATTTATTCGGATGGCGCACTTTGGTAGAATGGATATAGACCTTTAACAACACTGAGAATAGATGAGGGCAGATGAGGGCAAATGGCAGACAAAATAGTAATCAGTGACGGCAGAAAAAAAGAAAAAAAGCAGAACGATACAAAGCTATATGTCGCAGATACGCTAAAGAATGCAACTGCGGATACTGGCTCCAGGGCTTCGCCGGAAACCGACCAGATGCCGCTGGACGAAAATGTTTGGGGTAATGACTATACTATATTGCATCAACTAGATGAAAAGCAGCTTGCTGACCGTCGCCTGTTTGTGAGAGTGAGATACTTCCAGAAAATAGAGTGCAGTGCAATATCAGACACTGCAGAGATAGAACCTTCCTTTTTACGCTATCCCCTCACATTCATGATCAGTGATCTGTCCATGAGTGGGATTGGTATTATTTGCGATGATAGAATCGACATTGGTAAGGTCCTTGCGATCCAGATCATGCTTGATGGCATCCAGTACACAATCAAATGCGAGGTCATGTATTGCCTATCAAATGATGACAAGTTCAGAGCAGGCCTGAAAATAGTAGAAAGAGAAAAACAATTTATCAGGCATCTGAAAATTTTTATTGCAAGAATATCATTGATAGCAACCTACGGCAATCAGGCGGAAAAAGAATAGTGCCGGCATGTTCATTTCAGGTCAAAAGCCTCTTCAATCTCATCTATCTGTTCATCGTTTATTATAACAACATCACCCAAGACTTTAGAATCAATAAGCGCCTTAGCACTGTATTCGGCCACCTCCAGCCTATCAAAGGCATTAATGAGTGAATTACCTGTTACAATGATACTATCATTGTCAATAAGTACAATCGGAGTGTCTTTCTTAAAGATTTCCGCAATCTTGTCCGGATGGATGTAGCTTGATTCAAATGGCAGCTTTGGAATATTCCGAAGTACTATATAGCTTTCCGGAATCGTTCTGGAATCAAATTTTTCTCTCGTCACCGAAAATGCCATAATATTTGGGGGCTGGGCTGTAATTATAGTATTAATATGAGAGTGCTTACTGTAAATGCTCTGATGCAGCGAAACTAAGCTGTCCGGTACTTTCCCTGCTTCTTTCTTCCCTTGTTCTATCCGGACGATCTCCTTTGTATCAAGGTATTTCCGATCTGCCAAGTCAGGTGTAATCAGAAACGATCCATCCTCCAGGCGGGTTGATACTGCACCCTGTGTACTGGTAAAGAGCATCTGATCATAAGAGCGATGTACCATTTCACAGATCATCTTCCGTGCCTTTTTTTCATCACTGCTAACGTTCAGTGGGATAAACTCCTGCATCTGCGCGTTCTTTCTGCTATTTGCCATGTCTATATCTTCAGCTGTAAGGGCTATCGGTTTTCCTATCCTTCGTGCGGCTATCTCCATCCTGGCACAAAAATCGAGTGTCTCAAATACCATAAACGCTTGGTAAAGATCCTCACCAACAACTACAGCGCCATGATTTTCCAATAACACCGTGTTAATGCCCTGTTTAAACACCTCAGAAATTTTACATCCAAGATCTTCGCTCCCGGGAAGGCCATATTCGGCCAATCCAACCTCGCCAAAGATAAGAGCGGCATTTGGGATAAGCTTTGTATCAGGAAGCCGTCTGACAATACTGAATGAAACGAGCGCCGGAGAATGGGCATGCAACACAGCCGTTATATCAGGTCTCATCCTGTACGTTGATTGGTGAAAGGGAAGTTCGCAGGAAGGCTTGTGCTTTCCGATAATGGTACCATCTGCCTTAACCTGAATGATATCTTCAACTGTAAGTGTACCTTTATCAATGCCGGAAGGAGTTATCCATATATCTCCGTCTTCATCCCTGATGGAAAGATTTCCTCCTGAGGTCGTTGTCATCCCGTATTTATATATACGATCCATAATCATAATTAATTGTTCCGCCGGATGAACCAGTTCAAATCTCATTTCATCAACTTCCTTCACAAATATATTTTCCCTTTGCGTAAATATCCTCTTATGTGTATACATCCTCTTAGCGCATAATTATAGCACTTTTTCTATAGTTTACAACTTTTTTCACAAAACGCGGCAAATTTACCGTAAGCATCATCCCAGATCGATACATCCTGCGGTGTATAAACCTCAGAAGGGAATGATTTTTCAACAATCGCTCTTCCTTGCGAAAGATCCTTTATCTCACCCAAAGCAACCAGCTGGCAAATAATATTTCCGGTAGCAGTGGCCTCAACGGGACCAACGATCACAGGCCTGTTGATCGCATTAGCTGTAAACTGCGAGAGCATTTTATTTTTACATCCTCCACCAACGATATGAAGCACCGGGATCCTGTATCCGACGATTTTGTCCAGGCCCTCCAGCGACAACCGGTATTTTAAAGCCAGACTTTCCAGAATGCAGCGTGTGATCTGATATTTATCGGCAGGGATCTTTTGTCCGGTTAAACGGCAAAAATCCTGTATTCTGATTGGCATTTTACCGGGTTTGTAAAAAGCCATATCATCAGGATCAATAAATGACATGAACGGTTCTGCCTGCGCAGCACCTTCATCAAGCTCTGCAAAGCTTAAATCTAGGCCTTCTGCTTCCCAGTATCTTTTGCATTCCTGCAGGATCCAAAGGCCGATGATATTTTTCAACAGCCTGGTTTTTCCGCCAAAGCCGCCCTCGTTGGAATAATTCATTGTGTAAGTATCATCATTGATAATTGGAGTGGATGATTCAACCCCAAGAAGTGACCATGTCCCACTGCTAAGGTAAGCATATTCCTTCGTCGCTGCCGGAACCGACACGATCGCACTTGCGGTATCATGGCCTGCTACAGCGGCGACAGGGACAGGCCCGATATTCAGTTCTTCAGACACGCTTGCCGTCAGCTTCCCGGTAAGGGTGCCGGGTTCGATGATATGAGTGAGTATATTTTGGGGTATTCCCAATGCTGTAAGCAGCTGTTCATCCCAGGATCTGCTCCCGGCATTCAGCATTTGTGTCGTACTTGCGATGGTATATTCCGTACTTTTTTCACCGGTAAGAAAATATCTGAATAAGTCAGGCATCAATAGCATTGTCGAGGCATTCTCCAGAAGTCGTGGATTCTTCTTTGTCATGGAAAGCAATTGATAAAGCGTATTATATAACTGGAACTGGATGCCTGTATGCATGTAGATTTCTCTTCTTGGAACAATCTTACAGGCCTCTTCGATCATGCCCTCTGTATTTCCGTCTCTGTAATGATAAGGGTTCGAAAGAAGTCTCCCGGAGGAATCGAGCAATCCGAAGTCTACCCCCCATGTATCAATCCCGATGGAGGCCAGATCCCGGTTGCCCTTCGCAATACATTTCAAAATCCCTTGTTTCATTTCATGAAACAATCTGAGAGTATCCCAGTGAAGGCTTCCCGCAACATTTACGGGATCGTTTGAGAACCGATGTAGCTCAGTCAACTTGATCTGTTCTCCATCGTAATCTCCAAGCATCGCCCTTCCACTGCCGGCGCCGTAATCAAATGCCAGTAATTTCAGCATCATATCCCCTCCGCAAAACACTCTGAAGCCATTCCCCGGCTGCCGATCAATTCGACAGCCGAGGGCATCTTTATATGGAAATCAGTACTTTATGAATTTGGCTCCCGGAACGCCGCAGATACTGCATTTTTCCGGTACGAATTTTTCAATATTTCCGCAGACGGGGCAAAGATAATAAAAGACTTCTTCTGTCTGGTCAAGGTTATCTAATGCTTCCTGATAAAGCCCGGCATGAACCTCTTCCGCTTTCATTGCAAATGTGAATGTCATCAGCGCTGCTTTGTTTCCTTCCGCCTCAGCTTCTTTTACGAAATCAGGATACATCTCTTTATACTCGTAGGTTTCTCCTGCAACTCCATCCTTCAGATTATCTTCTGTTGAACCAATTTTACCTGCCACTTCAAAATGTTTTAAGGCATGAAGTGTCTCGGCGTCAGCCGCGGCTCTAAACAATTTTGCTGCGTTCAATTTTCCGTCTTTTTCAGCTTTCCTGGCATATGCTGTATACTTTCTGTTTGCTTGAGATTCTCCAGCAAATGCCGCCATTAAATTTTTAAGTGTCTTGTTTTCATCCATTTTATTGTCCTCCTTATTTTTATTAAAAGCATAAAATCATGTTCCCTTGCCGGTCCCGATACCGTCTGAAAATATTCGGCCGATTCCTCAGATATATCTGCCTCTTCAGGCCTATACCGTTTTTCGCGATCAAGCGCCGGATTCGTGCAGAGAGCACTTTAAGGTATTCTTACAAACATTACCTATAGCATAAATTATATAGAAATGTAGTTAATTATACAAGTTTAACTATACCCGTTCATCTCTGACGAGTTATACAATATATTTTTCAATGCAAAACCCCAGATGCTCTATCCCTCCAGGGTTTCAGCTGGTATGCAATTAGTTTTGCTGCATAACAATTACATATCAGACACTATCTGATTTTTTCCGCTTCTTTTCGCGGTATAAAGCTTGTTATCCACCGAATGAACAAGTTCGGTGAGCGTTTCATTATTGTATCTACCGACTCCTCCACTGATGGTTATCCTCAATCCGTCAACAAAGTTATGTCCCTCAATAGCTTGTCTGATCCGCTCAGATATTTTATGGGCAACAGACAAAGTGGTGTTTGGAAAAATTACCATAAACTCTTCTCCGCCGTATCTTCCCGCAAAATCAGTTTCTCTGATACTTTTTTTCATAATTGAAGCAACATCAACAAGCACTTGGTCCCCATAAACATGCCCCTTGCTGTCATTGACTTTCTTGAAATCATCGATGTCAAAGATAGCAATAGATAGAGGCCTGCTGGTCCGGCTCGCTTCAGCTATCTCGGCTTCAAAGTGCTCAATCAGTGTTCCTCTATTGCCAATTTTTGTAAGACCATCAATCAATGACATTTCGGAAAGAATTCTGTTTTTATGCTCTAGTTCTAATTGCGTTTCCTTCTTTTCGGTGATATCGAACACGATACCCGCTAGGAATACAGGTTTACCGTTATCATCATATTGCGTTATCTTTCCACGGTCATAATACCATTTGAATGATCCGTTTTTCGCCTTAATGCGGTATTCGACCTCGTAAACATCCGCTTTGCCATACAAGTGATCATACATGGAGTCCATCGCCTTTTGAAAATCCTCCGGATGCAGCTTTTCTGTAAAGAACTGATAAGTGACATGCTCCGGAATCTCGCTTTTGTCATACCCAAGCGTTGTCACTTTGAGGGGATTGAAGGTAACCTCATTGGTTTTTATATTCCAATACCAATGACCAAGATTACCCGTCCATGCGTATTCTAGCTTAGTTTCTTGTTCTTTTTCTCTAAGCAGCTCCTGCGCTAACATCTCAAGTTCATTAATACGGTTCAACAGCTGTTCTCTTGAAAAATTCAAATATTCCAAACTCAAAACCTCCTCGCGATTGATCGTTTAAACAAACATTCTTCAAGACAAGCTCGCCCCTGTTCGGCATACAGTCGTAGGTTTCCATAACTGTTATAATTCACGACAGCAGGGAATTTGCTCGTCCTTTAGCCTCCCAGATATGGCTCGAAATTCTACGAAGCAATTTATAAATACGGGGCCGGTTGTATCTTTGCGTTACTATGCAAGGCAAATTTACAAACAACGCATACACCAACATATACCACATCACCTGTGGAGGAGTGAAAAAGCCAAAAACCCAGAATGGAAGTATTGCCAACCAATGAGTAAGTTCGCCACGTGCAGATTCAACTAAAAAACGATTCAAATACTCTTTAGAAAAACTTTCAAGCTTTTTCTTTCTAAACCCTCGTTTTTTCAAGATCGCTCCTCCATCCGGCAGCAGATGCTTCCAGCGACTGACCTTGAAAACGCTGTCATAAATACGGCCTTCCTTTTCAAAACGATGCGCGCGGAATAAAAAAGAGTCGGGTGAAAAATAACGATCTGGCAAGTATAAACAAATCAATGCCGCAGTAACTTGCAGTATAGGCCAGGTAACAAAGCACAATATGATTGCTAATACCTCTGGAAGAAAGATTACTCGCATGTTATTTCCTCAGTCTTAATAGACCGCCCCTTCCACTTTACTTTAAGGCCGAATACTTTTTTGAATGCTGAAACAATAATTATGTCCAGCATAACAAACATTAATATCGGATATAAAATCACTGCCCAGATATGAAACTTACCAATACGTCTTGTAAGAATAACTAACAAACACACCCAAACAATATAAAGAACTGAGTAGATCACCAGCCAGAGCCAATTCATAAGTATTGAAAAAATTACGATATGCAAGGGCACGGAAACAAGTGAGGCAATCCATAGAAAAACCATCATAAAAACAAGAGAGGGCGTTTTAGCTGCACCTGTAGCCATGTTTTTAACCCAACCCTGCAGTAAAGAACGCAGTCCGTCTGCATACATTCTAAAAGAAATATCACTGTTGCCGATATAAAGGCTAAACTTTAAACGTATTTTATTGAGTTGCGAACCCAGTGCCATATCATCCACGACGCTTGATTTAACACTTTCATGTCCACCCGCCTTTTCATAATCCTGCCGTGAAATCAATATGACAGGTCCAAAAAGACCAATATTGCGCGGTTTTGGCAATGCCGTTCCGTTGGCGGCAATCTGAACCAGATTAAACATCATAGATAACTGCTCATATATTTTTTCTGTCTTATGGTAAGGTTGAACAGATACTGTGCATCCTTGCTGCAAATAGACGGAAAAAAGTGTGTGTATTCCATCGGGTCCAAGCCTGACATCGGCATCAAGAAACAATAGTAGTTCACCTGTTGCTGTATCTGCACCATTTTGACAAGCCCAAGACTTGCCTATCCATCCTTCGGGCTTAGATTTTATGGTTATCAGCTTAACACCATTTTCCAATGCAATTTGACCAGTTGAATCCTCTGACTCGTCGTCTACACAGATGATTTCTAAATTAGGGAAGGTCTGTGCGCTCAAATCCGCCAAAAGCAAGGGAAGGTTATGTTCCTCGTTACGTGCCGGTATAATCACCGAAATAGTCGGATAATTCGATAAATTCTTGTTGACCTCTGGCAAAGTTGGAATTCGATAAAAAAGAACCGCAGTAACCGCAAGCCCTACCAATACAATGACAAACTCAATAATAATTACAGTCATGAAGCATTCACCTTCAGCGTCTTGCGAATTGCATCCGCTGCCAGTTTCCCGGTCAATATAGAGACCGGCAACCCAGACGGGCTGAAAGTCCACTGACCGCATTGGTAAACATCTTCTATTGGTGTTTTAATGGAGTTTGTAATCTTTCTGAAACGGCTCTCCGCAGGCAACTTGTCATTGGTAAACGACCAGCCCGTAATGGCTCCATGTGCATTCCCGGTTTCCCGCTCAACCGTGAGCGGCGTGGAGCAAAGCACAAAGTCAACCATTTCGGTTATGCCGGGGAAAAGCGATGCCGCCAACACAAATTTTATCTTATATATGCAATATTCTTTAAATTGATCATATCTGCCGGTGTCCGAAATGTGCTTTGCGAGGTGGTAATCCATCAATGTACTAACGATTACGCCGGTCTTTCCCTCTGGTGCAAGTGAAGCATCACGCAAGGCTGGACAGGATATCTCGTAGGTTGTGCGCTCTAAGTACTGCCCAATCCATTCATATAATCCTTCTTCAGTCGCTAAGGCCTTATTCCAATCTGTTAGTGAGGACAGGCCTATCGTCGATGGCGTATAGAACGCGTGAGAACCACAACGACTCTCAAAGTAGTCCTTGTCCAGATTAACACCCATAAACAAAGAAAGTATCGAATCGCCGCCTTGCCCCTTTAGAGCAATATAACGCTGATTGTCCACCTTCGGTGTATGCATTTCACCAACAGCCGAGTATAGAGATTTCTGGTCTGCGGCCCAAACCAACTTTTTGTAACGGTAAGATTCTCCTCCTGCCGTGTACAGCTGATTTTGATTAGTATCCACCCGCGTCACCGCTGTATTGGTAAATATCTCGCCGCCGGCGCATTGAATATAGTCGGTTACGGTTTGAGCGAGGACCCCCGTGCCACCCTTAGGATATAAGTAATCCAGGTACAATCCAAAGTAGCTTAGTGCAAAAAAGGTGGGCGTATCTTTGAAAAAATGCTGCACAATCATATCGATGAGCGCCTGATTATTTGTAAACTGCTTCAGATAATCTGCCACTGGCTTGCTTAAGCGGCTGGCTTTTCGTATATTAACCTGGTATTTCAACAGCCATGGCAGCAGCGTTTTCAACAGATATTCGCGGT
>JAEYRF010000244.1 GCA_023409615.1 Bacillota bacterium | reverse complement strand
GTTTATTGCAGTCTGGCCGCCAAACTGAACGATAATTCCCTCGGGATTTTCCTTCTCAATGATGTCAAGTAGGCATTCTTTGGTCAATGGCTCGAAATAGAGCTTATCTGAGGTGTCAAAGTCCGTGCTGACTGTCTCCGGATTATTGTTTATGATAATGGATTCTATACCCAGTTCCTTTAGTGTTCTTACCGAATGGACACTGCAGTAGTCAAACTCTATACCCTGACCGATTCTGATTGGTCCGGAACCAACAACAAGAACTTTCCTCCTGTCGGACACAATGACGTCATCCCGTTCTTCATACGTAGAATAGTAATATGGTGTGACTGCCTCAAATTCTCCGGCACAGGTGTCAACGATCTTGTAAACGGGCTTAATGGGATATTTCACCCTTAGGTCGAGCACCGTGTCAAGCGGTACATTTACAAGGTTTGCTATATAAGAATCGCCAAAACCAATTTTTTTCGCGCGGATATAAAGGTCGTAATCAAGCCATGCAATACCTGCATTTGTTACTTCCTCAGCGACCCTGACAATGTTATCCAGCTTATTGACAAAAAAGCTGTCCACCTTGGTTATATCTACGATCTGCTCAACAGTTATACCCTTCTGAAGTGCCTTAAACATAGCAAAGATTCGCTCATCTCTCGGAGACCTCAGGATTTCAAGCAACTCGTCAACGGATTTATTGTCGAACAGCTTAAGTCCCAGTTGGTAATTAAGTTTGATGTCAAGGGAGTCTATCGCCTTGAGCAGCGATTCCTCAAAAGTTCTGCCGATGGCCATAACTTCTCCGGTGGCTTTCATCTGAGTACCAAGTGAGCGGTCTGCTGCAGTAAATTTATCAAATGGCCAGCGGGGTACTTTCGTTACAATATAGTCGATTGTAGGTTCAAAGCAGGCGAAGGTATTCTTTGTAACAGAATTCCTGATTTCATCCAGGTTCATTCCAATTGCAATCTTTGAGGTTACACGGGCAATCGGATAGCCGGTAGCTTTTGATGCAAGAGCGCTGGAGCGGCTGACACGTGGATTGACCTCGATTACAACATACTCATAGCTGTTGGGATTCAATGCAAATTGGATATTACAGCCGCCTTTTATTTCGAGTGCGCGGATTATTTTAATTGAAGCGGAACGCAACATTTGATATTCCACATCTGACAATGTCTGGCAGGGGGCAACGACGATACTGTCGCCTGTATGTACTCCTACAGGATCAAAATTCTCCATGCTGCAGATAATAATGCAGTTATCGGCACCATCACGCATTACTTCAAATTCAATTTCCTTCCAGCCCGCGACGCTTTGCTCCAGTAAAACCTGATGGATCATGCTAAGCTTCAGGCCCTTGCCGCAGATATATCTGAACTCTTCCATGTTCTCTGCAATTCCGCCGCCGGTTCCGCCAAGGGTATAAGCTGGACGGATAATGATGGGGAAGCCGACATTTTCCACAAATGCAACGGCATCTGAGAGTGTATTTACAATTGTGCTATGGGGAACCATCTCATTGATATTTTGCATAGTCTCTTTGAACAGTTCCCTGTCCTCAGCTTTCCTGATGGACATAAGAGATGTTCCCAGCAGTTCAATACCCATACGATCCAATATTCCGTCGTTTGAAAGTTCCACTGCCATATTAAGGCCGGTTTGGCCACCAAGTGATGCAAGTATGCCATCTGGCTTTTCTTTCTCAATAATTTTCTTTACAAAGTCCAGGGTGATCGGCTCGATATAGATTTTATCAGCTGTACCGCTGTCTGTCATTATCGTTGCTGGGTTACTGTTTACGAGGACAACTTCGATGCCCTCCTCCTTTAGCGATTTACAGGCTTGAGAGCCTGAATAATCAAATTCCGCAGCTTGCCCGATGATGATCGGACCTGACCCTATCACTAGAACTTTCTTCATATCAGTTCTTTTTGGCATATATCCTCCATTATGTTCAGTTCGTAAGTGGTTTGTAACGCTTCATAGTTTTATCCAAAGCGCTACAAATCCACTTCCTTGATTCGTGGCCTGCACACTCTGAACAACATATGTTAGGCCACATAGAGATGAACTACATCATTTTCAAAAAGTCTTCAAAAATATATGTTGAATCTCTGGGACCTGCCGCGGCTTCCGGATGGTACTGCACGCCAATCACAGGAAGAGTTTTATGTCTGAAACCTTCTATTGTGTTATCATTTACATTAACCTGCATGATATTTATATCGCTGCCGATCTCATTATCAATGGCATAATTGTGATTTTGGGAGGTAATATAGCAGCGTCCGGTATTGAAATCCTTAACCGGATGGTTAGCGCCATGATGCCCGAATTTCAGCTTATAAGTGTTTCCTCCAAGAGCCAGACCGAGTAACTGGTGGCCCAGGCATATTCCCAGTATAGGCATTTTTCCGATTAGCTTTTGCAGCAGCAGTTTTTGTTCAACAAGATCCTTTGGATCCCCGGGGCCATTGGACACCAATATGCCATCAGGCTTGCATGCCATAACTTCTTCGAAGGTCGAAGATGCGGGGAGTATATGTATATCGCACTGATGCTTTTCCAGATATCTGATGATGTTGTGCTTCACTCCGAGATCTAATAAAACTACTTTTTTCCCCGGTCCCGTTATATGAACAGGTTCTTTGACTGTCACTTCCATAACCAGATTGCGCGGCTCCTGCTTTTTTTGCTTCAGCTTTTCCATTAGAATGTCAATATTTCCGCATTCTGTGGAAATAATGCCATACATGCTTCCGAAAGTGCGTATATGCTGTGTTAGCGCCCTCGTATCTATCCCCTTAAGACCGATTATGTTGTTCCTTAGAAAATATTCATTTGTTCCGATGGAATTGCGCCAGTTATTTGGATACTCGCACAGCTCTTTTACAATAAATCCCTGCATATAGGTTCTGTGAGATTCGTTGTCTTCGGTATTGAACCCGTAATTTCCGATTAAAGGATAGGTCATTGTTACAATCTGACCATTGTAGGAGGGGTCTGTAGTAATCTCCTGATATCCTGTCATGCATGTATTGAAAACTACCTCGCCGGCAGTCTCGCCTTTTTGCCCGAAACCTTCGCCGGGAAAATATGTTCCATCTTCAAGTACTAAAACTGACTTCATATTTCATACTCCTTATCTGTATATTTATTGATTTATTTTTTTCAATATACTAAATCAAAGTGATGTCAGAACTTCCTCCAAAGCATCAGCAAACAGTTCGATATCTTCGGTTGTAATGATCAGCGGAGGCAGTAGACGAATAACACTGTTTCCTACACTGCCCACCAGAAAACCCTTCTCGAACAGCTTGCCCTTAATCTGTAATGCCTTTTCTTCTGACAGCTGAATACCGATCATAAGGCCGATTCCGCGAACTTCTGATATGATATTGAACTTTTCTGCAGACTTTTTCAACCGATTCCTGAAATAAACACCCATATCTTTAGCGTTTTCGCAAAGATGATCCCTCAGTATTGTTTCCATGACAGCCAGACCTGCTGTACAGGCCAGCGGATTTCCACCGAAGGTGGAGCCGTGATCGCCTGGTTCAAAGGCGGATGCGACAGATTCCTTTGCACATAATGCACCAATTGGAATGCCTCCGGCTAAGGCTTTTGCCAGTGTAAATATATCAGGCTGGACACCGGAATGCTCGTAAGCGAATAATTTGCCTGTTCTTCCTATACCGGTCTGTATCTCATCAAAAATCAGTAAAAGATCTTTCTCATCACACAGCTTTCTTACTTCTCTCAAATATTCAATGTCCACCGGATGTACTCCGCTTTCGCCCTGTACCGGCTCCATCATAATTGCGCACGTATTGTCATCTATAGCCGCTTTAATGTCATCAATATCATTGATTACCACATGCTTGAAGCCGGGAATGAGAGGGGCGTAGGGCTTCTGATATTTTTCCTGTCCGGTAGCCGCAACTGTTGTCAGGGTCCTGCCGTGAAAGGAATTTTTCAATGTGATGATTCCATACTTCTCCGGCATGCCTTTCTTTTTAAAGTAGATCCTGGCCAGCTTGATGGCACCCTCGTTTGCCTCTGCGCCGCTGTTTGCAAAAAAGGTACGGTCAGCGCAGGAGTTCTCTGCCAGCAGCTTTGCCAGCCTTGCCTGGGATTCTATATAATATAGGCTGGAGTAATGTATAAGCTTTTCAACCTGCGACTTCAGTGCCTCAACAAGTGCCGGATGACTGTATCCCAGCGCATTGACTGCGATCCCGCCCAGAAAATCATAATATGTTTTACCGTCCTGGTCAAACAGCTTTATCCCCTTGCCATATTCAAAACACACAGGGGTCCTTTTGCCAAATGTATTCATATAGTATTTGGAATCCATCTCCATTATGTCCTGCAGCTTCATAACATCAACTCCCTCATCGCTTTACCGCACTTCTGCGCCAATTTAATTTATTCATAATTATACACTCGCATGTATAAAAATGCAACAACAATATTTATAAGTCGCGGGAATATAAAGAGCACCTCCAAATACGGTATTTGCCCGGAAATGGGGTGCGCTTCAGCAGGAATGCCCCGGGTTCATTTATTGCAGGGATTTTGCTTATATACTTTTAAGTACTGTTGATATATTTCTGAGACCTCATCTTCAAGCTGTGAGAAATATTCCGACAACTGCTTGTTGCACATATTGTCGCATTCGATAAATTGAGCGGCGTGGCCGACAACGTTACTGTCGCCGCTCCTGCGCCTGATTATTCTGCCGGTCAGTTTTACAGTATTACCTTTAGGCAGATACAATGTCATATCGATGTTTTCATTACTGTCAAACTTGTGTTCGCAGACAAATGAGGCGCCTCCATATGAAAGATCCGTAACAGTACCTTCGTAAACTTCATCATCCCAGACAGCCTTGAGAGAAGTCTTAAGTCTGACATCGTAACGGGGGAAGAGACGATTGTTGATGATTTCCTCCGCACTATCTAATTTGACGAGTATACTTTTTGGCAGGTCAGTTTTAATACTGGACACTGTTCCATAAAAATAATATATGAAATAATCATTTGAATATTTTACCCATACGGGGCACTCAACCCCCACCATATCCTTCATGAATTTTTCTATATATGCGATTCGTATTGAACTGCCTGTTACCTCGTAGATAACATTTCCATGCCATTGTGAGGTTGAACCCACCCGGATTCCAATCATCATGCCCTCGTTGAGTATATTTGAAACAACTGAGGCGTTCAAAGCACCACCTCCACATGAATAAAAATCTACACAAACTATATCGGGTGGATTTTATTGGTACATAACAACAATTACTCATAATTTCTCATTTTTATGATAGAGTACTTTCTCCCGCATTATCATGGTGCCGATTCCTTTATTAGTGAAGATTTCGAGCAGGATGCAATGTGGAATTCTGCCATCTATAATATGAGTTCTGCCAACTCCCCTGTCCAGCGCCTCTAGACAGCCGAGCACCTTGGGTATCATTCCTCCGTTAATGACTTTCTTATCAATGAGGTCATGTACCTGCGCGGCAGTTAATGCATGAAGGACATCCGTACTATCAGGAGACATCTTAACTCCCTCTACATCGGTCAGAAGCATGAGCTTTTCAGCCTTAAGTGCAACAGCGACCTCCCCGGCCACCGTATCTGCATTTATATTATAGCTGCATCCGTCTTTTCCGACTCCGATTGGAGCGATGACCGGTATGTATTCGTCACTAGCAATAAGCTCAAGCACTTTTGAATTGATATTAATGATCTTCCCGACAAAGCCTATATCCTTCTCCACACCATCGATTATAGTCTTGTACTGCTCGCATTCGATTAATCTCCCGTCGATGCCGCACAAGCCTATGGCTTTTCCGCCCTTTTGGTTTAGTAACGAAACAATTTCCTTGTTTGTGTTTCCGACCAGAACCATCTGTGCTACTTCCATTGTCCTTTTATCTGTTACTCTCAGGCCATTTACAAATTCGCTTTTAATCTCCAGCTTATCCAGCATTTTATTGATGTCCGGGCCGCCACCATGTACTATGACGGGATTGAGACCGATGAATTTGAGCAGTGTTATATCATCCATGACTGCATTTTTCAGCTCGTCGTTGATCATTGCATTGCCACCGTACTTAATGACGACTGTTTTACCATGCAGCTTCTGAATATATGGAAGTGCTTCTATCAATATCTCTGCTTTCTTAATGATCGTTTCCATTTCTCAACCTCCAAATTGCTTATGCAACCTTCATAATTATACCTGTAAACCAGTGTCCTCATCAAGCCCCAGCATAATATTCATGCATTGAACGGCTGCTCCCGAGGCACCCTTGCCCAGATTGTCGAGTCTTGATGTCATCAGTATGTGTTCTTCGTTTCCTGTAATATAAATTTCAAGTGTATTTGTATCGTTACACCCGGTTGCGTTCAGTAAACCATTTACAATCCTGTCTTCTGCGTCGAATGGATAAACTTTGATGAATTTCTGATCTTTATAATAGGAAGAAAAAAACTCGTATATGGATTCGGCAGAGCTCTTACCGGGCAGCATAGAAGAATAAAGTGGAACAGCTACCATCATTCCCTTATAGTAAGAGCCAAGAATCGGGGTAAATAGTGGTGGGTTTGCAAGACCTGATGTTTTTTGCATTTCAGGAATATGCTTGTGCTTTAATGTCAATGCATAAAACCGCGGGCTTTTCATGGACTCATCTGCCGGGTCTGCATTGGCATATTCAGCGATCCTCATTTTCCCACCGCCGCTATAACCGGATACTGCATGGCAGGTCACAGGATATTCTTTCTGCATTAGCCCTTCCTTAATTAGAGGGTATATTAGCGCGTTGAATCCTGTTGCGTAGCAGCCTGGAACCGAGATCCTGGAAGAATTGCGGATCTTCTCTCTGTGACTGTTACTGAGCTCGGGAAAACCATAAGCCCATTCATTATTTGTGCGATGAGCTGTACTTGCATCAATTATCCGTGTCCTGTTGTTTTCCACAAGCGATACAGATTCTCTTGCAGCTTCGTCAGGCAGACACAGATATACAATGTCTGCTTGATTAATCAACTTTTTTCTTTCATTAGGGTCTTTCCTTTTTTCAGGATCTATTTGTATTACTTCAATATCTTTACGAGTTTGCAGACGTTCATGAATCTGCAGTCCGGTTGTTCCCTCCTGCCCATCGACAAAAATCTTCTTTGCCATAATTGCCTCCTTAGTATCTTATGATTCAATTTCCAGTGGGGGCTGGTCGATGACTCTGTCATCTGCTCGCCCATGCATCCTGGGGCAAGCCCCCATACCCCCTCGCTGCGGGCGAAATGAATTCGCCCTACGCTACACTTCGTGCGCCACGCCTAGGCGTGGCGTTTGAACAATGTCGGAGGGCCCCGAAGAGGAGGGGGACTGTGGAGATTGTTCAAATCAATTATATCACTAAAACTATTTATAATTATACATGTAAATGCATAATAATGCAATACAGAACAAGAAATGTATTATGCAAAGTTACTAAAACAATTTTTTTAATTTTGTTAAAAAGTGTACTAGTTGAAAACCCTCTTACATGATATATTATTAATAGAAGTATCGTAAACCATATATTTATGGGAGGGGAAAAAATGGCAAGTGTAAAGCTTAAAAACGTATACAAAAGATATGAGGGTGGCGTTACAGCAGTAAGCGATTTCAATCTGGACATTGAGGACAAAGAGTTTATTATCCTCGTAGGGCCGTCTGGTTGTGGCAAAACAACGACTCTAAGAATGGTTGCAGGTCTGGAAGAAATTACAGAAGGCGAAGTTTACATCGATGACAGACTTGTGAATGATGTACAGCCAAAAGACAGAGACATTGCAATGGTTTTCCAGAATTATGCTTTGTACCCGCATATGACAGTATTCGATAACATGGCGTTCGGACTCAAATTGAGAAAAACTCCCAAGGATGAGATCAAGAAGAGGGTTCACGAAGCTGCTAAAATTCTTGAGATTGAGCATCTGCTTGACAGAAAGCCAAAGGCTCTTTCAGGTGGACAGAGACAGAGAGTTGCTCTTGGTCGTGCTATAGTCCGTGATCCTAAGGTATTCCTTATGGACGAACCACTTTCCAACCTCGATGCCAAATTAAGAGTTCAGATGAGACTTGAGATTACAAAACTGCATCAGAGATTGAATACTACTTTCATTTACGTTACACATGACCAGACAGAAGCCTTGACAATGGGTACCAGAATCGTAGTTATGAAGGACGGCTTCGTACAACAGGTTGATTCTCCGACTTCACTTTACGACAGACCCGTAAACATGTTTGTTGCAGGTTTCATAGGCAGTCCTCAGATGAACTTCATCAATGTTACTATTGACAAGCAAGGGGAAGATTATTTCCTGAAATTTGATGATAACAGTGTGAAGCTTCCTGAAGGCAAAGCAAAGAAAATCGAAGGTACAGACTATATTGGCAAGGAAGTAATTATGGGAATCAGACCTGAATGTATGCATGATGAGGAAGCTTTCCTCAATTCAATGCCTGACTCTGTTGTAACAGCCAATGTAGAAGTTGTTGAAATGCTTGGTTCTGAGACGTTGTTGCACATGTTCATTGGAGACGTAAGCTGTACAGCAAGAGTTGACCCGAGAACAAAGACCAGATCCGGCGATTCGATAAAGATTGCTATTGATACAAATAGAATTCATCTCTTTGATAAAGATACAGAAAAGACAATCGTTAACTAATATAAAAGCAATATAAAATCTCGGGAGTTCCAAGCTCCCGGGATTTTCTTTTATATTCAGAGGAATTATAGTATAATAAGTTCCATAGCCTATTTGAATATCAAATGGCGGCATTGAGGCCGCATTAATATAATTATTGTATCGTTTTTCGGCAGGAGGAATTGATTTGAAACTTATTCAGAACCTGATCAATCAAATAAGTGAATTTATGGACGGATATTACGGCGTCATGGATGAGACAGGACTTATCCTGGGGTGCTCAGAAGAATCGGCTACCGGTACAAATCATCCGGCTGCGGATGCAATTTTGAACGACAGGTCTCTTTTCCACGAAGAACAGGGACAGCTGTTTCAGAAAGTCTATGTCAGGGGCAGGCTGGAGTTCATCGTATTTATTACAAATAGAGGGGAACAGAGCAGGCAGCTTCTATCTTTGCTGGCTGTGAATGTTTCAAACATCCGTAATTATTACGAAGAAAAGTTTGATCGTGTAAACTTTGTTAAGAATATCATCACTGACAATATTCTGCCCGGTGATATTCAGATGAAGGCAAGAGAGCTTCATATACCATTGAATGTATACCGGGCGGTCTTTCTGATAAAAGTCGAAGCGCTGAAGGATATACAGTCGCATGAGGTCATTCAAAGTCTTTTTCCTAAAAAGGTTAGAGATTTTGTCATAGCACTTGATGATGAAAGTACTGTTTTAATAAAGGAATTAAAAAGTGATGATGACTATGGAGAGATAGACAGAACTGCTAAGGCTATCATGGATACGCTAAATACAGAGATTATGGTGAAGGCTCAGATCGGTATCGGCTCCATTGTGGAAAGTGTAAGAGATATCGGACGTTCTTTCAAGGAGGCACAAACAGCACTGCATATCGGAAGTATTTTCGAAAATGATAAAACAATTAGCAATTATAATAATCTTGGTATTGGAAGACTGATATACCAGTTGCCTACGACAATGTGCAAGCTATTTCTAAAGGAAGTTTTCAAGGAGGGCTCACTCAATGCTCTTGATCATGAAACGATCTTTACAATCCAGAAGTTCTTTGAAAACAATCTGAATGTCAGTGAGACTTCCAGACAATTGTATGTGCACCGAAACACGCTGGTGTACCGGCTCGACAAGATTCAGAAGATAACCGGTCTTGATCTTCGGAACTTCGACGATGCCATCATTTTTAAGGTTTCAATGCTAGTGAAAAAGTATCTTGACAAGGAAGAAAACTTTAAAGGCGAATTTGTATAGCCCTAATGATTATAGTAAATTGTTAAAATTCAGTAACAGGCAGGATTTATGGCGTTTTTTGTAGAATAAAAAAATGGTGTGAATTATTTTCATTAGCACTACTGTGAAACTAACGTGTGGGGAGTGTTTTAGTGGTTGAATTGAAAAATGTGGCGAAAACATATCCCAATGGGACTGTTGCGCTTAGAGATGTCAATCTGAAAATAGAAAAAAGTGAATTCGTATTCCTGGTCGGACCCAGCGGTTCAGGAAAATCCACCCTTGTTAAGCTGATGCTAAGGGAGGAGGATGCTACGGAAGGTGAGGTTTATGTCAACGGATATGATGTATCCTCTATGACGCGGCAGGAGGTTCCTTATCTGAGAAGAAGCCTGGGGTGTGTGTTTCAGGATTTCAGACTGCTGCCAAACAAGACTGTGTATGAGAATGTGGCGTTTGCTATGATTATAACAGAAGCACTTCCTAAGGAAATCCGCAGACAGGTGCCGATGGCACTTGCACTTGTGGGTCTCAGCAGGAAAGCAAATATGTATCCGAATCAGCTTTCAGGCGGTGAGCAGCAAAGGGTAGCTCTCGCCAGAGCATTGGTAAATAATCCGTCCCTGCTTATAGCCGATGAGCCAACCGGTAACCTCGATCCTGAGACTTCCTGGGAAATAATGAAGCTGCTTAGCGAGGTGAATCACAGAGGAACAACGGTAATCGTTGCTACACATGAAAAATCAATCGTTGACGAAATGAAAAAGCGCGTTGTCGCTATCAGCAAGGGTTTGATTGTAAGGGATCAGGAGAAAGGACAATACAGGGATGAGGATAAGAACTGTCAGACATATCATTAAAGATGGGTTTGTAAACTCATATAGAAACAAGCTGATGTCGCTGGCATCTGTGATTATAGTGGTAGCATCGCTGATCGTTTTTGGGTTTTTCCTATTGATTTCATTCAACCTTGAATTGAATGTAACTATGTGGAAGGAACAGCCGCAGATGGAGATATTCTGCTATACCGAGTTGGATGATACACAGGTTCAACGGGTAGAGGACAGCCTGAAAAGCAACGAAATGATATCCAAATACGAGCGAGTTTCTAAGGAACAAAATTTCGAGAAAGCTAAAGCAGGACTTGGAAAGGGCTCGGATTTGCTTGATGGTTATGGAGCAGAGAGATTTATGGTGTCATTTATCATAAAGCTGAAGGATCCGGCTTATAGTGAGGATGTAGTAGCAACACTTGAGAAAACAAGCGGTATTGAAAAGGTAAGTTATTCGCAGAATACAATTGAGGTAATTTCCCGTATAGCTTATTGGATTAAGCTCGGCTCGAGTCTTATGGTACTGTTGTTTCTGATTGTTTCGGTGTTTATTATTTCCAATACAATCAAACTTACCGTATTTGCCAGACGTAAGGAAATCAACATCATGAAATATATTGGTGCTACAGATTGGTTTATACGCTGGCCTTTTGTTGTAGAAGGTGTTATAATAAGCATAATTGGCGCAATTATTGCATTTATTCTTACGGCATATGGCTATAATGTTTTACAGGAGAAGTTTTCTCAGGACCTGTTTTTAGCGAAATCGCAGCTGCTGAAGTTGATCGAGATAAAAGATGTATGGTCTCAGTTATTTTCATCTTATATTGCGATCGCTTCTGTTGTTGGAATGATCGGGAGTTTCCTCTCGATCCGCAGACATCTTAGAGTTTAAATAAATTGATATTCGTTTGGAGGTTTGACTTGTGAAGAGATTAGCTATTGTAACACTAATAATTGCATTACTTATGACATCATTTATACCGGTAATGGCAGGAAATGATCTGGATAATGCTAAGAATGCCAAATCATCAACAGATAGTCGAATCAACGAGTTGAAAAAGAGGCAGCAGCAAGAGTTAAAGGAAAAAGCAGCATTAGAGAATGAAAACAAAAAACTTGCCAATGAACAGACTGCTGAAACAAATGCTTACGAGGAATTGCTTGCTCAGATCAGTGGAGCGGAAGAAAATCTGAGACAGACAGAGGAAGCTCTTGCTGAAGCGGTCAACAATTATAATCAACAGTATGAACTGGTGGCAGTCAGACTCAAGGTTATGTATGAAAACTCGAGTGTCACTAAACTGGATACGTTGCTGGCATCCAAGAACATTGTAGAGTTTTTCGAGCGTCTTCATTATATGCAGGTTATTTCTGAAAACGATCACAAAATGATTGAGGATCTTGAAGCAGCCAGGCAGGACGTGGAGTACAAAAAGCAACTTCAGCAGGATGCTATGGATTTGTTGAAGCAGAAGAGGGCAGAGAAAGAAAAAAGAATTGAGCAACTGAAAACTTCCCGGGCGGAGGTTGAAGATGAACTTGTCAAAACCAGAGCCGAGCTGACAAAACTGGAAAAAGAAATCGATGCCCAACTTGCTGAGTCAAAGAGGCTGCAAGGTATTATAAAAAACCTTTCATCAAAGAAGAAGTATGTAGGCGGCACTATGGTATGGCCATGCCCTAGTTCATACTCTGTGACATCACCATATGGAATGAGGAAGCATCCGATACTTAGAAAATATAAAATGCATACGGGAATAGACATAGGAGCCAATAAGGGCAATTCCATCGTTGCTGCCAACAAGGGAACAGTGATCATGGCACATTACGATAAGAGCGGTGGCTACGGTAACATGGTCGTTATTGACCACGGCGCCGGGATTACGACATTGTATGCTCATGCAAGCAAGCTTTGTGTAAAGGTGGGAGATGAAGTCAAGGCTGGTGCTGTTATTGCAAAGGTCGGCAGTACGGGATTGTCTACAGGAAATCATCTTCATTTTGAGGTCAGAGTAAATGGCGAAACCAAGAACCCGCTTTCATCATCATATTTGGGCAAAAAGCAATAGTAGATAGTGAGATTTTATATATAACTGGATTATAGTGATAATGCACCAGAAATTACATATTGAAATGATTTATATTATAGACTCGGTGTAAAATCCGGGTTTATTTGTTTTAGTCGGCGCATAAGATATATTAAATTGGCACATCTAAGGAGCATGCAAAATGGATAGAAAGTTCTCAGTCAGGGAGTTAGCTTCAATTATCGCTGTGGTTGTGGTGTTTACCGTATGTGCAACTATTATGACAATACATTCATTGAATGCTCAAAGTACAAAGTATATGATCAGTTTTGATGCGGATTCGGTCAACCGCAAAAATGTCATTAAATTTAATCAGGTCAGAAATATCTTGAAAGAGGATTACTATCAGGAGGTAGATGAAAACAAACTGATAGAAGGTGCAGTTGCAGGTCTTGCCGAATCGCTTAAAGACCCTTATACTGTCTACTTTAACAAGGATCAGATGCAATCCTTTATGGAGAAGTCCGAGGGGAGCTATGTTGGTATTGGAGTTACTGTGAATGTAGATGAAAAAGGATTGTTGACAGTGATAGAGCCTGGTGAGGATTCTCCTGCAGCGCAGGCTGGTATGAAGAAAGGCGATAAAATCGTCAAGGTAGACGAGGAAGATGTGACTGCTATTAGTGATGAAAACATGGTCATCAGTATGATCAAAGGGAAGGAAAACACCAAGGTTAAGATAACGGTGTACCGACCGGCGGAAGACAACTACCGGCAGTTTGAGATCACTAGGAAGCGGATCAAGGCATCCAATATTAAGAGTGAGATCTTTGATGGAGATATCGGATACATCAGACTTGTGATGTTTGACAGCGAGATCGCCAAGTATTTTAAAAGCGACCTTGATAAGCTTCTTAAAAAGGGCATAAAAGGGCTTGTTATCGATTTGAGGGATAACCCGGGCGGATCGTATGAACAGGTTGTAGAAATAGCAGATAGCCTTCTTCCTGAAGGGACTATCGTATACACAGAGAACCGTGATGGTAAAAAAGAGTATAAAATCTCAAATAAGGCATATATCGATCTGCCTTTGGCCATCATGACAAACGGGAATAGTGCAAGTGCCTCGGAGATTCTTGCAGGAGCTGTCAAGGATCACGCGAGGGGTACACTGGTAGGAACTAAGACGTTTGGGAAAGGACTTGTTCAGGAACTAAAGATCCTTGCGGATAATTCGGGGATTAAGGTGACCATATCTAAGTACTTTACACCTTCCGGTGTGTGTATCCATGGGACAGGAATTGCTCCTGACATTGAAGTAGATGTGATGGATGACTATAGGAGTCTTCCAGCCTCGCAAATTCCCAGGGCAAAGGATATACAGCTGCAATCTGCGATTGAAGCAGTAAAAGGCAAAATTGAAGCGAATTAAGTGTATAAAAGGGCAAAATCTCCACAAAATACATATTAAGAGTATTATGATGGATGGAGAGGTGTGGAGATGGAAAGAAATCAAGACATGTTGAAGTTTGAAATTGCCAATGAACTGGGGCTTGCTGAACAGGTTCTTAAACTTGGTTGGAAAAGCCTGTCCGCAAAAGAGACAGGCAGGATCGGAGGACTCGTTTCTAAGAGGTTGAAATCCATTAGAGAAGCACAGCAGGAGCAAATTTAATTACCCCCCCCCATAACCCTGGATTATGTGGTAAAATGGGGGTGAGGTGATTGCGATTTATAGAGATTTTGCATTTTTATATGATAAGCTGATGAGTGATGTAAATTACTCTCAGTGGGCGGACTATGTAACAGAGCTATTCGAACAGTATGGAGCTAAACCGGCAATGATAGCTGATCTGGGCTGTGGTACGGGCAGCTTCTGTCTGGAGATGGCAAAGCGCGGCTATGAAATGATCGGGATAGACCAGTCTGTTGAAATGCTTAGCTGTGCGAAGCAGAAGGCGTTAGTGGCTGGAGCTGATATTCTATGGCTGAATCAGGATATGTCCTCTTTTGAGCTATATGGAACAGTAGATGCTATTACGTGCCTTATGGACAGTGTCAACTATGTGACTTATAAGAAAGATTTAAGGCGCCTTTTCAAGCTTGTAAACAATTATCTCAACCCGGGAGGATTATTTGTATTTGACATAAATTCCCCCTATAAGTTTGAGAATATTCTGTCGGCAAATGTATTTGTTGAGACTAATAGGGAAGTATCGTATATTTGGCAAAACAGTTATGATAAATCAAAGAAACTGTGCAGATTTGATCTCTCGTTTTTTACTCTTGTAGGAGAATGCTATAAAAGGTTCGATGAAGTTCATTATGAGAGATGTTATGAAATCCGGGAACTTGCTGATATGCTTAGCACAGTGGGTCTTGATGTCTGTGCGGTATATGGTGCATTTCAATTTAAAAGGCCATCGAAAAAAAGTGATAGGCTCTTTTTTATCTGTAAAAGCGGCGGATAAAATTGTCTGAAAATTTTTTGAATACTTTTCTGAAATGGTGGTAATATAATGTTACGATATGTTTATGGTAAACTTTCGTGGGTTTTCAAAGAATAGATTATGTAATCTGAATATTGACAAGCTATGAAAGATTGTGTTAAACTTATTAAGGTTTGGTAAAAAAGAGCACATAGTGCTGCCAGACTCAAGTTAAATTCAGGAGGTTTTACGTAATGGAAAGAGGAAGAGTAAAGTGGTTTAATGCTGAGAAGGGTTTCGGTTTCATCGAAAGAGACAACGGAAATGACGTTTTCGTTCATTTTTCAGCAATCACTATGGACGGGTTCAAGACCCTCGAAGAAGGCTGCGAAGTAGAGTTTGATGTTGTTGAGGGTGCAAAAGGACCTCAGGCGGCAAATGTCTCAAAGGCTATGTAATTAAAGTTTACTAAACTTTAACATAAAGCTAGTCAGCAGACAAAAACCTCGATATTAAAATATCGGGGTTTTTGATTATAAGGACATAAGGAGTAGTTATGGAAGATCATATTATCAGAGCAACTGCAGCAGATGGGCTTATACGCGCCTTTGCTGCTGTTACTACACAGATGGTGCATCAGGCACATGTTACTCATAATACATCTGGTGTGGCCTCGGCAGCACTCGGTAGAACACTTACAGCTGCAGCCATGATGTCGAGAATGATGAAGAATGAACGAGATGTATTGACGATACAGGTCAAAGGTGACGGCCCGCTTGGAGGGATTGTCGTCGTTTCCGATTCCTCATCCAATGTCAGGGGTTACGTTTATAACCCGCAGGTGTATCTCCCACTCAATGCTGTCGGAAAATTCGATGTTGGGCAGGCTGTCGGTAAGAATGGCTATATGAACGTTATAAAGGATTTGGGGCTCAAGGAGCCTTATGTGGGTTATGTGGACCTGACATCCGGAGAAATCGGGGAGGATCTCGCATATTATTTTGCAACATCTGAACAGATACCTACAGTTGTTGCGCTTGGAGTTCTTGTGAATCCGGATGAAAGCATTGTCACTGCAGGCGGCTATATCATCCAGCTGATGCCAGGGACCGATGATGAAATTGTGGAGTATCTGGAGGACAAGGTGTTTTTCGCAGACTCTATAACCACGATGCTGACAGATGGATTGGAGCCGTCACAAATACTGGAGAGACTTCTTGGAGAAAAAGGTCTGGAAATCAATGACAGGCTTCCGTGTAAGTACCAGTGCAACTGCAGCAGGGATCGTATGGAGCGAAACCTGATCAGCCTTGGAGCCGTGGAAATCAATGAAATGGCGGATGAACAGCACGGAGCTGAATTGCAGTGTCATTTTTGTAACAAAAAATACAATTTTACAGAGGATGAGCTTCGCTCGTTGATTTTGCCTGCAGAGTAGGGGTAGAACGTAGTTTATCAATCCATTGGCATAAATTATCTTTATCAAAAATGAATTTTGTTATTGACTTTGAAAAGTTATTTTTGTATACTATGTATTGTCGCTCGTTGCGAGAGATACAAGGGCGCTTAGCTCAGCTGGGGGAGCACCTGCCTTACAAGCAGGGGGTCATAGGTTCGAGCCCTATAGTGCCCACCAAAGTTTATCCGCCGTAGGCGGCATAAACGACATATGATACTTTTTGCAAGGCAAAAAGTTTGGTTTATCCGCCGTAGGCGGTATAAACGACATACAATCGCAGCACAGCGATATTTGGCCCGGTAGTTCAGTTGGTTAGAACGCTAGCCTGTCACTCTAGAGGTCAGGGGTTCGAGTCCCCTTCGGGTCGCCATTAGTACCAGTTTTACGGGACGAGAATCCGCGAGAGCACGAGCTATTAGGAAAATGTAAAGCATTTTCCGGCGAGTGCGCGAGGATGATCGGCGAGCTATTGATCCGAGCGAAGAGCGCAGCGAAGCGGCGCGTCGAGTCCCCTTCGGGTCGCAAGACGCCCAGATAGCTCAGTTGGTAGAGCAGTGGACTGAAAATCCACGTGTCGCTGGTTCAATTCCGGCTCTGGGCACCAAAGTTTATCCGCTAAAGGCGGCATAAACGACACACTAAGCATTAGGCAGTGAAGTTTTAGATTATCTGCCATAGGCAGTAATTTGCGGGATTAACTCAGTGGTAGAGTGTCACCTTGCCAAGGTGAAAGTCGCGAGTCCGAATCTCGTATCCCGCTCCAAACATAGTGCAGTAGAAGAAACTGGAGGGCAGAGGCCGAATAAATAGGCTTCAAGAATCCAGTTTCTAGTCTCTGCGGCATGGCGCCATAGCCAAGTGGTAAGGCAAGGGTCTGCAAAACCCTCATTCCCCGGTCCAAATCCGGGTGGCGCCTCCAGAAAAGAATCCCTAAAAGTCTTGAATTCAAGGCATTTGGGGATTTTTCATTTTGTTATGGAACTCCCATTGTCTGTATATCGCCCGCAGGCGTAGAAAACTTCATTACAATTTACTTAAACTGTATCGTTCTGGAGTACTACACACCGCCCTAATGCAAAAAAGTATCAAAGTATGCAAAAAATTCGGTTCTGGGCAGACAATTGTGTGGAGATTTGGTCAGGCTGTAAAACCTACTTTTCCTCATTCATTCTGGAACAAATGTAATTATAAAACTCTTCTTTCTGTTCGCCGAGCACTTTATTATTTAGTACGTAACCATGCTGCGCTGACGAGAATATCACCAACAGCGTCGGTTTTCTGTTTATGCCTCTGACAGAACTCCAATGGATATCCTCTTTCTGATTGCCGATGAAGATATGTATCCCGTAATCATCAAAACCAAGTTGTACTTCTCCGGGCAGATTCTTTACCTGCTTTCTTGCTTGCAAATAGACCAGAATAGGTTGGATGACCGGGAATATACAGATTGTGATAATAAGCAGACACTTTAACACTATATGGGCATCTGCAAAAAAACGGACAGATAACAGGATCATTGCAGCGGTAAATACCACATTGGTCATTCCAAGTATGGAACCATAGGTGCCATATAGAGATAACTGCCAAAGATCCAATGCAGTTGTATTAATTGTAAATTGATATTTCATAGTCCCCCTCATTTCAACAAGGTTGGCAGCAGCATGCTGATCTCCGGTATGAACGTTACAAGCAGCAACGTGCCAATCATTGCAAGGTAGAACGGCATCATAGCCTTAACAACACGTTCCATTGGAACCTTACTTACAGCTGAGCCGATGAATAGAACGGCGCCGACAGGCGGTGTCAACAGACCTATGCCGCAGTTTAAAACGATAATAATGCCGAATTGAATCGGGTTAATGCCAATGGAAGTTGCAACCGGAAGCAGTATAGGGGTTGCTATTAAAATTATTGGGGCCATGTCCATGATGCAGCCAAGAAATAGCAAAATCAGGTTAATCAGCAGTGCAATAATAATCGGATTATCCGAAAGGCCGATTAATGCATTGGTTGTCATTTCCGGTACATGAAGGCGTGTGAGCAGATATCCGAAGATACTGGAGGTCGAAATCAGAATGAGAACTATGGACAATGTGTGGACGCACTCATCGAGTGCCTTCCAGACCCCTTTCCAATTCAAGCCCCTGTAAATGTATACACTGACAATTAAGCTGTAGATGACTGCAATAGCTGCTGATTCGGTAGCGGTAAATACTCCGAAGACAACACCTATAACAACAATCAGAACAGCTGCAAGACCCCAAAAAGATCTACCAATTTGTATGAACACATTTTTCAGATTGAATTTATCCCCTTTGGGATATTTTCTTCTTACTGAAATGATATAGGTTCCTATCATCAATGATACAGCTAGCAATGCACCTGGAAGATATCCTGCAAGGAAGAGACTTCCGACCGAGACACCACCGGCTGCCATGGCATAGATTACCATATTGTGACTTGGCGGAACCAAGATTCCTTCAACAGATGATGAAATGGTAAGCGCCGTCGAGAAATCCGGGTCATATCCCTGCTTCACCATAATTGGAATGAGAATGCTTCCAAGTGAGGCTGTGTCAGCCGCCGCAGAACCTGATATACCACCAAAGAAAAATGAGTCGAGGACATTCACCATACCCAGCCCGCCACGCATCCATCCTACCATTGAATTGGCCAGTGCTATAAGCTTTTCTGAAATTCCTCCCGAACCCATAAGTACACCCATAGTAATAAAGAACGGCACTGCCATGAGGCTGAAGGAACTGATGCCTTTAACCATTTGCTGGCAGATAGTTGTCAACGGAAGTTTCAGGTAAAGGAGTGTAAACAATGATGCGAGCGCGACAGCATAGGATATTTGAAACCGAAGCAGTACCATCAGCAAAAAACCGCCAACTAAAATCAGTATTGCAATACCTTCCGGACTCATATTGTTATCTCCTCACTTGTTGTATTTACTTTACCTGTCCAAAAACTTTTTATGTGATTATAAAGAACCTCCAACTCGAAGACAATCATTGCGATTCCCGCAACGGGCACCGGGAAGTACATCCAGAATCTGGACAGATTGGGCATACTGACATACATTCCTTTTGAACCTATTTGAATGGAGTATTTCCATCCTATAGTCACCATCACATACCCAAGAACTAAAACAGCAATACCGGACAGAATATCCAATACAAGGA
>JAEYRF010000108.1 GCA_023409615.1 Bacillota bacterium | reverse complement strand
TCCACACTCAGCCTGATTTCTACCTTGTTTTATCAACATCGTCCATCTTTAATTATCAAAGTTCATTTTACAGCTCTGCTATTTCCTTACACCTTCATTTTTTCTTCCATTTTGCAAATGCCTAATTTCTAATAATAACAGGTTGTACATAAAAAAATTATAGCACCTAGTTTTGAATAATTTGTAAACAAACCATTAATTCGTCATTTATTTATGTTCTCTACGTCAAGCGAATTACAATCCTCTCTATTGCTTTGTTGTTATCAAATTGCCTGATTCATATTTTTTTAATCCATATTTGAAAAGCAAATATGCCAAAACAATATAGACTGCGTCAATTGCCAGCAGGCCTAACAGGCCGTACCAGCTGAACACCAAAAGCAGCCTGAACGGCACAAACACAATGAAGCCTGCAGGGAGTATTGAATACATGACCAGCTTTACCTCACGGCGGAATATACTGTCCGGGTAAAGTGAGAAATTCAACAAAAATTCCATTACAAGCCTTGATATAGTTGATGAATTTCCAATATAAAATGTCAACGTATCAGCTGCTGACATGACCGAGCCGGCCAGCAGCCCTCCGGCGAAGGTAAAGAGCAGGAACAGCAGCAGCTTCATCGGTGCAAAGCCATATACAAGTATAAACATCACGACTCCGAAGGTGAGATCCCCCCATGCGGATACAAGCATCTTTGAACAGTATACATTCAGATAAACATTTTTTGGCTGCAGCAGATACGTATCTAGTTCTCCATTGATAATTATCCTGGGCAGCTCCCTCAAGTTCCCGAAAAACACATGAACGAAACCGTATGTAGAAGATGCCAGTGCCCAAATAACCATTACCTCTTTGAAGCCATAGCCGCCAATGGATGAAACCTTCTCAAATATAACCCACCAAAAAAACACAAAGAACGCATTGTTCAGCGCCATCCCGAGGGCTTGTGAGATAAAGCTCACTCTGTACTCCATCGCAGATTGCAGATTGTACTTGAAGTAAAGGCAAATCAGCCTCATGTGTTTAGTAAAACCTTTAACCCCCATTGACATTGAGTTTTTTCACTCCCTTCAAATAAACCAGTGCTGAAAGCGCTGCAAATAGTGATGTATAAAACACCTGCACGGGCACAATGCTCCAAAACTCCTCAATTGAAAATGATGTCAGTAATCTGGCAGGTGCATATGCAATATATGAGAATGGCAGGTATAAAGCAATTTCCCGGATGATACCCGGTAGAAATTCCACCGGCAGAAATAAACCCATCATGAATGACAGTTTCTGTACTATCCAGTAGAATGCGGAATTATCCTCCGTCCAAAATGAGGTCATGCCAATTATGGCATCCATAAAAAAGTTCAGTAGTATTCCCAGGATAACTGACAGAATCACGGCCGGCAGTACTCTCAGGTCAAATCCCTCAAGTCCGCCTACATAAAGAAATCCAAGCACAACTCCAACAACCAGATTCATAAGCAGTTTGATGGAAATCTGTCCAATACCCTCAGCCAGCTGATAAAGCATAAAATTGTAAGGTTTATTAAGTTTGTATGCGATTCCTCCACCTTTAATCTCCTGATTCATGCTTCGAAAAACATCGCACTTAGAAAGCACGACCACTTCTGCAGCTACATAGTACCAAACAAGCCGATTGACCGTATAGCCTTCCATATCTCCACTATTTGTCGAAATCGCCTGCCATAGCTCCATAAACACAAAGACAATCAGTGCAAAGAATAGCGCCCCTGAAAATACATCGACTGCATAGACCATACTATTACTGATGTTGGTTTTTATCACAACAAGGTATTTGCGCAGCTTTTTCACACTTGACTCCCCCTATCCCTATATATATCACCAATGATCTGTTCCATTGGAATGTCCGAAATAGTCACGTCCTGAATACTTCCCGCCTGCATCAGGCGCAGCATAACATTCTGGATACCGTCCTGCTCATCCGCCTCAATTTTCATGGCAAGGCCATTGCTCTTAAGTACATTTAGACCTTCAAGCTTACCGGGATCTGATAATGAATCAAATTTCACATCGATGATCTTCTGATTGAGATACCCATATTTTAATGCCTTGACAGAGCTATCCATTACAATCATTCCATGGTTGACAACGACCGCCCTGCTGCAAAGCTGCTCCACATCTCCGATGTCATGGCTTGTAAGGAATATGGTGGTCCCCTCCTCCCTGTTGAGACGGGTAATCAGTTCTCTGATCCTTTGCTTTACAATCACATCCAGGCCAATTGTCGGCTCATCCAAAAATATTATTTCCGGCTTGTGAAGAATGGATGCCGCAAACTCGCATCTCATACGCTGTCCAAGCGAAAGCTTCCTAACAGGTATTTCCATGAGCTCTTTTATTTCAAATAACTCAATGATTTCGTGTATTCTCCGGTCCAACTCCCTTCGGTCTACCTCATAAATAGCTCCGAGCAGCTTAAAGCTATCCATGGGTGGTAGATGGAACCAAAGCTGCGACTTTTGTCCAAAAACACTTCCAATCCTAAAGGACAATGCATTTCTCTGCTTTTGCGGGTCAAGTCCAAGTACAGACATGCTTCCGGAGGTCGCCTGTAAGATACCCGTCAGCATCTTGATGGTAGTGGATTTTCCTGCGCCATTCGGTCCAAGGAACGCGATCAGTTCGCCCTGTGGAACCTCAAGATCAATGTCATGTACCGCTGTGATCTCCCTATATTCGGGCTTGGTAAGTGAACTCAGACTTGCCCAGAACCCTTCCTTCTTAATTTTCGTCCTGAATACCTTTTTCAAATCCTTCGTAGCAATAGCCGGACCGGCAGTTGATACATACATTTCATTCACCCCCATTGGAAATTGAAAAGCCCCAATATAACTATAAAACCCCACAGAATCACTCAACAAAGTGACTCCGCAGGGTCATTCTCCCGCGTGTAGGGCTCTCGCCCCTATGCTGCTCAAGTATATCGCTCTTAAGCATACTCACTTATGATTATCCGCCAAAGGCGGCATAATCGACATTAATATTTTGCGGTGCAACCGCTCCTCAGCACGACCATTTGAAATATTTTGCCATATCCGAACATGTTTGTCAACCTTTTATGCAAGATTTCCTGCAAAATTCCAAATAGCGCCATTATTTTCAACCATTCAAATGCTCAACTAATATCTTCAACCCGATACCAATTAGGATGACACCGCCTGCAAACTCCGCCTTTGATTTAAATTTCATACCAAAGGTATGTCCGATTTTAACTCCTATCGCTGAAAAGATGAAGGTTATGATACCAATCAAGGTAACAGCAGGCAGAATATCAACCTGCAAAAAAGCAAAGGTCACACCAACAGCCAGTGCATCAATGCTGGTGGCTACCGATAATACAATCATATTTTTCAAGCTGAATGTATCGCTAAAATTATCACAGTGTTCATTCCTGGATTCCCTGATCATATTAACCCCAATAATCAATAAAAGGCCAAACGCAATCCAATGATCTATTGCTGTTATGTATTCCTTAAACTGAGAACCCAATAAATATCCCGCAAGCGGCATCAATGCCTGAAATCCGCCAAAAAAAAGACCTGTAATGGCAGAATGTCTGAGCTTCAGATTTCTTACCGACAAGCCCTTGCATATCGAAGCAGCAAAAGCATCCATTGATAGCCCTATAGCGATAAGTATCAGTTCAATAATCTCCATTTATTCTTCTCCATAAAAGATTCTGAATTGCAATATACCACATATTAGAGGATTCTTCAATATTCTACCCCGGAAAATTTAAGTCATGGACAAGAACCTCGTGACAAAAAAATTGCAGGTTCATCGCCTGCAATATATAAACATTCTACTATCTCTATACTGTTATCGTGTCATATTATTGGCTCTCTGCATTCCCTTGTTGAACTCATCTGCAACGTCGTTCATCATGTTATTGATGCCGTTATTTGTAGTAGTTCCGGTATTCGTCCTTGTACCGGTTCCAAGATTCCGCATCCTTTCCAAAATATCGGAGGTATCGCTCACGGTAACATTTTGTATTGTGCTATCTATCTGTCTAACCCTTTTAGTGATAGCATTCCTTAGCTGTCCTGTACTTGTACTTCCGCCGGTTCTCACACCAATAAGAGCATTAACACCCTTAACAATTACTTCAGCCTCATCTACACCATTCATGCTTGAAAGCTGCCTTTTGATCGCACTTGCCTTCTGCCGGTCTGCAGCGGACATCTGCGTGCCCATAAAGTTGGTGTCGTATCCGGTATTAGCTCCATTGTTGATTCTGGTATTTCCGGTATTTACTCCATAGTTCATACCAGTGTTAGCTCCGTTGTTGACTCCATAGTTCATACCGTTGTTTGCTCCCAGATTGGTTCCGTAATTATTTCTGGCAGTATTTCCATTACCGGTATTGTATCTGCCTCCTGCCAGATTATTCGTACCATATCCCTGGTTTCGAGTATTCGTGGTGTAGTTGTTTACACCATACTGTCCGGGCGTCCTTTGCTCACCCATCTGTGCACAACCTGCAAATACAACTGCTGCAAGACAAAAGCTGCAAATAATACATAAAGCTGTTCTAAATGAATTTTTCAAATCAAAACACCTCCCGCATTATTCTGTGTACATAATCTATAATTATTTGAGTTAATTAATAACAAAAATCAACTGTAGAATAAAGAACCGGCATTGAAATGAATATAAACACCGGGCAAAAAATTTCATTAATTATCATTTTTTAACGTTCATAATATGTGTACCCTCTCATACCGTCTTCATATGCCCGCATGATTTCCGGCCGTTCTCCGGCCGTGATCCGCCCTTCGTGGATCGCCTGTTCAGCTGTCTCACGCAGGCGCACCAGCATGTCCTTTGGATCAAACTCGACATAGGAAAGTACATCTGCCACACTGTCTCCGTGTATTTCCTTTACAAGGTCGTAGTGACCGTCAGAATTGATCCTTACGCTAACCACGTTTGTATCTCCGAACAGATTGTGCAGATCTCCCAATGTCTCTTGATAAGCACCCACCAGAAATACACCCAGAAAATAGTCATCTCCGTTTTTCATTTCATGCAGAGGCAGCGTAGTACGTACATCATGAAGGTCAATAAACCGATCGATCTTCCCATCGCAGTCACATGTTATATCCGCAATAACAGCATTCCGTTTTGGCAGTTCCAGTAGCCTGTGCAAAGGCATTATCGGAAACAGCTGATCGATAGCCCAACTGTCAGGTATGGACTGAAAGACAGAGAAATTGCAGTAATAGATATCCGCAATAGCGCTTTCAATATCCTCCAGATCCGGCGGACTGTGCTTGAGTTTTTTCTTTTCCTTCGCAATCTGGCTGATAGTATTCCAGAACACCTTCTCCGACAAGGAACGCTCCCTGAGACTTATCTTGCCGTGCTTAAACATATCCCGTATCTCATCCCTGTAATACAACGCATCATTGTAACACTCCTGTAT
>JAEYRF010000240.1 GCA_023409615.1 Bacillota bacterium | reverse complement strand
CCTACTAGAGTTCAAAAATCACTAAAAACAAGTCGTTTTTAAACTGAATAAATGCAGATTTATTCAACGATAGGGATTCCTATGGAATTTACTCTTGCAAAGTGGAAGTTACTTTTTCAATTGACCGTTATACAATTTGTACTTGCATAATGTCAAGCTATTGTGTTGATATTTACTAATATTTACGAAATTTTTGAAGCCCAATCTATTCTATATTGCATTATGTAATGTTTTTATTCATACGACTTGAAACCCTCACCCAGGACTTCCGTAACATCGCCAAGAATGACAAAGGCAAATGGATCAACTTTTTTCACAAGTATTTTAAGTTCAGGAAGCTGACCACGCTGAAGAACACAAAATAAAACCTTTTTTTCACTTTTTGTATACATCCCGGTGCCATTTAGAGCTGTAATACCCCTGTCAAGTTCCTGCATTATTTTGTCGGCGATCTCCTCTGCGTGATCGGAAATAATATAGACTACCTTGGCAAAATTCATTCCCTCAAGTATGATATCCACAATTTTAGTTGTAATATACAGCGCAAGTATTGAATAAAGCGCAAGTAAAAAGCTTCTAAACGCAATAGCCGCAAGCACAATAACCGCACCGTCTATGAACATCAGTGCCTTGCCCATCGTCAGCGAAGGAATGAAATGATGTGCAATTTTGGCTGCCAGATCTGTCCCTCCTGTTGTAGCACCCGATTTGAAAACCAGTCCCAGACCAAGACCCATAAAAAAACCGCCGAATATAGCAAAAAGCATAAAGTCGGGTCCGGATGACAGCTTTTCAAGCTCTAATTGAGCAATAATCCGATCGGTGAGAGGTTCTGCAAAATCTACAACAACAGACAAAAAAACAGTACTGAAAAGTGTCCTCATTATAAACCTGCGGCCTATGTATTTCATGCCGAAAATAAATAATGGTAAATTCAACAGCAGCATAAGTGTGCCCACAGGCAGTATTTCATTGCTTATGTGAAAAATAATCGTCGCTATGCCTGTTACACCACCTGGTGCGATTTTGTACGGCACAAGAAATATATTGATGGCAAATCCCGTGAACACTGAGCCCAGGATTATCCACATATAATCCTTCAGACCCTGTATGAATTTCCTGTTTTTCATAATTGGCAGAACCTCCTATTCCAAAAAATAGTACGATTTCAGAATACCATAATTTTACCCTATATATACAATTCATATCCTCGAGAGCAGCTATATGTCTATAAGAACGAAAGCTCACTCACAAAAGCCTTCTTTGACAAAATGACGTTCTTATACTATCATTTTAATGAACATCCAAACTGCGATCCATTCCGGGTCCGCATGGTCAAGGAGAATTAGCGATGAGAAAAACAGTCGACATCCTGGGTATTCCGGTAGATAATATTACAATGACTGAAGCAGTTAAAAAATCAGGTGAATTCCTTGCAGAAAATGTCGTACATTCCATCTATACTCCAAATGCTGAAATTTTAATGGCTGCCCTGAGAGATCCACAGCTTCGGAATATTCTAGTCAATGCTGATATGCTTGTAGCTGATGGCGCCGGTGTTGTGCTCGCATCAAAGATTCTCGGGCACAGTGTTGCAGAAAAGGTCTCAGGTGTGGACCTGATCCATGAATTATTCGAAGCATATGCTCGAAAAAAGCTGCGCTGCTTTCTATTTGGTTCAAAACCCGGTGTCGCAGAAGAAGCAGCGGTAAAGATTATTGCGGATTACCCCGGCATTATAATCGCGGGCTGCCAAAACGGTTATTTCACTGCAGATCAAGATGAAGAAATAGTGAATGCAATAAATAATGCACATGCGGATATCCTTCTAGTGGCGCTTGGCGCACCAAAACAGGAAAAATGGATCTCTGAACATAAAGCTAAACTAAACGTAAAGATATGTATGGGAGTGGGCGGTGCAATCGATGTCATATCAGGCAGAGTCCGGCTGGCTCCTGACTTTTTCAGACGGAACGGCCTTGAATGGCTTTACCGGCTATATAAAGAACCTCGCCGTGCCCGGAGGATGTTGGATCTGCCGAGATTCATGATCCGTGTCATATGGTCCCGGATCACAGGCCGGTGATATCCTTGCCCGTAAAATGTTGTATACTGTAAGCTCCCAGATAGTATACTTCATCCATAGTGAGATTTTCTCTATCCTCCAGCCGCTGTTGCATAATACTATTGATACAATGCTGCTCACAAAGCTTTTTGTAAACTTCATCTATTGTTCCTTCAAGGCCGTATAACGCGCCTATCATGCTAACTGTCCTTTCGAAGGTCAGACTGTCGTTCGTGATGAAGGGACGCAGTCGATCATATAGTTCCTTGCTATAAATGTTCTTGTCCACACGATATATTCCATTTATCAAAATAAACGCAAGGTCTTTCTGCGCAGCTTTATTATCATATCTCAAATTATTATCCATGCCACCTGCCACAAGTCCTAATGTAATAAGCTTCCCGGCTGCCGAATACGACCAGTTGTCGCTGTCATTGGTTTCGATTTCTTTTTCGGGGAGATACATGTTTTTCTCTTTCAGCATTTCTTCAAACTCAGCATAATTCTCATGTTTGTTATTAATAAAAGCAGGGCTCTCACTCCTCGCAGCGCAGAACACAGCCAGTGCGCCCGCCGCTTCTCCGGTACCGATGCTTGTTCCAATATTCCCGGCACTTCCGGACGCCAATGAAGAGTAGGATATCCTTGGTCCGGCCATCAGCAGATTCGATGTTTTTTCAGGAACAAGGCAGCCCAACGGGATACCATACTGAACAGAACTGCCTGCAATAAACGACCCTCTGACAGCGAATTTATCAATCCTGACCGGATATGATCCCATGGCTATAGTCTCATCAAAAAATCTGTTTCCTAATATATCTTGCACCGTCAGTATATATTTCCCATAGTAGTGTCTGGATTCTCTGACGCGAAGATTTTGCGCTGCTCTGGAAAAAGTATAGCCGCTGAACTGTTTAAATTCCTTGGAAAGATACAACGCCAGATTCTCCACTTCATCTGCCGCCTTTATATATGCCTCAGCCAGTTCCTCAGCATCCAGTACGTTTATTCCTGAAAACTGAACTCCGCTGATTACGACCTTATTGTCCTGTGTCGAACAAATAGAAAAGTCATCCAATCCTACATTACCACTCAATGCCGGATATTTCTTCAACTCCTCATAAAATGCATTGCTGCTCACCAAAGTATTGATTTCTTTATAGTCGTCAGCTGATCCATCTCTCAAGGAAAGCTCGAAATTCAAGCTAACCGGCATATAACTATCCTCCATATTCAAATCTGCCGATCCTGAAAAATTAGGAACCTGACATGCTTCAAGCAGTTCGGCGCCATCGGATGCATCAATGAACATTTTACCAGAAACAGTCTTAGTGCCTTCACTTGAACTCAATTCTACTTCATCGAGATAGACTCCGGACATAGATACACCTGTTAATGATGTGTTGTATATAACTTTTAATGACTCCTCTGCGGAAAGCAATTTATCTACGATATCGAGATATTCTTGATCTGAAAAGTTTTCTCCAAGCTCTTTATTCAACTCCGCAAGCAGACCGCCATTTAGAATTTTATTATCCTGACCGTAGGGCAGCTCGAGCTCAGGAACAAGGCACTGTGTTATAATTCCCCCAGCATCCGCATCTTCGCTGATCAACAAAGTTTTTGCACCAAGACGTGCTGCCGACAATGCAGCTGATACTCCCTGCGGTTCAGCGCCATATACGACAACATCGTAGTCAGATTCTCCGGTTTGGATAAGCTGTTGCGACCAATATTCCTTTCCCGATGGAATATCCTTGTTTTTTTCAAATTTAATAGGCCCAAAGCCATATTGGTATGTAAAGAAAACAATACCAGCTACGAGAGCAATCCTAAAAATGCCTTCTTTTTTCATCACTAATCCGATCCTCAAAAAGCGTATTTGTCATTTCTCTGAGCGGATGGTTCCAGGTTTGTCCGTAGAAGCTTGTCTTTATTTGATATGTATGTAGACCCTATGTACCGCTCAAATCATATATCGGCCAGACCGAAGCTTATTGTTAGAGCTTCATTTACCTTATCCATCAGTTCATCGTCCAAATGCCCGATCTTTTCCTTAAGCCTCTTTTTATCAATTGTCCTAATCTGCTCCAGCAGGATCACCGAATCCTTCTGCAACCCGTAATCCTGTGCGCTGATTTCTATGTGTGTCGGCAGCTTTGCTTTATTGATTTGAGATGTAATCGCAGCTGCTATCACAGTCGGACTATATTTGTTCCCTATATCGTTTTGAACCACCAGCACCGGTCTGACTCCCCCCTGCTCCGAACCGATTACCGGGCTTAAATCAGCATAATAAATATCACCGCGTTTTATAATCACGTTTACTCCAGCTCCCCAAGACGTTCTTCATATTTTTGTTGTTGGTCGCAGTCTGCCTCCATGCACAACTCTGAAAATCTGATGTTGATTTCAGCCATCTCCTGATAGCCCTTCTTCATCTTCTCTCTCATTAGTATCTTTCTCTTTTCACGAATATACAGCTTCATGGCTTCTCTGACAAACTCACTCCTGTTGGTCTTCTCAACAGATACAATATTATCGATTTCCTTTAATAGATTGTCAGGAAGGCTTATCAGTATTTTCTTCAATTCCGCCAAAATAAATCCCCCATTTTTGTAGAGTTGTAAATATTTTTTAAGGAGTGCAAGCAAAAGTCTGGCATTGTACTCGAGAGCGAATGGTATTATTTTAACTATACGAGTTAAAAATATGCTGGGTCACTAATATATATATATTATTATATATCCATTGATATGTACGGTCAAATTAAAATTGTATTACTATATATTATTATGATGTTCCGGGTTATTGAGTTCATGAAATTAAATAAGATAGTTGAGTATACTGCAGATCTCGCCACCTCTTAAATATACCCTGGGGATTCTTTTTCCGATTATACAGATCAGTTCATAATTGATAGTCCCAATCTCGGTCGCGAGCTCTTCGACACTGATACAAGCACCATTCTGGCTTCCGAAAATTACTACCTCATCACCCACATGTACCTCATGTTTTAGATCTGTCACATCAATCATACACTGATCCATACAGATCCTGCCTGCTACCGGAGCAAATTCACCATTAACAAGCATTCTGCCCTTATTAGATAGAAGCCTTGTATATCCGTCGGCATATCCGATTGGTATGGTAGCAATTTTACTCTGACGTGATGTGCGGAATTTCCTCCCATAACTGATACACACATCCGATTCCACATCCTTCACAAGTATCACATTGGCCTTCAGCGTCATTGCAGGTTCCAGATGTATTATGTCCCTGTTTACGTCCTGAGAAGGATACAACCCATAAAGGATAACTCCGGGTCTGACCATGTCCAAATGCATTTCCGGGTACTGAATGGTTCCTGCACTATTGCAGACATGTTTAATCGGTATGTGGATTCCAACCCTGCCAAGCTCGGTACACAGACTCATAAATCGTTCAAACTGCATGTTCGTATAATCTCTGTCACACTCATCAGCAGAAGCAAAATGCGTAAAAATTCCCTCGATAATCAAGCCGGGCATCCTGCCAATCTCCATGATGTTCTTCACCGCGTTGTAACCCGGCATAAAGCCAACCCTGGTCATTCCCGTATCAACCTTTATATGCACCTTAACACTTTTACCAAGTCTTACTGACGCTGCAGAAAGTGCCTGAGGAAGGTCGAAGCTGAAAACGGTCTGTGTCAGTTCATTTTCTATTATATCCTCAGCCCTTGCCGGATCGGTATAGCTCAGAATCAGGATCGGAACATCTATACCCATTTTTCTGATCTGAATAGCTTCATCAAGCATCGAAACCGCAAGCTGTGTAACGCCATTGTCCAAAAGCGTTCTTACGACCTCCAGCACACCATGACCATAAGCATCGGCCTTGACAACACCCATCATCTCAACATGATTCCCTGTTAACTTCCTTATCTCCCGCACATTATGTGCAATAGCATTCAAATTGATTTCAGCCCATGCCCTATTAAGTTTATACTCCATTTTGTCCCCTTTATCTAATTCTGCGCTAATACCTCAGTCAGTTCTTTTATAGCACATGGCACATGGAGTAAAATATCTCCTGCCACCATTCCATGCTTACCCACTTCACTTGCAGCCTCATCCCCTGCAAGTCCATGCAAATAAACCCCGGCCACTGCGGCGTCACAGACAGGTACTCCCTGTGCTGCAAGACCGGCAATCATTCCTGCAAGTATATCTCCGGCACCTGCTGTAGCCATTCCGGCGTTTCCTGTAGGGTTGATATATATGCGGCCATCAGGCATTGCAATTACTGTCCTGTTTCCCTTGAGAACAACTGTAACTCCATACTCTTGAGCAAACCGTGCTGCTGTACCGATCCTGTCACTCTGGATCTCAGCGATACTGAGTCCTGTCAATCTGGCCATCTCTCCGGGGTGAGGCGTAATGACAGCTTCAGTAACAAGCTTTTTAAAAATCATCGGATTCCCGGACAGGACATTCAATGCATCCGCATCTAGAACCAGCGGGACTCTACTGTTTTCAACAATCTGCTCCACGACCTGTCTTATCTCGTCTGAGGCCGTCAATCCCGGCCCAATCGCTGCTGCGTTCATTCTTTCAAGATGTACAAGGATCTGTCCGACGCTCTTCGCTGACAAACAGCCACTGCCGCCATCCTCCAGCGATAATACAACGGGCTCTGCTGCTGCAGCGCCATATATTCCTGCAAGACTTCCGGGAACGCCTGTATAGACCAGTCCTGCTCCACAGCGCAGTGCCGCCATTGAACAGAGGCATCCACAGCCGATCATACCGGTAGAACCGGTGATAATCAAAACCCTTCCATAATCACCTTTATTACTTTCAGCCCTTCTTGTTGGGATAAGTCGTGAAACCTGCCGGGCATCAATCAGCTCAGTGAGTATGCCTTGCTTATCGATCACGGCAGGAGGTATTCCGATCTCCGCAACAACAAGCCGTCCTACATAATCACATCCGGGATTCAATACCAGTCCTGTTTTCGGCATGCAAAAGGTAACCGTCGTGTCGGCTTTTATACAGTTACCTCTGATACTGCCATTCGCCCCATCGATACCGGAAGGGATATCTATTGCCAATATTGGTTTTGAAGAAGCATTCATCCTGGCGATGACCTTAGCCGCCAATCCGTCAACCTCTCTGCTGAGACCGGTACCGAAGATACCGTCCAGAATAAGCTGTGACTTGTTTATATCACCATTCAGTATATCAAGATCTTTATCTTCCATGAGTTCAAAAACAGGCACATCTATCTTTTCAAGAAGAGTCAAATTAAAAAGTGCATCACCGGAAATACCATCCTTCGTCCCAAGCAAATATACTTTAACATCTACGCCCTTACAGTGCAGCAGTCTAGCAGCAGCAAAAGCGTCACCCCCATTGTTACCCCTGCCCGCTACTGCCGTAACTATTGTATTTGTCCGGCATTCCATCATATAGACTGCCTCTGATACTACTGCCATAGCGGCATTTTCCATCAGCAGAATCCCCGGAATTCCATAATTATTTATTGAACTGGAATCCATTGCATTCATTTGCATTGGAGTTGCAATCTTCATATCTACGTTCCTTATCTTTACATTTCCATTTTCTTTATCTTTCGGTTTTATTATCTTTCGGTCTTCTTCTTTCCGGTTTCTCTTATCTATCTGCTTTCCTATATATTAATCTGCTCTATCGGAAAAATTCCTTGTCCAGCTTTTCCAATTCCTCTCCCCCAAGTAGGTCGTGGAAATAGGAATAGATGTCTGTATCATCTTGCGAAAGTGATTCCTTTTCGTCTATATATCCCATTAGCTTGACCTTGGTCTCGTCAATCAGCTTTTCCAACTCAGCTAAACGTTTTTTGCTGGAACGAATCTTAAGGTACACGATATTAACCGTCTGCTCCAACAATTCCAGATTAGCATCTCTCAGCTTATCCGGCATCCCGTCCAGAAGCTCTTCAATACGGATAGCTCTGTCATTAATCCTCTTGATTTCATGCTCGGAAACATGCATTTGCTTTTTTGCATCACTATCATCATTCTCAAATACATCCGTCGTGAGTTTAATGATATTGTCCATGTGATGCTTTTTTGAAGATGCGATTTCCTTCTTCTCTGCAGTAAGACGAGCCTCCTGTTTCAGAAGTTCCTTCAGCCTTTCTTCACTGCGCTCAATTGATTGCGTTTTTTTCGTATTATTAAAAAGCTTATTCCAACGCTCATCCAGAATAAGCAAAGAGATATCATTTTTTCTCAATGTCTTTTTGTCAAACTTTTTATTTCTGGTTAATTTCCAAGGTAATCCCGGCATGCCGACATCTCCATTTCAGAAGTTATTTGCAGCACAGCGAACATTAGCACACACATTCTTTATATAAAAAGCTTCCTTGAATTTAATTATAGTTTTTTAATTGAATTAATACAATGAGCAATTTCACCTAGTAAATTTACTTGAAAAGCATGTTACTATTCAGACCATTATTGATATTGTGCAATAAACAAAGCCTCTGAACAGTAACAAAGCATCACCTCATTGCTGCAGCGAGTCCCTCAGATAATCGAAGGATCGGCTTAGTTCCTGCCGGAGAATACTGTTTACCTTTTGGTAATCGATCAGTCCATCCGCCTCTGATATACTCCCTGCAAACTTCTGAAGCTCCATTTTTGTCGAGAAAATCCTTTCTGTAAGGTCCAGTTTCCCCAATATATTATTCAGCCTTGAATTGACAGCTTTCTCACCTTTTTGCGATGATTCAAAACAGTAAAACTCTTTTTCAAAATTGATTGAAAAAACAGTTCCATGGAAAGAATCCGTACAGATGGCGGATGCATTTCTGAATAATCCGAGAAACTCCTTCGGGCCCGCGTCCAATACGATATGCCTGGTCTGAGGAACCACTCTCCTTGCGCCGCACAATGAAACTACGGGCATCTTATATTTTTCAGCAAGCGTTTGAACAAAACCGCTATATTTTCTGGCATCACTAATAAAATAACACAGCAGGTATGGCTCCTTAAAAGAAGGTGTTGAGGATAACTCCTCCCACTGCTCTCCTGTCAGTAAAAGTGTCGGATCCAATACAGTCATGGCATCCCTGCCCGTGATATCACCGATGATTTTCCCTCCCTGCATTTCTCTGGCAGACAGACAATCAAATTTCTCCAAATACCCTTTAAGCAGTTCTCGTTTATCCTCCGGAATGGAACTGATACCAAAGCTTGGAGCATAAGCAATCCTTCTGCCAACTCTCGCAAAATCTGCAAAGAACGCCGGATCAAAGGTGTTTTCCTTGTATATAAGAGGGTTCCAGATCTGATCACTTCCGCAGACATATACATCATAACCCGGAGCATCGGCAGCCAACTCATCATATGTACCATAAAACTTTTCCGAGAGCCTCATATCATCCTTTACAAAGCTTTCAAAGCGGCGGTATCTCCGGTTAAACTTCCTGTAGTTCAGCAGCGTGTTAGCATTTGATAACAGCGCCCGGGCAGACAACCCTTTTCTGAAAAGACTGCTGCCTTCTATAGAATCCTTACGTACATAATTAATGATCTCGCAATCAATATCAAGACTGGAAATAGCTTTCATCAAAGCATACGCCTGAAGCTGGGCACCATAATGATGCGCATAGTGGAATGTCAAAATCCCGCTTTTCATCTAAACATCCTCCCACCGTTAACTTGTCCTCTTATTAAGCAATCCCTTTAATCTAGCGACAACACCGGCTGCAGTGCTGCGTTCCATGAGGATATTACCACCGGCTATAACAATAAATGCCCACATTGCTGTTGGAATTGCATATATCGCCCACTGCATAAGGTTTTCAGGCTTCATATCTATAAAATAAAGAGCAGGCAAGACTGTCGCAAAAAACAGGACAAAGAGCCTCAGAACTCTCCTGATCGTCATGGTCGGTTTCAGCTTTGTAACAGTTTTCGGAATGTAAAATATTAAATCAATATCTCTGTAAATATGAGAAATTATAGATCCTGCCAGTACACCTGCAATACCGAGGAAAGGCGCCAGTGCCACCGAAAACACAACAACAAGAATTGCCTGGATGAGTGACTGCAGCTTGGTCTCCTTATACAGGCCGGCAGAAATCACAAGCATCCCCTGGGGAGTCTTTATATTTGAAACAATACCAACAGCTACAAAAAGAGCCGCTATTACCGGTCGTACATATTCCGCATCGGTAAAACGCGCTGTGTAAACCTCTAAAAATGGCATGATCAAGATTGCGGCACAGGAATACCCCCATGTCACCAGTGCATAATAGAGATATTCAAACTGCTGATAGGCCTTTTGAAGGATTCCAAGCTCATCACGTACCAGCAAGTCTCCGAACATAGCACTCAATCCGTTGCTAAAGGTCGTCAGTAATGCAAGAACACTGACAAACACCATGTTGTATGTAACAAATACACTTGCCTCACTGAAACCCAGCATAAGAGATGTTACGACTACCGGCGTTGCTGTAGTTGCTACACCCAGCACCTGTAGGATCAATGAATCCCAGCGCTTATCAAGCGCCTCGTTCATTGGCCTCACCTTCAGATCGATCTGGGGATACTTTCGCTTTCCGTATAAAATATACAGACCCGATCTTACAAAAAAGCTGATCAGTGCGACCAGTTGAACAACTACAATATCGATCCCAAGGCCGGCAAGTAATAATATAATAACTGCATTCAATGCAACCGCAGCCGCATTGATCAGAGCAATAACATAGCTCTTCTGATCAGCAGTATACAACACCTTATATTTTCCAACAGCAAAAAACTCAAGTGCGCCGGAAGCACCAATAATCAAGACCAGAGCAGCAATTGTAATGGTACTGATGCCCTGCCCGGATGTAATCATGGGATAAATAAAAGCAGAAATCAAAATTAAAGCAGAAAAAATGAATCCGGAAATATTATAGAATCGGTTAGCAGCCGAAAGTATTCCATTGACATCATCCTCATTTTTATCAGCCAGCGGCTTATACAAAGCATAAACAGCAGCACCGGATAAACCTGCCTCTACCAGGCCAAAGTATGTAATAAACTGACGAATGGAGGTCACAAGTCCGTTCACGGAGGATCCATATACGGTAATCATGACCTGTGGTAGGATAAGGTTTACCACCATATTTACTATCTGGAGGATAACAGCACTGGTTGAATTGTAAATGGATAGCTTCGTTCTCATAGATTATCCTCTGCCCAGAATCTTCTTCAGTATCTTTTTTGCCTTATAGGCCATACTGACATTATCCATGTATTTCG
>JAEYRF010000225.1 GCA_023409615.1 Bacillota bacterium | reverse complement strand
GCTATAGAATTCGCTGAGCCCGAAAAAGTTGAATCCTCAGGAAATGCTACATCATAGTCAAAGAAGTCTTCTGCATAATCATAGGAATGGCCTTTCGGATCAGTGTATTGCATTGCCTCAAGCTCAGGGCTGAAACGTATAGTGACACGTTCGGGTTCTCCAATAGTTGAAACATTAATTTTGACACGTTCCAGAGACAGGAATCTGTGTGGCTCATTAGTCAGGCGTTTACCAAAAATGTCAACCTGCCCGCGCCAGTGATTCCAGTAGCCGCTAATACTGACATTTGATATGCCGAGATTCACCAATGTGAAAGATAAATTTCTTGACTGAGTTGTCCCATTAGGTGCAGTTGCGGTAAATCTGGCAACATAGTCTCCTTCAGGTATACCGGTCAGTACATTAGGACTTCCCTCCCACAGTTTACCTCCGCCTGCTGCATTTTCAAATTCAGTTAAAGTGTATGGCGGCCTTGCATATGGAGTCCCATAGAACAATATGACATTCACATCTTCGGCATATTCTGTTGTATGTGCTGATACCTCTGTAGTTACCCCGCCATTAACCTCAGCGGGCATGACCGGTTCAAGCTTCAATGGAGTAGAAACGTTTACTATAAAACTCTTATCTGTTCTTTGCCCGTCGTCTCCAACTGCTGAGATTCTGAAATCATAAGCACGATCCGGCAATGTTTCTGGAATCTGATAGATTACATTACTCCATGTAATATCATTATTCACCCTTGTTCCGGTGGATTCGCCGAAAGTAACAGTTTTTAATGGACTGACCCGTGAAGCGCCATTGTATAAAGCCATTTCAAGCTTTACATTTTGCGGGTGGCGAGTCCATAGATTAAATGCCTCCAGCTTTTCTGATGCAGGAATTCCTGAAAGACTGAAATCACTATTTAGTGTACGCAATGCAGCAGTAAATTGTATAGACGGCGCCTCAGACAAGGTAAAGTTCATTGTAAACGGATCCGACCAATATCCCTCAGGATCAAGCACATAGTAATTCAGTTCATAATTCCCGGGTGTAAGGTTATCAGGAATACCATAATTCCATTGGCCTCCTGACCTTTTCCACATAATATTTCGTTCCACAATTCCCTTATCTGCCCGGCTGTACTGGTGATCAGGGTCATAGGACTGATCAATCCAGGTTGTCTTGTATATGCTTGATGACGTGTCGTAATCCCAATCAAGTGTCGCAAGGGCAATCGGTTTGCGCACCACATAAATTTCAAGAGATGTATTGCCTGAGTAATATGAGTATTGCGCAAAATTCGGATCAGTTGTGGGCTTATCCTTTACCCTTCGATATACCGTATATTTGCCCACGTTGCTAAGGCTTGACTTTACGGTAGCGCTCCAGCCGATATTTTCATTAAATTCCACAACCGTTCCCGGTTCATTGCCGGTAGGATTATCATAATAGTTAGCTTCATGAACATACTGCATCCCAGTCTCAACAATCGGATCGTTTTCAAGATCCAGTTGACCTGCATTCATCACGAAATTCTCATTCTGAAGCAGGTAGAATCGCTCAACATCAGGACTGTTCGATGAAAAATAATTAAGTATTTCATCGAGCACAACATCTATAGTTTCATCAGTCATTGAAAAATATTTGTCATGCTCCCGTTGTGTCTTTATTTCATCCGCTCCAGCCAGATAAAGCTTCGCTGTACTTGCATAACCCATTACTGTGCTCAGGTCAGAAGGCTCTGAAATGGCTCCGTCACTTATATATACAACATATTTTGCTGAAGTTGCTTTAAATGGGTCAGTATAGGGCTGCCTAACATTTTTATTAATCGTTCCGCTGTAATATCCGGTATAATTGTCGTACCATACAATGTTTGGAACCCACACATTAACAGTTCTGTATACAGTGCCCGAGTAAGTACACGACCAGTAGCTGTAATAGGTATAGGTTTGACCAATATTTGGGTTTGAAGGTGCGGAACCTGACGTTCCTGTCTTGATACCGGAACTTTTCTGAAGCGTTCCACTGTATCCACTACTGTCTGTGTAGGATCTGGAGGATGGAAGCTGACTTTCATCTTTACCAACCTGAACCCATGAACTACCTGACCATCGATATGTTACTGAATTAGTATTGGAGGCCGCTTGTGACAATGATTTGCTTTCTTGTCTTGTCTCATACTTGCCCTGATCCCTCGAATAGCTGTTATTCGATACACTTGTCCTTTCTAGTGTTCCTGAATACCCGCTGCTTGAATAAACATATGTTGTTGAAGGATAACTTTCACCTGTATTGACACTTGTATTCGCGGGTTGCGAGTAGGTATAGGTCTTCATATCCCATATGTTCACATTTGGTATGATGTTTTTACCCAGAAGCCAGTTTGACATATTCACCCTGCTGCTTTTGATATAGTCTGCCTTTTCGGTAGACAGGTTTTTATCCAGCATGAAATATACATCAATCGACGGGCGCTGGATGGGAATATTGACATAAAGATCGCTGATTGGCTGATAATTATCCACCCAGAACTCCACTTCGTATGTTGCGGATTTTTTATCTTCCTCTGTGATGTACTGAAATAGAGTATCGTCAATGATGTCTTCTTTCGCCGATATAATGTATTTATAGTAGCCCAGTTTAGTCGGATTGAAGGCAGGAAATTCATCCTGATTGCTCCATGTCTTCAGTTTTTTATCCACTGTGCCATCATTGTCGGAGTCATGCCATAGCTCTATCTCCGATGATTTAATTATGTCGCCGTCTGTACTGGCAGCAAGATAATACCAGGCGCTCACTTTATCGTTACGGGTGTATACGGATTCTGAAAGATTTACACCAACAGCCGGCGCGATATCCTCCAACACCTCAAATGTAACATTATAGGGATCGGACCATTTGCCTAAGGTATTCTTTACCTTGAGTGTCAACGAGTATATACCCGGTTCTTTATACAATAGCTCTTTTGAGATATCTGAATCAGCGCCTTTTCGAAGCTGCGAAGTATTGCCGCCGAATGTCCATTGATACTCCACTATCGGGTATTTATCGATCACAAGCCGAATATTTCCCTCGTCGCTTGCTTCCTGTACTTTTATCAGCCTGTTCTGTTTCCATGTATCAGAAGATATCTTATAGTTAGCAATAGGCTTTGTGGGATAGATATATACCACGTCTCTTGTAACAGCTTTGCCGGTCTCAGATGGAAAGCCCTCCACTTTATACTCACAGTCCACATATGCAAACCGTCCGTTTACTCCGACTGCTCCGGGAAAAATATAGCTGCCGGAGAAAAACTGGCTTCCATCCACTTCAATACCATCTACAAATACCTTTCGGTATTCCACGATTGACATGTCAGATATGTCACTTGCTGTGAAAGGAACACCATCGAAAGCAATCTCAGGAATGTCCGGAGCAGGCGTAAAGCCCACGACTACCTGAGCAGGCGGTTCTGGAGCTTGCACCACTCCGATACCGAGATCATATGCGGCGTTGTCTATGAGTCCATAGCTGCCATTCTTGTAATTTGGCCTGGCAGTGGCAGTAAAGTGGAGATTCCATGTAGTCTTGCCGCCTATACTTTTGCTGTGTGCTTTCAGATAACCGTATGTGGTTGTATACCTAAATTTGCGGCTTCCTCTGTTTACTGTGTTAATTGCCTTCGGGTCGGCCTGTTCTGTCTGCTCCGGTGCCGAAAATGTGATATTCCAATCCTTTATATCATACCTTGTATAGAACACGGTCTGCTGAACAGGGTCATCAAATATGTCATCATCCTTAAGGATAGCGCTAACCTCAAATTCAAGAGTTATTTCCATATCATCCATAGCAGTACCGACGTCCGTAATGTTCTCAGGCAGCTCTGTAAGTAATACAATTTCAGCCTCTACCGGCAGGTTCTTCTTCTCTGTGAGCTGAGGCACCGCTATGGTCTGGTACCATATCGACCCGTTATCCCTCTCGTGCCACATGCGTCCCTGTCCCAAGCCCAGAGTCGTAGGTGCGGATTCCACATAAAGATATCTGAATACCTCCGGGTCGACGACAGCTCCAATCAGCGGGACACCGCCGTATAGCTGCATAGCCTTGTTGATCCAGTTCTGCACTCCCGGTTGCACAGCAGGATTAGGGTACGGGTCAAAACCTATGGCTGCATTGTTGTATATACTTTCATGATCAGGTTTGTGCATATAACTGAGTGGTAATTCATCCCACGGATTCTTAATCCATGCTCTTTCATCGAACTTTGTTACAGAGGAGTCTACCTCAAAGTATAGGTTTGTGAGCTTGTTCCCATTGATGTCATAGCCGTGGTAGCGGTATTCTCCGCGCCTGCCATTTTTTAAATAGTACCCCTTATTCTTTTCGACGGGATATCCCGGCTTTTGGGTGGAACTTTTAAAACCAACTGTACCACTGGTTTTATAGTTGTCGGGCACATCCGACCATTCACCGTAACAAAGAATACTATGATCCAGCCATAGCTTCAGATTGACGTATAGCTTTGTCCCCTCAGGACCTGTTATATACTGGGGCGGTACTCCGCCGCCGGGAAGAGACGGCAGCTCTATTTTGTATTTTTCGTACAAATCCTTTCCCGCTTTTGTCTCATCCATGAATGTCATACCGGGACTTTCATATCTCGGCTCACCAGCTGCCGAAAAGCTGGTCAGCAATATAACAGTCAGGAGTATTATAACCGATAGAAATACCGGTATTATACGGTAACTCATTATTTTTATATTCATAAGACCTCCAAAAACTATTTCTCACCAAAAAGCTTGATATGCATTGAAAATCCGCTGCCGCCGCCTCTGATTTCTGTAAATCTGTCATTTAGCCGCGGTGTTTCGTAATAGCTGCTCCCGTCGGGCTTACCTGAAGTCAGATTCATGTATTTATCGTGAAGTCTGATAGCCTTATCTGCATCTTCTCCATATAGTGCCTTTAATATCTCGTGCATATAGTCCACAAACAGCTCTTTATACAACTGCCTGTTCCAGACTGATAAGGTATATGCGTATGAATTGCCCGGCTCTTTGTATATGTTGTTTGACCTAAATGTAGCAATTTTATTTATTGTGCTATCCTGTTGCCATGCTTCATGACTTTCATAAAAAACAACACAAACTGCTCCAGTTTCAGGGCTGTAAAAAAACGGAGCATACCCTTTTGCCTTTGGTATAGCGTCTCGCATAACCTTTTCAATTTCAAAGTATTCCGCTATATTTCCCGGATAAATCTCCATGGGATTACCAAGGTTATCAACAAGCTCGATCACTTCATCCGGTCCCGGCGCCATCGGCTTCCGCTCAGTCGCATCCAGAAAGCGTATGATGACTGCGGCAGCCTCCGCTCTCGTCAAAGTAGACTTTGGATTATATTTATCAGCAGAGCCTTGTACCAATCCCAACCTATAGCCGTCAATCACAAACTGCTTCAAATTGTCTGAAACCTTTTCATAATCAGAAATCTTCCCAATGATGTATTTATCGTATCTATCATCTGGTTTTTCATCCACCTTCAGCATAGTCCGCACAATAATCCTTGCCATCTGCTCGCGGCTCAATGGCACTTTGTAATCAACAAATTCGCCCTTATCCACAAGCCCTTCGCTTAAAGCGGTATCTATATAAGGCTGTGCCCAATACTCTGTACCCTGCTCAATTTTGTGGCCCATTGCCATCACAGCCATTTTGATAAACTGGTCCGCCTGAACAGGTGAGTCAGGCCGGAACTTACCACCATAACCAGCTATAATATCAAGCCCGGACAGTTTTCCGACCGCTGCTCTGCTCCAATGAGAATTCATATCAGCATACTTATTGACATAGCCGTCGATAGAGGCCGCATCCATAGATCCCAGCCTGTCCTGCATAGGCCTTATCCGGTAAAGCGTTTCATTCATCTGTTCCTCCGGGCTGGGGGCGGGGGATATTGTTTCCTCCTGGTTCTCTGCAAAAGCCCGCCCCGAGGTACAGAATATTGTCATGGAAATAAAAACAATCAACAACAGAATCTCCACGCATTTTCTCACTTCTGCTTTCAAACACCATATCTGAATTTTACTTGTCATTTTACTCCCCCTGAAATAATTTTTTTTAATACCTCCAGAGCAACAATTATTCGTATACCAGCACAAACTCGCTGTTTGCCAACCGCAGTCTGTCATTTTCCTTTAGTTCTACCTCTTTATTACTAACGATCCGTGTGTTGTTGATAAAAGTTCCATTCACAGTATTCAAATCCTTTACAAAGCAGGCACCATTTCTCTTAATCAGCTCTGTATGCAGCTTTCCAACAGCATTGTTGTTAAGAATATAATCTACATGCCCATCTAGTCTGCCTATGATGAAATCATCTTTATCAATAGTAATGTCTTCATCGCCACTATGTTTACCTGTACTTCGCAGAAAGCAACCTCCGCTTTTATTACCGACAAGTAGTTCTGTCTCACAAATAATCTTTTCAGTCTTAATCGCTGATATCTCTATCTGATCCAGTGCATTGTCCGGTATCAGGTTTGGCAGCGATAGTCTCACGGGTTCTGCCTCATCCGTTTCTTTTTCTTCCATAGAATCTCCTGACTTACTATTCACAGATATAAGTTTTGCAGCCGATATCTTTTTGTACAAAAGCACATCTACCGCAAGCACGATCATTGCGACTGCCACAAATGTAGTAGTCTGATTATCACCGATCTGCTGCAAAAATCCGCGGCCCAGGTAGATAATACCACCCATAATAAACTGCAGTAATACGGATGCAATTGTAATAGACAGTCTCCTGTTACCATCAGCAGTTTTATTCTTCATTTCTTCCTTTATTTCCTCTTTTTTATTTTTTTTGTAATTTATTGAGGCCGAAATACTATCTTTATCACCATAACCTGGTGGTATTATTGATCCGGATGACCGTATTGACCCATCTGGCTGTATTGACCCATCTGGCTGTATCGACACGTTATTCACCTCATGTCCATACATTAGTCCATTTAAAAAGGCTACGCAGCCTTTTATATTAAAGGTGTCACTGTTAACTGCCGACAGTATTTTCTGTACAAAATTACCCCTGTCAAAACCATCTACATGGATATGCATCAAAAGCAAATCAGAAATAAAGCCTTGCAGCACTTCACATCCATTCTGGTTAATAGCCGCAGGGACATAGACCAATGCCGGTTCAAGGGTCTCAGGGTTTAAATAGATATAGTCCGGATCTAAAATGAAATTAGAACTTCCTAATAGATAACCGGATGCGTCACTTACAGATGAAGTAATTTGAAGGATCAGTTTCAGAAATTCTTCTCTGCTGAGTTTATATCTTTTTAGGAAAAAGGAAAGAGAAATCTTTGATGTAACATTATAGTAGAAGTGGTTTACACCTTCCTTTTTTACCATCTCAGGCGGAATGACATTCCTGATTGGATTATTCTCCAGCATTTGCATTTGATACTCAATTAACTTAGTTTCACATATAACAACAAGAAAACTGGCTGATGCCTCACTCTCAAAAAAATATGTCAAACCCTTCATCTGCTCTTGTACCTGAGCCATATGATTCAACTCCTTTTAACAGCTTGGGAGCGCTGCAGCCAAAGTTTCAACAGCTGCAGCACATCCCGGTATTGTACGGGCAATTAATTTTTATGCTAATTAATCTTATTGTCTTTTCTGATACTGCTGCTGTTTAAATCCTTAGCAATGGTATCATCATCGAATACACCTTTCATAATACTAGTCACAAAATTGATGATTGCATCTCTGAAAATCAGAGCAATACCTACAAGAACAGCAATAATAACAACAATTTCGACCGTGCCAAGTCCGTCCTCTTCCTTGATAAACCTCTTTATCAGTAAACTCATACAACTCACCCCCATCCCTACATATTTTTTAAAGCCAGCACCGCCGGCATACCAACAATAAGTAAAATTGCCGCAAACATCATCATCATTGGAAGCAATAGTTTTGTGGAGGCTTCTTCGCCATACCTTTTAGCGGTGTTCTTGCGAAGTTCCCAGCACTCATTTGCAAACACCCTTAAGATAGGCACAAGCTCAGCATTTCCCTTCTTGATGTTCTGTAGAATTACAGAAATAAAACGTGTAATTACAGGTACACGACACCTTTTCGCGAATTCTTCATAAGCCTTTTGCTCTGGAGTTCCGGATCTTATTTCAGCTGAGGCCGATATCAACTCCAGATACAACGGCATCTGGCTATTGCTGTCAGACGCAATTTTCCCCCATGCCTTTGAAACTGTCATTCCTGCATTTATCAAAAGAGTAAGCTTGTTTACAAAGTCCGGAAAATCTGATTGAATAGCAAGTCTTCTTTTTTTCACCCTTTCAAACAGATCTCTGTCGCCAAAAAGCGCAATACCAATTGGCAGAGCAACACAAAATAACACATATCCAATATCCAATTCGGCAAAAATACCCACAAAAAAAGCAAATAGTAGAGATAAAAGAATCATCAATATCTTGTTTCCCCAATGGACTTTGAGCAGCGCGACGGCACGCCGGTGATCATAAAGCTCAGCTATAGCCGATATCAGCCTTCGGTCATAGCCGGTATTGAAACTATATTTAAAGGTATCCAGCAGGTATAACCCAACCGGAAAAAAACTTTTCAAGGGATAGGTCTTTTTATCCAATTGTTCAATTACTGCAATATACTGATTGCGTGAGATCAAAAAAATTGCAGCTAATATACAAGAGTACACAATAAAAATTAAAATCATCGAGAACCTCACATTTTAATATCATTAATTTTTGCAGTAATTACCCATGCAATAATCAACAGTGCTATGGAGGCGGTCATTGTAAGACGGCCCGCAATTGTATCGAATACAGGGCTCAGATAATCTGGTGCACTGACTGACAGCAGTAAGATCATCAAAATTGGTACCATATTGAGCACCTTTTGCTCAAATCTTCTCTCCGCAAGCATCGTATCCACCTCCTGCCCCACCTCAATTCTGTCACTGATGATGGCAGATGTGTTCTTGATTACCTCTGCAATATTTCCGCCTGATCTCTTGCTGATATTGAACACATCTACAAAGTTATCAACATCCTCCAGTTTCGCACGGCTTGCGAAGTCTGACAGGGCATGTTCCAATGTTTCATTTGTATCAAGTCTGCTTATAATCCTGTGTATCTCAATCAGAATATAAGTCGACGGTTCAGGATACAGGACGGATAAATCCTTCAATGCTTCCCTGAATGCGGACTCAACTGTCTTGCCGGCTGATAGTGAAGATGAGAGCGAGTAAAGCAAGTCCTTGAATTGAATATTAAGCTCTTTTTTCCGCTTCCTGATAATGTCTTTTAACTTTACTCCCGGATATATCAGCGCAAGCGGTATAAGTAATAATGAAAGCAAAACACTTCTGTAGAAAATATAAGCAATCAGGAAAATAGCAACCCCCGCGACAGCCGTATATAGAACTTTTTCACGTAAACTCATAATATAAGTGTCAAAATCCTGCATCACGTCTCTCCACTCAATCTGCAGTGTATACCTGCCATTTTTAGTTTAACTGTGTTTAGCAGCCTGTTCCCGGTCCAACTTAGGCATCCATTAACTGAACTCTGCAGAGCATCACCTGCCGGATCTCTACGGCTTGCTTGCTTTTGTTCAAGTGCCTCGATCTCTTCGAATAAGTAAAGCGGGTTCATCTGAATTTGGCCATTACAGCAGCCAGTGATCTCACATATCTCCAATACACGCCTGCTCCTGTCACGAAGCCTCCCAAGATGTATGATAATATTTATCGCAGAAGAAATCTGTTGTCTGACTGCCTCCAATGGCAGTGGAGCAGCAGCAAGCACCATGGTCTCAAGCCTTTTTAGCATATCTGCAGCAGAATTGGCATGCCCTGTAGATAGCGACCCGTCATGTCCGGTATTCATTGCCTGCAGCATGTCGAGCGCCTCTTCTCCCCTTACCTCCCCAACAATTATCCTCTCCGGTCTCATCCTGAGCGATGTTTTTATCAACTCCCGAATTGTAATCCTGCCTCTGCCCTCACTGTTTGCATTACGGGTCTCGAGACGAACTATGTTATCCACACCCTCAATCTGCAGTTCAGCCGAATCCTCTATGGTAATCAGTCTTTCATCCCCGGGAATCCTTCCTGACAGCGCGTTAAGGAAAGTAGTCTTCCCTGAGCCGGTTCCTCCGCAAATGAAGATGTTGTATTTCGCCCGCACTAGACAGCTTAGATCTTCTGCAGCTTCTGCACTTACCGATCCTGTCTCAACAAGCCTTTCCATCGTTATTGGCTTATCCGGGAATTTTCTGATAGTCATAATAGGTCCGTTCAGAGCAACAGGTTTTAACACAACATTCACCCTTGAACCATCCGGAAGGCTAATATCCACTATAGGTGAAGCTTCATTAACAGTTCTGTTTGTTCTTGAGACAATAGTCTGGATTACATCCTCCAACTTTTCTGTGCTTTCGAACCCAAGCTCCAACCTGGAGACATGGCCGGCACGTTCAATGAAAAGATTGTCCGGTCCATTTATCATAATCTCGGTTATGCTTTTATCGTCTATTACAGGCTGAAGAATATCCAACCGCCTCATTGAGTTGAAGACCATTTCCGCCAGATCATGCTTTTCAGCAATACTTAAATACTTTTTGGCTGATCTGCTAAAAACAGCCTCCGTGACAAACTCCATGACTTCATCGTCTGTAATATCTTTTGACCGGTCGAGTCCTTGCGTGATCTCTCTTCTGATTTCCTCAGCAAGCATTACTCCGTTCGGCGCATCCACATCAAGCAATATTTTCACCCCCGTTAGGAATAACCTTATTAACACTGGAACAGAATGAAAAGTTCTCCATTATACTGTTCAATCCTGTAAGAAATGCTTTGTTTTCAACCGGAGAGGTGACAATACCAGCAATAGCAGCAGTACCGGCGTCAGCAGCTTCAGGGCGGGAGCAATCACCGAGTGCTATCATCGGCCTGCAGCCTTTGAGGTGAGCGATTTGTTTGACAGCCTCACTTCTGCCATCAAAGCGGTTCAATACCGGAATGATCCGATTGGCAATACCTATCCCGCTTTTATGCTCCAGTAAGTTCAGTCCCGCCCGAAATTTCTCAAGTTTGATCATAGTTCGGCGATCTTGATCAATCACCAGTAAAATTACATCCGCAAGCGGTAATATTGCCGTGTTAAAGGAGTTGAGTCCTGAAGACATATCAATGAAAACATAATCATAAACTGCACTGTTTTTTAGCCCGCTCACCAGATATTCAATCTCAAGATCAGTCAATTCATTCAACTCCAGTATGCTCTCCGGAGGCTTGAAATAATGAACACCTGATTTAGTATCTACACATTTTGCGCCTTCCAATTTGAGCTGCAGATTATCACCCTTCCCTTTCAGATGAAAAATCACATTGGAAAAGGTTCTTGCACAGTCCCCATTGAAAAACAGGTCCGTGGACGGGATTACCTCCATGTTCAGATAGAAGGATCTCACTCCCCTCCCAGCGCACAAAATGCTGCATCCTGCTGCAATACTGCTGCTCCCGGTTCCACCTGACGGAGAATAAACGCCGACGACCCGTGTATTTCCCTGTCCTGTTATTGAGATGTTTTTGAGACTTTTTTCAGAATATAGTCTAATAATTTCTGACACCAGCTTGTCCATATGCTGATACTTATATATTGTTTCAATGACACCTGTCACTTCGGCAGACTGCCTCTCTCCCTCGGCAGACAGTCTCTCACAATTTGGCGACAGTACACCTGCCTTTGGCGCCCTGAAATTGCTATCCTCCAGAAGAATCAGTGAAAGTTCAGCTTTTACAGTCTTCATATCTTTTCTATAGATTTGGCTGCTGATGATCAATATGTCAATGCTTTGCTTGTGCTTAAAAAAGTCAGTTAGTTTATCTGCTGAAGAGAATGTAAATAATTCAAAACGTTGCGGATAATTGACAAGCAGAAATTTTTCAAGATTCGCCAGATATTCTATATCATTATCTACAATAATTATGCTCATTCTTCCCAAAGCGCTCACCCCCGGCTTAAACTGTCGGTATTCTCGCACGAATTCTGACAGCAAAATGTAATAATATGGTTGCGCTTCTAATTATATGTAAGATATTCCCATATGTCAATTGCTAATATTCTATTTTTTTCTAAATATATTAGGAACTCCCATTTTGTTTTGACAGCTTCCCCGTTCTCTAATCCCTTGCATAGGGCCCGAGGAGCTCATTTTCATATTTTTTGACGAAATTTTTGATGTGATTGAACACATAGGGACCTTCATGTTTGATTTTCAACCCATATTCATAATAGCCATCATGCTCGACTTTTCTAGCAATTTCGGCAGTCAGGGTCAAAACATCCCTGGTGAGATAAATATCCATATTCATCTTCGTACCCTTGAAGTGGTTATTATTAGAATAAACCATAAGTCCATACTCGCTGATATCCTTCACAAGTGCAAAATTCTTATTGTTTACGTATCCCTCAATGACCCTGTAATCGGCATAGAGTGACACGGGGAAGCGATTGTATGACCTCATTCTCATACCCTCATCATAGGTGTCTTCGGAGAAGGCCAGCAGTTCATTCTGTCTGTTGAAATCAATAATCCTGCCACCCTTGATTTCAGCGGAATTTCCGGTCTCATATGCTACGACTAGCGGATCACCGGGCAGGAACACCGCATTCATACATTCCTTTGGCAGCTTTACCTCAATTGAGTATGTACTTACATCCAATATGATGCTTTTAAAAACACTCGTCATGGAATAATGTCTGATGGTGATTACCGAACCAACTTCCAGCATAACACACCTCTTTGATTTTTCTGTTGTAACTATTATATAGTATTTATATAAATTTGTAAAAAATCATGTTTTCTTGTAATAACTTCGATATCTCATTCCGCTAAGTTTACTGTCACCTACTGGGCACAGAGCTAATATAATGGTATTGACAGGGAAGACATGATGCGAAGGTCCGGCTTTAGAATCTGTCTAAACTGTAACACTTTCTACTAAAGAAGAATAAATTGAATTAGTACAGAAAATTTATGTTAACTCTCTGGTCGAAAGGAGGACTCCGTAATGGCAGAAAGAGGCGGTAATTTCCTGGGTGACAATTGCGCTATTTTATTCTTTATTATTCTATTCCTGCTGCTGTTCTTTGATAGAGATCTCTGCTGATAGGAAAGACAGAAAAGGAAAAGCCGGTTGCATTACATGAGATTAGAAGAAGCCACCCTTAAGGGGTGGTTTCGCTTTTTGGTAACACAAAAATGATGGGCTGAATATGATATAGAGTGTATTGGACAGTAACTGGCTTGATAAGATCTTACTTAATTGGTTGAATAGTAATTTTATTATATGAAAGGGGTTGTATTACATGGCAGACAATGAGAGAGGTGGACTATTCGGTTTAGGATGCGGAGGTGGAGGGAACAGTTGGATCTGGATCATTATCATTATTCTTGTGATTCTCCTGATATTCCCGGGGATATTCGGAAGAGAAGACGAAGGATACTATAAAGAATAACAGTCTATAACAATGTGCTCATGAAAAAGGGGGACACCTCCACAGCTGCATCTGTAGTTGATGGATGATGTCTCTTTTGTTTGTTTCCCTTATATTTCATTTTCTTTTCATTTATTGAAATGCTTTATAGGCATTGATATAATAAAAGATGTAATTTATGTTTTCTGGTAATTACCTTGCAAATCTTACGGCCTTTGCCAAATATATTATTAGAATCACTATAAAATAATTAAATACAAAGGATAACACTATGAGGAAAAATATAACTAAATACTTTACATACATATTGATATTCGTCATTGCATTGTCCATAACGCCACTGCGAATAGATGCTGCAGACATTCCCACAAATACACCAGCCGCTTCAAAAAATTATGAAAAAGCCATAGATCTTAAGATTCTGGGCCTTTTGGCCAGCGCTCCAAACAATTTCCAATTAGGCCGGGCACCTACCAGGGTAGAAGGGGCTGTAATGCTCATCCGCCTGCTGGGAATAGAAGATCAAGTGCTGCGGGGTACTTATAAACATCCTTTCACGGACGTGCAAGTCTGGGCAGACAAGTATGTCGGATATATGTACGAAAGCGGTCTGTCAAATGGTGTAAGCAGTACGTTGTTCGGTTCCAGCCAGCTGCTCTCAGCTAAACAGTATGTCACCTTTGTGCTGCGTTCTATAGGATATAAGGATGGAACAGACTTCGATTACAATCAGGCAATCGATAAGGCTCTTGCTTTGAATATTGTATCATCAGCGGAAGCGTCTGCAATGAAGGGTCCCGCCACATTTTTAAGAGAAGACATGGTTTCAGTTTCCTATAGCGCTCTGTCAGCAACCTTGAAGGATTCCACAATCACACTTCTGGACAAGCTTGTCAATATAGATAACGCAATCTACAAACCGGCGGCAACAGCACTCGGTCTTTACACTTCCGATGTGAAAAAGGAATATGAAGATATATCCACGCTCACTCTACTCAAGACTAATAGCGGCATCGAGGTAAAAAACAGTGAGGATTTCTATAAGGTAGTCCGATATGGTTTGTGTAATTTTATAGACTCACTCACTCTGGATATTAGAAATTACAGCGGAAGCTACAATGATGATTTCATCAATGTGTATGCTAGGGCAAAAACCTCTGCTGAAGAGTTCACGGGTGTTAAATCTTACTCCTCAAAGTTAAGGTACTCCTCCCGTGGTACACAAATGACATTGACCTTCGAATACAAATACTCCAAAGATGAGTTTATAAAGAGGCTTGAAAATGTGAAAGCCGCTCTGAATAAAGCCAGATATATTGTCGCAAACCGTATCACATCCAAAATGACCGAATTCGAGAAAGAATTATCTTTGCATGATTACATTGTTAATAATACCAGGTACGACTATGATAATTATTTAAAAAATAATATACCGGAGTCCTCCTTTAATGAATACGGTGCTCTTGTCCTGGGTGTCGCCGTATGTGAGGGCTATACACGAGCAATGAAGCTGATGTGTGATCTATCCGGAATTGAATGTATTATTGTCACCGGTTATTCCATAAGCAGCGGAATTCGTGAACCCCATGCATGGAACATAGTCAAAATCGATGGTGAGTATTATCATTTAGATGTCACAAATGACGACGGTCAGGTGGCATCAGACGGCTCAAGTGTACTACTATATGATTATTTCAATTTACCTGACAGTGAGATGAAGCTTTATTGCGACTGGAACAGGACAGCATATCCCGCCTGCACAAGTACGAAAAACAGCTATTTTAACAAATACAACATGGTGGTAAGGGACAAAGCTGCCTTCAGCAAGGCAGTACAAAATGGGATTGAAAAGCGCCGTTCCACAATTGAACTAAAGGTCATGGATTATTCAGATAGTAATTATTCCAAAGAGGTCATACGCGATATTATTTTCAGTTCAAACTCAGTCAGGAGATACAGCTTTTCTATAAATGATACCATTGGGATTGTACGTATCCTCAACATCAAGTATTAGCAGTCTTTTTATTTCTTTTCACTTAAACTTTTCGACCATAAGCCTTACTTCGTCTACGACATCCATTGTTGAAATTTTAGACACTCCCTCTTGATATTTACAGCTTTCAGCTGACTGAGTAGTCATCTGGACAGGTGCAGGAGGAGTAATCCTTTCATGTCTTTCAATCTGGATTTTGCACATAAAAATGCCTCTTTCTTTTTTGATCAAATTGCAGTAAAATATAAGTCCGCGCTTAAAAAAATGGAGGAGGTACTCAACAAATGCCTGCAAAAAATCATCCCAATTACAGGGAAGAGCTGGACAGATGCCGGTACACTCTGGGATATGTCGACAAAAGCCTCGAAGCCTTTGCGGTAAAGAAAGGCCGTGTCGACAATGATCTGGAAAAAGTCAGAAAACACTTCAATGCAGAGAATAGTCAGGACTACATTGATATCATAGTCAACAACCTGCTGCAGGGACATATGGACTTAAAGCTGAGAAACCTTATGGCAGCAAAGAGCAAGCCTTACTTCGCACGGATAGATTTTTCCGAAAAAGGGAGAAAAGAGACAGAAAAGCTCTACATCGGTAAGATGTCCCTCATACGAGATGAAGATCAGAAGCTGATTATTGTGGACTGGAGGGCGCCTGTGGCAAACCTTTATTATGAAGGACGTCTTGGAGACGCTTCATATGACTGCCCCGACGGTAATATTAAAGGTACGCTTGAACTGAAGAGGCAATTTTCCATTGATAATGGCAAGCTAAATGACATATTCGATATCGATATAACCACCAATGACGAATTTCTACAGAGCAATCTAGGCGCAAATGCCGATAACAGGCTCAAGGACATCGTTACCACTATACAGGCAGAGCAGAATGCAATCATACGTGCAGATATGTGGCGGCCCCTTATTGTGCAGGGCGCGGCCGGCAGCGGAAAAACCACCATTGCCCTCCATCGTATTGCTTACCTGATTTACAACTATGAGAAATCATTTTCTCCGGAGAATTTCATGATCATTGCTCCGAACAAGCTTTTTCTGAACTATATCTCCGATGTACTTCCTGAATTAGGCGTTGAAAAGGTTCGGCAAACCACCTTTGAAGACTTTGCCCAGGACTTGATCGGCAAAAAATTCAAGCTGCGGGATGCAAACGAAAAGTTGCTGGCATTTGTGGACTACACCAGGAGCACTGAAGAAAAAGAACGTCTGGCTCTAGTCCAAAAGACCTCGGAGTTCAAAGCCTCCATGTATTTCAAAGAGGCCCTGGATACTTATTTGAAGGTTATTGAAGAGAATTTTATACCAAAAGAAAATTTTATTGTCAATTCAACACTCATCTATAAATATGAAGAGTTGAACGAGCTGTTCGTACATCAGTATAAAATGTGGCCGATCGCCCGCAGAGTCAATGAAATCAAGAAAAACCTGAAAACACGACTGCAAGTCCGAAAACAAGTTATGATCAATAAGCTGTATGAGGATTGTGACAAGCATGTCGCTCTTCTAAAAGCTGTTATACCGGACGAGGAGGAGCGACAGCGACAGGTTTCACAGAAGATCACACAGAGAGATTATGATATAGAGCACTTGGAAACACTGTCAAAATCAGCTATTACGGAATACGTCAAAAAGATATCAAGGCTGAGCCCCTATGAATACTACAAGGACTTTATCAATGACAGCAATATGTTCACAATGTCAGTACGCCCATTTATTTGTGAGCAATTGTGCGAATTCGCTCGCGAATATACCGCAGATATTCTCAAATCAGGCTTTCTGGAGATTGAGGACCTGGCGCCGATCATTTATTTAAAGTACTGCATATACGGAATGGATGAAAAAATACCGGTCAAGCATGTGGTCATTGATGAAGCACAAGATTTCAGCGCCTTTCAGATATATGTCATGAAGAGAATCATCAAGGACAGCTCCTTTACAATACTGGGTGACCTGAACCAGGGAATCCACTCTTATAGAGGCATCCGGAACTGGAGCGAGATCACTGAGCATGTGTTCAGCGACAGGAAAAATGAATTCCTGACACTCGAGCAAAGTTACCGTACCACTGTTGAGATCATGAACGCGGCAAATACGGTACTGGATAAAATAAGGAGCCGCGAGATCAATAAAGGACGGCCGGTAATTCGCCATGGTGAAGAAGTTAAAATCACTGGTTTAGCTGACCAGAAAGAGATTGCCGAAGAAATAGCAAAGAACATAAGGGATTTTCAAAAGCTGTCTTACAAATCCATTGCGATAATCTGCAAGACCCTCAAGGAATGCAAGGATGTATATGCGTTGATATCAAAGAAGGTGAAGGATGTGACGCTGATCAGCGGCAAGGAGGAGGTCTACAAAAGCGGTATCGTAGTTCTGCCATCCTGCCTTGCAAAAGGTCTTGAATTCGATGCAGTGTTGATCTTTAACGCAAATAGTACCGGTTACACAATTGATGAGCTGGACATCAAGCTGCTTTATGTCGCTATGACCAGACCTCTTCACAAGCTGTACATCTATCATACCGGCGAGCTTACTCCGCTTCTGAAATAATTTTTATTTTATTTGCGTAATCGTTCCAAGAACAACGCCTACCCCCGATCCTATGCAAAGCCACAGTGAAACATTGTTCAACAGAACGCCAAGCACTATTCCAATAGCTGCACATAGAACAATAGATATTCCTATATTCCAGAAATCTGACATAATCAATTTTTTCTTCATTAAGAGAACCTCCTTCTATTATAATTTTGAAACGAGTTAGTTATGAATAAAGTTATACCTTTATTTTCATATCACTTAGCAACATATGCTATGTGTTCCATAGTTCCTCCTTTTCTAAGCCTGCCGTTCGTTCCATTCGATGCTTTTCAGGCGCATCACAGTAAAAACGGCCATGATAATTATTAAAGCAATAGTGACAGCCAGTGTGAAAAACACAGACAGCTCAAGCGCTTCCGTTAGACGCTGTGCCTGAATAAGCAGCCCTGATGGCAGCCATTGATGAATTCCCAACAGTCCTCCGGCAAAATGCAGACCAAAGGATGAAGCAAGTGTTAAAAACCCTGCAGGAACAGGCTTTTTTAGAATTGCACCCCACATCATAATACAGGAAAGTAAAAACACCATGTATATGCCTTGCAGTGTTCCGGCTCGCAGGATTGGAAGCAATTCTGTTTCATAGGAGTAAAGCAGCCCTGCATATAGGTAATTGACAATCAATGCAATAACCGGTATCATAATCAAAGCTAAGCCAAAGACTGAAAGCTTTCCGCCGACAATACAGACAAAGTGTCTGCCTGAACAAAGAGGCAGAACCAGGGTGTTATCACGTATCTCCTGCGCCAGCAGACCACACAGGGTAAATGCAATAATAATTGTACCAATTTCAAAGACATCGTTCATATAGATTTGAATACAAGCCGTTTGTGTCATGCTCATTATTCCCGAAAGGTCTTCCGATGGTACTCCCTGGCTTTGAAGTATCTGAGGCAAAACAATCTTGAGCATAACAGGCGTCAACAAAGCAAAAAACAGAAAACTTGCCGCCAAAATCAATAGCTTTCCGCTGCGAAAGCCAAATTTTAGTTCCTTTCCGATATACTGCATCATAATGACTTCACCTCCTGTATATATAGCTCCTCCAAATTATTTTTTCTTAGCCCGAACGAACGGACAGCTGTTCCATGATCGGCAAAAAATCGCAGGAGGCTTCTTGAGGCTTCTGCCTCTTCGGACGTCGTTATTGTTAATGTATTCCCTGTGAATGCTGCTCCCAATACAGTATCAAGCTCCAGAAGCTTTGTTGTAATATCAGGATTACACGGCTCCGTCAGAATTATATCAAAAACAGGCCGTATATTGTCTCTTTGTAGCTTTTCAAGGGGCTTTTCCATTACAATGCTACCGTCTGATATCATACCGACCGTATCACAGATGCGTTCCACATCGCTAAGGATATGTGTGGAGAATAAGACCGTTTTGCTCATGTGCTTCATTTCCGCAATGAGGCGCAATACATCACTGCGTCCCTCGGGGTCAAGTGCGGAGGATGGCTCATCAAGAATAAGCACATCCGGGTTACGTATCAATGCGGCTCCAATTCCAAGCCGCTGCCTCATACCTCTCGAAAATCCTCCAACCCGGCGGCCGGCCGCATCAGCAAGCCCAACCCATTCCAGCATTTCAGCAATACGCCCCCGACTAATGCCGCTTCCGAGATGTTCAAGCATCTCATATGCTGTCATCCACGAGTAAAACCTTGGATCTTCAGGAAGATACCCGATATGCAGGTCGCCGGGATGCTTTATTTCCGAAATGTTTCTTCCATTAACAATGCATTCCCCCTGCGTTGGTCGGGATAGCCCCGCAAGTATGCTCATCGCAGTCGACTTTCCCGCTCCATTATGCCCGATGAAACCATATATTTCACCTTTTTTAACATGCATATCCACACCTCTGAGAGCATGAAAGCCTTTGAATTTCTTGTGCAGTCCCTTTACAGTTATCATCGATATTCCTTCTTTCTGCCAACTATCAGGAAGGTGATGGGTCCCAACAAATTAATAAACAGACATATTGCAGCCCATACCCACTTGTTGAGATTCTGAACGCCTTCTCTGAAGATTATTACAGTACAGTAAATCGCAAGACCTATCTGTATTGCCGCCAGAGGAAGCAACATGAGGATGATGTCGGTTGTTAAAGTAAATTCACTCATTTATCATCACTCTCTCTATCCAGCCTTTGAATTTTCCTAATAACATTCTGCTCAGCTTCATTGATGAAATACTGAAACGTAATACCCTCACCGGTGCTAAGCTGCATTTCATCAAATTTCTCTTTGAGCTCACCGAATAACATAAATACCTTTGTTGCATTTTCTTCAGGAACGCCCGAAATAGCAATTTCTATAAAGTTGCTGTCAATTTGCCCCTGATAGGTTCCTGTATCGATCTTTATTTCTTGCTGCGATTTGTCATCCGTCTGTGTATCATTAGACGGTACTTGTATATTATCCGACGATGTATTCCCGACAGCCTCTTGAGACGACAGCACCTCCGTCTGCTGCTTTGTTGGCATACCCGGGTTATTCGTGCTATTTGATTGTGAGAAAAGATTGCATCCAGACGATATGACTATGATAAAAATAAGGACTAAAATCAAACTAATTCTTTTCATATGGCGCCTCCGACAATTAAATAGATTTACAGTAACATTTTAACTGCGGATAAGGTCATATGATAAGTGACTCGGGTCATATCATGAGTCATATTATTCAGAATAAAAGGGAAGGATCAATACTCACCATCTCATAGCTATAGTCCCAGCTTCTTAAAGAACAGCACAGCGTTTGCCCTGTCTGTAATTTCCGCTTTGCTGTAAATTTGACTGATATAATTTTTCACAGTACCGACTGTAAGAAACAGCTTTTCGGCTATTTCCTTATTGCTTTTTCCAAGTAAAAGGAGTCTTATAATCTCCTGTTCACGTCCTGTAAAATCACTAAGTTCTGTTTTTGGCATCTCTGTTTGCGTAAGGCGTGCCGTAATCTTTGAAGCAATTCTACCAGGCAGAATAATATTTCCTGCATAGCCGTCGCGGATCGCTTCAATTAGCTTCTCTCCGCCTATGTCCTTTAAAAGATATCCTGCGGCACCGAAAGTCATGGCATTGATGATATACTCGTCATCGTCAAAGGTAGTCAGAACAATGATTTTCGTTTCGGGAAAATCCTTTTTAATAAGACGGGTAGCCTCAACACCGTCAGTTTCGGGCATCCGAATATCCATCAGAACGACGTCAGGCTGATGCTCCTTGACCATTTCATAGGCCTGTCTTCCATTATTTGCTTCAGCAACAATACATATATCCTTGCAGGCTTCTAGCAATGCCCGCAGGCCATCACGGATAATCGTCTGATCGTCAGCCAGCATTACTCTAATTATTCTCATGTACAATCACCTCCCAGACTGATACCGACAGGTATAGAAATATTGACTGTAAAGCCTTCCCCTTTAAAACTTTCAACCTGAAGGACTCCTCCAATGCTTTGCACACGCTCTTTCATAATGGATAGCCCCGACCCGGGCACGACCTGATCTGTGCCCGTTCCATTATCAGAAAAGGTCAGCCGAACGGCTTCCTTGTATTCCTGCACAAGAACATCTATCTCGGTACATTTTCCATGCTTTAATGCATTGGTTATACATTCTTTTATTGCAAGCAGGAGAATGCCCTGCTGAACGGATAACAGAACAGATTTAGTCTCAATAATACAGTTTATAACTAAACCGGTGGTCTGACGGACATCTTCGAGCATTTGTGCGAGTGCATGCTCGAAGGTTTCTTCACCGCCAATTCGTATAGCTCTAACTGAGCTGCGTATATCCTCAAGACCACGTTTAACCTGTATTCTGGCCAGTGACAGCTTTTCTGCAGCTTTCACAACGTCCTTCCCAAGCAGCTTTTCAGCTGCTTCAATGGAAATGACTGCACTGGTCAACGTATGACCAACTGTGTCATGTATTTCTCCGGTAATACGATTTCGTTCGGCAAGAGCGCCCATTTTTTCAATCTGTCCGGCCTGTTCTCTTACTCTTTGAAGTGCTGCATCCAACCGTCGATTAGTTAAAAGCTGCTTCTTAAGAGTGTAGAATGCCGCAATAATTAGTAAGAATACTAAGGTATTTATGTATAGATAGCTGATTATATCATTGAAGTCCACCATGCGGTAGTACTTTAGTGCTTTAGCAGTACTTCCGATAAGAAAAGCAGCAAATGCAGCAATTGTATAAGTTTTAGCAGGCGGCATGGGAAATTTGTTGATAATACCGGCAGCTAGAATCATTAATATATACTGCGCATTATATGTCCTGTCCAGATATTGTAACGGAATCGCAAGGAGCAGTTGGATAGCGGGCAGCAAATAATACAGCAAACGGGAGCGCTCCACCGAAAGTAAATTATTAACAAGCATTATAACAAAACAATAAGCCAGCAGGCTGACAATCAGAATATAATACGAATTTTGTGCATTATCAGCAATGACGCGCAGCGCAAAAACCTCAAACGCCACAATGAGTAGAATGAATATCCCCTGCCGTACATAACTGTCAATATCAACGTCAATAAAATCATTGTCGTGTATCGATGTTTTGTCCCGGTTATTAATAAGGTATATTGCTGCTGCCGGAAGGCTGAACACGGAAATGACAAAGGTATAAATCCATTTCTGATGCACTCTGAGCCGGGTGTTTTTCCAGCAATGCCGGATGTAATATACCTGTATCAGAATCTGCAATACTGCTCCGGGGATAATCACAGGCCACAATTCATTAATTGGCATTGATACCTCCGATCTGCTCTCCTGTCGGAAATCTGCTTTTTTTGCACCCATTTATAGTATGTATTTCAGTGTATATTATTGTCAAGTCTCAGATATAACTCCACTATGCTTATCATAGCGGAGTTTACCATAATCGCATATTATCGCATCCGATACATTTCGAGAGATTGCTACAATATCTTTATCTCCAGCGCCCTGCGGACGGCCGCGGCGCGTCCAGTGACATGCAGCTTCCGGTAGATGGCAGTGATGTTCTTTCTTACCGTCACCTCCGCAATATAAAGCTCGGAGGCGATCTCCCGGTTGCTCCTTCCCTCGACGACGAGCACCAGAATTTCCTTTTCCCGGGGGGTCAGTATGGGCTTCTCCGTTTTCTGCCCGTGGAAAGCCCTGAGGTTATCCACGTAGCAGGAGGCGCCATCCAGAAGCCGGCCAAGGTATTCATCCACCCCACCACCTTTTAACAGCTCCCTCAAGATATCCAGAATATGTTCGCCATATTCTGCAAAAGGAAGGATGATCCCGTCCGCTTTCCCAATCTCCAGAGCCGGGATTATGGATTCCATTGCACTGTCTATCCCATAAAGCCGATGGCGGGCAATGGCGGATAGAATATGCATGTGCAGATATCCGAGCATATTATGGAATTGGGAAAAAACCTGCTGCATCTGCTCACAGACAACCTCAAGCTTGATGAAGTCTCCTGTAAACAAAATATACTTTCCATAAGCAATATAGTTAAATCCCATGCCTTGATAGAGTATTTCACTTTGCGCCAGGTCTCCCTCGCCAAGCCACTGACTGAAACTGTCTTCGCACCCGGTTATCCCACCGATATAACCGAAGCTCACATCAAAGGCACTGCCTAATATAGGCCCACTTGCCGCCTCCACATCATCTCTGAGCTCAGCCATGACCTCCAGGGCTTCATCAAATTTGCCCCGTGCGGCAAACACTCTTGCTATCGAAAATTCCGCGCAGATGGAAACCGAGAGTTGATTTAAGCTCTCCGCCTTATGATTGGCCCTGCGCGCGTAGAGCTCGGCTTTATCCAGTTCACCTGTTTCCAGAAAATATTCCGCTTCCAAAAGGTCATCAAAGCCCCTGCCGCAGCCTCCTGCCAGTTCGGTATAGTATTGGAACATTTCTTGAACGGATTCCTTCACCCCAAGCAGACCTCCGGCGTTGCGGTAATATAGGTAAAGAGAATGTGGAGAGCCAAAGGTGATAATTTTTCTTTCATTTGCGATAGCGGAGTGCCCTTCGAGCAGTTTATATGCTTTCTTAAATCTTTCATGCATCAGCGGCACATCGTTAAAGGCGATATAGGCTCCAATCAGCTCTATTTCACCGCGAATGCGCCTTTGCATATCGGCGGTCAGCCCGCGATCACGCTCGTAATGCTGCTCAAGCTCCGACAACCGGCGAGCGCCTATATCCCTATCTACATTTGTAATAAAAAAACCCATATAGGCCAGATAACTAATAGGATGGCATAACTTTGTCTCCTCCGGAATACGTTCAAAAATTTCTATAATATACGCAGGACTGCTGTCCATCAACCGGGTGATACTGATGCTTTTATCAAACTCGCCCAAAATCAGGTCATATTCCTCTGCCTTCAGCAGATATTTCAGCCCTGTAAGGACATGCTCATTTTGAACACACCACACGCCCGAGCGCTTGTACAGTTCTTTTTCGGAAATTTCAGAAGGCTCGGCCTCAAGCCGCTTTTGCAAATAGCCGCCGAGGACGTTATGTATACGGTAAACATCCTCCTGTTTGTCGTAACGAATAAAAGAGTTGAAGTAACTTATTTTACGCAGTATATCCTCAGCATCCTGCTCGTTCGTCACATAGACCGCCTGCTGCGGTGTAAAGCTGTCGAGAATGCAAAGAGCTTTGAGAATGCGCTCTTCAGTTGGCGTATATTTCTTCATGACCGACGTTTCAATCAGACGTTCCAAACTCTGCCCTGTCGAAATCCTTCCCGTTTCGTCATATTCCTGCATTATCAGATAAACAGCGGATACCCAGCCTTCAGAAATATCATGAATCTGCTCTGCGGCCTTGTCTGATATATTGTTGCCGTAGAGCCCGAAAAATTCCTTGATTTCAGACACATTCATTTCGAACACACTGCTTTTTATCACATAGCAGCAACCTTTAAGCCGCAGCTCGTCAATACTTATTTCCGGCATCGTTCTGGAAAGAATCAGGATATGAAAACCTTGTATATTTGCCCGAACAAGCCGTTCCACCAGCTTATCCCACTCCGGTGAATGCACGTTATGGTAATCATCTATAACAAGTACCGAGTTGGTCATATATGTAAGGTCTTCGATGATGCGGAGAATCTTATCCCTTTGAGATGCGTCGACGGGGAAGCCAAAGGCACTCAACTGTGCACCCAGTTCCGGTTTGACCTTGGAAAGCTGGCTTGTCAGGCTATCCCAAATAAACTGAGGGGAGGACTCGTCGCTGTCGACTGTCAACCATGTATATCGAAACGCTCCGTCGGCGAGAAAATCTCTGACCGACGTAGTTTTTCCGTACCCCATTGCCGCCACTGCCAAGGTCAGCGGATAATTGAATATATTTTCTAACTCTGTTTTGATGTGTTTGCGTTTCAGGATATGCTGCTGCATTCTAGAGAGCCACAACCTTTCCCGGATAAGAAGATTTATACATCATATGTTGTTACCTGATATATGCACATACAGCCTCATAGAAACCGCACTGTCAAAATGAGCTTTCATCAGCAACAGCTGCTTGAAATAAGTATAACAAAAACCGTGCTTTTCTTCAACCAACCATGGCACATTATGTAAACAGGTAAACATATCAAAACTATAAATATTATAGTAACACATACATAAAAATAGCATTTTGAAATTTTTGATTAAAAGAATCCTGAATTGTTATATAATATAAGGATACTGTTTTTGAAGTACAATAACATTTTAGGAAAAGCTTTTGCGTACAGCAAAATGCCCCGGGAGTATTGAATGTTTGATTTAACTAAAGAATCAATTTTGGCGAAGACATCGACCAATGAATATAATGCCGGTCAGGAATATTTTCGGAACAGGCGGATAAAATCCGTCCAGTTCAATCAAGAAAAACTCACATTTACATCAACGGTGCTCGGGGATAAGTTGTATACCCAACATCTGAAGTTCACTCTTGCAGGAAAGCTTTCAGAGATCGATTGTACCTGCCCTGTCGGCAATGACGGTTGGGGCTGCTGCAAGCATATGGTAGCGGTTCTGCTGCTCATCAGTGAGAAAGACAGTCAGGGCTTTTTCCGTGAGCTTCGCTTCCGACGGGCCGCAAAGGATATCTTTAATTTATTCAGTGACAAACAGGTCGCAATAAAATCAACAGTATTTTTGGAACCGACCTTTGAACTGGCAAAGGTTAATGGCACAGGTCAGGCACTATCGCCCTCATTAAAGCTGCGGATCGGGCAAGAGAGGCTTTATATAGTCAAGGATATCCGGAGACTTCTATACCATATGGAAAATAACCTGGATTTGAACTTCGGCAAAAAATTTACATATTCGCCCTCCCGCCATGAGTTTAAGGATGAAGACCTTGAATTGATAAACCTTTTAAAAGAAATATATGAGACCGATAAGCTGGTGACGGCTTATACCCACGGAAATACGAATACAGGCATTTTTATGGACACGAAGGTGTACCTGACTGACAGTACCCTCAAGAACTTTCTGCGAATATATGAAAAAAGCGCTTTTTCAGCTGTTATCCTTGGAAATGAGTCTAAATCACTCACTGTAAAAAATGAGGACATCCCAGTGGATTTCCTGCTATCAAATGAAGGTCGGGATCTTGTGCTGAATATAGATTTTGAAGGTACAATGCTTCCTCTGACAGAAGACGGAGAGTATTTTTATTCCGGCAGCGGGATCTATCATGTATCAAAACAACAGAGCGAGTACCTGAAGCCTTTTTACATGGCCATGATGTATCAAAACGGACGCAAACTGCGTTTTATTGAGGAAGATAAGCAGCGTTTCGTTTCTGAAATATTGCCCTTTGCAGAAAAAGCCGGCAAGCTATCCATTACTGAACAGGTGCTCTCAACAATCGATAAGTTGCCTCTTGAAGCAGAAATATACCTTGATCGCAATGGGTCAGATATTTCTGCAGAGGTCCGATTTAAATATGGAGATAATACAATAAACCCTTTCCTTCCATATAACCGTCTCACAACTGCACATGATAAGCTTTTGATTCGGCAGATCCGCAACGAAGAAGCTATTCTTGACATCCTGGGAATGGCCGATTTTAAGGTAATGGAAGGAACTGTCCATCTGTCCGGTGATGAAGCAATTTATGATTTTGTTTTCAGGCTGGTACCAATGCTTCAGGATTATGCGTCGATCTATTATTCAGAGAACCTGAAAAACCTGAAGTTGAAGTCATCCGTATCATTTACGGCGCAGTTCCGGCTCAATACAGATTCAAACATGCTTGAATTCTCGTTTGACGCAGATGGTATTGAACGTACCGAGCTTGCCGACATTTTTGCTTCTATCAGAAAAAAGAAAAAGTTCTATCAGCTGAGAAGCGGCAGCTTTATTCATCTGGATTCCAGCGAATTTACCAGATTGAATGACTTTATGGAGAAGCTGGATGTAGCGCCGGAGTTGATGGAAAATGAATATATCGAATTGCCTCGCTTTAGGGCTGCCTACCTCGATCAGAATATTCGCGATTCAGGATTTCACAATATAGAAAGAAACAGTGCATTCAAAGAATTTGTACAGAATATAAAAGAGCCTGAGGATATGGCCTTTGCCTTACCGCCCGAACTGAAGGGTTTGTTAAGAGACTATCAGAAGTTTGGATTTAAGTGGCTGAAAACACTGGATCACTATAAACTGGGCGGCATACTGGCTGATGACATGGGGCTTGGTAAAACCCTGCAGATTATTGCCATGCTATTATCCTCAAAACATGAGAGAGGCACTGCCCCATCGCTGATAATCGTTCCGACCTCTCTGGTATTTAACTGGTGTGCCGAGCTTGACAAGTTCGCTCCCGGATTAAAGTATATCACCATTGTCGGGGACAGGAATGAACGACATAACTTGATCGCTCATCTTGACGGGTTCGATGTTGTTATCACTTCATATCCGCTGATCAGAAGAGATATTGAACTTTATTCGGAACATAACTTCCGTTACTGTATACTGGATGAAGCACAACACATAAAGAATCCATCATCAAGAAACGCAAGATCCGTTAAGCTTGTTAAGGCAGAAACCCGTTTTGCCCTTACCGGTACACCGATAGAGAATAATTTATACGAACTCTGGTCAATTTTCGACTTTGTGCTGCCCGGTTATCTTTACTCTTACGGCCGCTTTAACGAAAAATACGTTCAGCCGGCTTTCGATGAAGACAGCCATGAGACTTTCAGTGATCTGAATCGTCAGATTAAACCCTTTGTACTCAGAAGGTTGAAAAAGGACGTATTGAACGAGCTGCCTGAGAAAATTGAGCATACAATGATCGCAGAGCTTACAGAGGATCAGAAAAAAATATATCTGGCCTACCTGGAAGACATCAAGGGAGAAATCAATAAAAATATCGAAGAATCGGGCTTTGAAAAGAGCAGGATCAGGATTCTGGCTGCCTTGACAAGGCTCAGACAGCTTTGTTGTCATCCGTCCCTTTTTATAGAAAACTACACTGGCGAAAGTGGTAAAATGCAGCTGCTGGAGGAGATCATTCAGGAATCCGTGGAAGGTGGACACAGGATATTGCTCTTTTCACAATTTACTGCAATGCTTCAGATAATCCGGAAAAGGCTGGCTGACTTGAAAATACCCTGCCTTTATCTTGATGGATCAACACCAATTTCAGACAGGGGATTCCTGGTAAATTCTTTCAACGACGGTCTGGGTAAGGTCTTTTTGATCTCACTGAAAGCCGGTGGTACAGGTCTGAACCTAACCGGCGCCGATACAGTCATCCATTATGATCCCTGGTGGAATCCTGCCGTTGAGGATCAAGCAACAGACCGGTCCTACCGAATCGGTCAGAAGAAAGCAGTCTATGTTGTAAAACTCGTCACAAAGGGCACCATCGAGGAGAAAATACTCGCTCTCCAGGAAAAGAAGCGAAGCCTCATAGACGCTGTCATCCAGCCCGGTGAGACTCTTCTGTCCAAAATGACCCAGGAGGAGCTTCAGGCACTATTTGAGTAGCTTCCTACACAAACTTCCGCAGATTGTCTGTTCTGGTAAACCTGTACGAAGCCACAAGGATCAGCGCCAGTGCAAAGGCTGCAAGCACCAGCAAATTCAAGTAAATGTCCGCACCAGCTCCACTCATCTGCAGCTTCTCCACAGCATCGATCGCCCATCGCTGGGGCATAAAAAGGCTCATTTTCTGCATAAACTCCGGCATGAAATCTATTTCCCAGAAGCATCCTCCCAACATACAAGTAGGCGTCATAATAAGCGTCGTGAGACTGCTTGCCATGTAGGATGAGCTTGAAAACGCCGTAATTACAAGCCCTATGCCAATAGCTACAAGTCCAAACATGAGAAGTATAAAAAATAATGCAGGATCACTTATTCCGGTATCAATGCGCAGAATAAATTTCATCGCAAGCTGGATAACAATAATTTGAATGATAACAATCAGCAAACTTGTTATAGCATTAGCCAGTATATATTGGCGTGAGTTGACAGGAGCAGTGCATATTCTGAAGAACGTACGGCTTCTTTTTTCCTTCAGGATAATTATAGAAGTAAAGCTGGTCCCAAGCATCATAAACATGATCAGGAACCCTATTGAAGTCACTGTCATGGATTTTCCGACCTGCTTATCCTCCAGAAGAGAAACCTTCATAATAACCGAACCTTCCTTATAGCGCTCGTACATCTCGCTAAACATCACTTTATCTCCATCAGAAGCTGCTGATATTTTCACAAGAACATCCGTATAGCTGCCCAGTAATTGTTCAGCCCAGGTTGTTGTTTCGAGTCCCTTCAGGGAGATGATCTCAATATCCTTCAGATCACCACTGTAAACGCTTTCTGTAAAGCCCTCAGGTAGAGCTATGACTAAATCGAGCATCTGTTCCGACAGCATATCGTTAATCTCTGCTTCATCTACATCAGATACTGCAAATCCCTCATTGGAGCTCAACATATCTTTAACCTCTTCTGCCATTACCCCATTGTCATTACTTATGTACCCCACCCTTAATACCGACGAACCTGAGCTTGAATAAATCACAAGTGACAGCAGCACCCCCAGGAGCGGTAGAAAAACATATATGATAATATTACCTTTTTTTCTAAATGTCGCCTTAAGTATATTTGATACTATTAATAAAATGTTACGCATATGCCCTGTTCCCCCTTCTTGAAAATAACGCTGAGATTGTGATGAAAAGTACTGCCAAGCCTAGATTCACGCCTAGCGAAGCAGCTATACCTGAATAGTCCCTCTCATAAATGATTTTAAACAGAGCCGTATTGATCCAGTAAACCGGCGACACCATACCAATTTTTGAAAACGAGTCACCCATAACACTTAATGGTACATAGCCTCCTCCGAGAAAAACAAGTATCGGTATTATTGTGTTCAGGATGCCCGCGGCGGCATCACTGCTTTTGATCAGAAAAGCTAGCGCTACACCAAGGCTGACTGTCATGACAGCGTATGCAAAAATAAGCAGTGCCACAGGGAGAAAATCCTGTCCCCAATAAGCATTCAGCACCCATTTGCTGAACAAAATTACTACCAATGCCTGGACAATTGTTACAGTAATAGCGCCTATTACCTTTCCGGTAAGCATCTCATAATTGCGGATCGGACTGCACAGTATTCTGGGACCGGTTTTCTGCTCGACTTCGTTCCTAAAACCCCAAAATCCTGTAAGAGAAGAATACAACATAATCAGTGTCAGCATTGTAATCGCATAATAATCCGTTGAACCGGGCTGCCTTATCTTGTCTAATGATCTGATCTGTACATGCTTATTATTTTCCTGCAATTCAGGCTTGTTAAACGCTGCAGGGTTAATATCCGCAATCACCGCCATGGCATCGTATGACTTGATAAAGCTATTTAATGCATTCTCCATCAGTGTTGTACTGAAGCCGGCTCTTTCATTTTTGTAGAGGTTTATCTGAAGCGGATTTTCAGTGATATGCAAAAGCGCAGAATAGGCGCGACTCTCAGTGCTGGCTTTAGCAGCTTCTATATCCTCAGCCTCTTCAAAGACGATCCCTGTTTCCGCCGATAATGCAGATAAAAAATCACCAAGCGCATCAGCAAACTGTATATCTTCCTTTACCTCTACCTTATACAGCACTTTCTCGTCTGTCAGCGTAACAGAATCACTGAATTGTCTGGTAAACGCCGCTCCCAGTATGACGATCAGAACAATTGGGAAAAGCACCATCAACGCATTTGCTTTATAATCCCGCATATTCTGTTTAAATTCTTTTATAATTATTCTGAGTACTCTCATTATCCAGTCCCCCCTAGTCCCTGAGTTTTCTTCCGGTCAATGATAAAAACACAGTCTCAAGATCCGGTTTCTTACTTTCAACACTTTTGATAGAAATCTCATTAGAGGTAAAATAATAGATAATTTTGTCCAGATTATTTACTTCCCGGAAACTCGAGATTTTTATTGTGTTCTCATCAATTTCCACACTGTCAACACCTTGAATTTCCTTTATACTATCCTCATTAATCTTCGAAACAGAATCCATGACAGTCACCAATACAATATTCCTGTCATCGATAAGGTCCTCAAGTTCTTCACAGGTTCCAAGCGCAATCACCTTGCCGTGGTCCATGATCGCAATCCGGCTGCAAATCTCCTCGACCTCTTCCATGTAGTGGCTAGTGTATATAATTGTGCTCCCCTGCTCATTCAACTTCTTTACCGACTGGAGGATGTGGTTTCTGGACTGGGGATCAATGCCCACAGTAGGTTCATCCATGATGATGAGCTTCGGTTTATGGGCAATAGCACAAGCAATATTCAACCGCCTTTTCATACCACCCGAAAAGTTCTTGGGAAAGCTCTTGATGTTATCAGACAGGCCGGCAAACTCCAACGCTTCCATTGCCGAATCTTCCAAGGCTTTTCCACTGAGGCCGTAAAGACTTGCAAAAAATTTTACATTCTCCAGGCTAGTCAGATCCTCATAAATAGCAATATCCTGCGGAACAATTCCGATATTTGCTTTTGCTGTCATTTTTGCTTTTTTTACATCGCTGCCTGTAACACTGATTGATCCTTTATCGATATTCAAAAGCCCGGTAATCATATTGATTGCGGTACTTTTACCGGCACCATTCGGTCCGAGCAGCCCAAATACTTCTCCTTCTTCTATACTCAGAGACATTTTGTCAACCGCTGTTACATCACCAAAATTCTTAGTGACCTGTTCCATCTTTACTATACTCATTTATCGCACCCCTTACCTCTTATTGGTCTATTGACTTTCGCCAACTCATCCATTGTTTCTCCCATTATAACGCCTCGGTTCAAAATAAAATTTTTCGGCTGTAGAAAAATTTCATTACTTCAGCGGCGTTTCAATGAGGCGTGAGATATGCTCACACCGTTTTCTTTCGAATATTCGAAAGAAAATATCTGAAAATCAAATCGGTACCCGCCACTATATAGAAGTGGGGGATATCTTTGTTTCCTCATTATAAAAAAAACAGCTTCCTTCGGCTAGTCCGTAAGGTCACTGTTCTGTATGACTTAAGTCATGTGCTTAGGGTTACTTCATTCACTCATTTCGCATTTTTCACCTGTCAGATAGTAGATTGCAATTTGTGTTCTATGCCCCAGTCCTGTCTTGTCCAGGATGGTTGAAATATAGTTCTTTATAGTACCCTCCGACATGAAAAGCTTGTTGGCAATTTCCTTATTTGGGTGGCCTTTTGCAATCAATGCTGCTATTTCCATTTCCTTCTCTGTAAGCAATCCTTCGGGAATGCTTCCTCGTCTGCCCGTTGATATCTCCTTCTTTATTATATCCATCGCTGCATCCTGCATCACTGTGCCGCCTTCATTCACAACGCGGATAGCATCCATGATCTGTGACGGGGGGCTGCCTTTGAGCAAATAGCCCTTAGCACCGTTTTTAACTGCGTTGAGAATGAAATCATCATCATCAAAGGTCGTTAAGATCAATGGCTTGACATCAGTCGCATCGGAGATCTTCCGGGCAGCCTGAAGTCCATCCAGTACCGGCATTCTAACGTCCAGCAGAACAACATCCACCTGTTCCCTAATGCAGAACTCCAGTGCCTTAAGACCGTTTTCCACACATCCCGCCACTTCAAAACGGCCATCTGTCTGAAGGATAATCTTCAGCCCCTCCCTTATTAATGCATCATCATCTGCTATTAAAACTCTAATTGGCATTTGCGCCCTCCCTATTCTCATTTGAATTTACTGAGATACCATTTGAACCGCCCGCAGGCAGGAGCATAATGACGGAAAACCCATTGGAACCGTCAAGAATCAGCTTACCTCCCGCATTCTCCGTACGCTCCTCCATCCCCGACAGACCCATGCCCTTCTTGATAGAATATGTGCCCTTGCCATTATCAATCACCTCAACCTTGACCAACCTGTTCATTACTTCAAGCTTAACATTAATCATTGTAGCTTTCGAATATTTAAGCGTATTTGTAAGTGACTCCTTTATGTTGTCTATAATGATCTTCCACTGCAGGTGGGAAATTACATCCAAGCTGCCTGTATAGGAAAAGTGCGTTTTAATGGTATTGTTCATCGTAAACTCTTCCAGAATCAGCTTCAGGCGGTTGATGCCCAACTGTTCAGGAGCAGGTTTGATTGTTCGCAGTGTCGAACGTATACTCTCCATACCTTCTTTAAGGTTTTCAGTCACGCCTCTGACCATATTTCCGGATTTGACCGGATCCTTATCCAGAATCAATCCGGCCGCTTCCAGCTGAATTATGCTGCCTGCCAGTGTGTGCCCCACTCTATCATGGATTTCCTGGGCAATGCTGTTTCTTTCTTCAATCTGTGACAAATAGCGCATCTGCGACTCATATTCACTACCGGCATCCAGTCTGCCGAGCAGTTCATCGTTTCTGTCCCGGAGCCTTTCATTGGCTTTTTTCAAAGCACTAAGAGATTGGAAATGATTCGTCGCTAACAGAAAAATCAATAATACAAGCAGACTGAAGGTCACATATTCCGGCAGCCAAATCTCGCCGGCCAGAGCACATGGTACTGCAATACCGGCAATATATACTCTCCAATCGTTGGAAAAGCCAGATAGCAGCTCAAGGATATCAACAGAAATGAGCAGCAGGAATGGAGGTTCCGTAACAATAGCAATAACAGTGACAATAGCTATGGAAGCGACCCGTGAGAGTCTTCTGACAATAGAATTTTTAAACATGTAATACGTTGTAGTAAAGGAGATATAGGCAAGGAGTAACAACAAAACCAGGGGGATGCTTTCCATATCTCCCCGCAAATAATTCATAAAACAGTATATCAAAATAACCAGCCTGGTACCAATCATCCAGCTTTCCATATAACCTCACATGATAACCAAAAATACGATAATCAAAGGGGACAGGGGCTATACGGGTACGAGCTGCTGAATTCTCTCTGATTACCCAACCCACGTCCCCTCTAAATCATTTTAATTTTTCCGGGTTCAAACACTGCAGTTCTTCCGGCACAAAAACTCCGTCCTTTCGAATCAATACATCGTCAAGCCAGATTTCTCCACCGCCGTATTCAGGCCTCTGAATAAATACCAGATCCCAGTGTATTGCTGACTTGTTTCCGTTATTACACTCGTCATAACAGCTGCCCGGTGTAAAATGAAGGCTGCCCTTTATCTTTTCATCAAACAGAGTGTCCTTCATAGGCTTCTCAATATACGGGTTGACTCCCAGCGAAAATTCGCCTACAAATCTCGCGCCTTCATCCGTGTCAAATATCTTATTTATTCTCTCAGTATCGTTGGCAGTGGCTTTAATAATCTTGCCGTCCTTGAATTCCAGTGTCACATTCTCATATGTGAAGCCCTGGTATTTTGCCGGGGTGTTATAGCTAATGATCCCATTAACCGATTCCCTCACCGGTGCAGTAAAAACCTCACCATCCGGGATGTTCCGGCCCCCGTCACACTTAATGCCCGGCAGTCCTTTTATCGAGAACGACAGATCTGTATTCCTGCCGGTGATCCTTACACGGTCAGACTTCTCCATCCATTGGACAAGCGGATCCATCGCCTTGGACATCTTCGAATAATCCAGATTGCATACATTGAAGTAAAAGTCTTCAAAGGCCTCTGTGGACATTTCAGCCATCTGTGCCATTGCACTGTTGGGATATCTCAGAACAACCCACTTGGTGTGCTCAACTCTTTGCTCCGAGTGAACCGGTTTATTGAAGAGGGAGTTGTACAGTCGCATCTTATCCTCCGGGACATCTCCCAATTCATTGGTATTATCTGCGTACCTTACTCCAATATACGCGTCCATCTTCTTCATCCTGTCCAGCTCAAACTCTGCCATCAATCTGACCTGTTCCTCACTGCAGCCATTGAGCAGCGCCCTGGTTATCTCGTCATTCTTTATGGTGACAAACGGAATACCGCCCGCCTTATATGTTTCCTTTATCAAAGCCTTCGTAAGGGGAAGTTCAAAACCCTTTGCCTCAATCAGTACCTTCTCTCCCGGTTTAACTTCACAGGAGTAATTCACTAAATTTTTCGCAAGTGTCTCTATTCTTTGGTCCGTCATTTTTATTTGTCCCTTTCCCTTAAGTATCGGTAAAAACAGCTTCTACTAAATAAGCCTTTCCAGTTCATCCAAAATAGACTCGAACGTTTTCATCGCATCCTCAACAGGCTCCGGCCGCGTCAGATCCACACCAGCCTTCTTCAGCAGTTCCAATGGATAATCCGATCCGCCGCTCTTTAAAAACTCAGTATAACGGCTCACCGCAGGTTCGCCCTCCTTCAGTATTTGCTGTGAAAGAGATACTGCCGCTGAAATGCCGGTAGCATATTTATATACATAAAAGCTGGAATAGAAGTGCGGTATACGTGCCCATTCCAAGGCAATCTCGTCGTCAATGACGACCTCCGAGCCGAAGTATTTCTCATTTAATTCCCTGTATATCCTGCAGAATTCCTGCGCCGTCAATGCCTCTCCGCTTTCAATCATACTGTGAGTGATCTTCTCAAATTCGGCAAACATAGTTTGGCGGAAAAGGGTGCCGCGGAACTCCTCCAGATAGTGATTGAGCAGATAAGCCCGCTCCCTTCTGTCCGGTGTGACCGACAGCAGATACCTTATCAGCAGTGATTCGTTAACAGTAGAGGCCACCTCAGCTACAAATATCTTATATTCGGAATAGATATACGGCTGGGTTTTGTTTGTATAGAAGGAATGCAAAGCATGGCCCATTTCATGTGCAATAGTGAAAACATCATTAATCGTTCCCTGATAGTTCAGCAACACATAGGGGTGTGTCAGGTGTGTTCCCCATGAATAAGCCCCGCTGGTCTTACCCTGATTTTCAAACACATCAATCCAGCCTGATTTAAATGCATTCTCCAGATCCTCCAGATAGCGGCCACCCATTGGAGCAAGCCCTTTTTTCACCATTTCAAGTGCATCCTCATAGCCGATCTGCTTTGGCGGTTCCTCGACAATCGGGACATAGAGATCGTACATATGCAGCTGTTCCAGCTTCAACGCCTTCTTGCGAAGCTTCAGATACCTATGCAGCAACGGCAGATTTCTGTTGACGGTATCAATCAGATTATCATATACGGAAGTAGGTACATTATCACTGTCCAGCGATGCACTGCGGCTTGAATCATATTTTCTGACTGTAGAATAGAATTTGTTCTTTTTAATGTTGCTATTCAGCGATGCTGCCAAAGTATTGATCATCGCGGAGTAAGACCCGTACAAGGTTCGGAAAGCATCCTCCCTGACTCTCCTGTCACGTGACTCAAGGAACTTGATATACCTTCCCTTGGTCACTTCCACCTCTTCCCCGTTCTCATCCTTTATATATCCAAACTTGATATCTGCATTGTTGAACATTGTGAATATGTCCGAGGGCGCCTCGGCTATTTCTGCGGAAAGCGCAAGAAGTTCCTCTTCCTTGTCTGAGAGGATATGCTGCTTCTGTCTGAGCAGTTCATCAATGTACTGTCTGTATATGACAAGTCCCTCAACCTCATCAATGCTCTTTTTTAGCAGAGCCTCATCTATAGAAAGTATCTCCGGCACCATAAATGAAACAGATGCGTAAACTTCTGTTCCAAGCGCCATTGCCCTGTCGGTCAGCGCCTGATACTTAGACTGAGCATTGTTTTCGTCCCGCCTCATTCTGGCGTAGACAAATATTTTATCATTCAAAGCCATCATCTCTTCGCTGAGCTTCAGGCATTCCAGCAGCACCTTCATGTCTCCGGCCAGTTTCCCCTTGTAAGAGGCCATTGACCCGGACATACCTCGTACCTTCTTAAAATCATCTTCCCATTGAGCATCACTTGCGTAAATGTCCTCAAGCTTCCACTTATACTTAGCTTCGATTTCTTCTCTTGCCGACAGTGCGTTTCTATTTGTATTGCTCATAAGTTCACCTCTCATGCGAATATATGTATCACTTTAACGTAAAAATGGCGACGTTAGTGACGTTTATATTATATCCCAGCTTAGGTGTTTTTACCAGTTTTGTATAGGCAGGCCTTTCGTTCGCTTCAAAATAAGATTTTTCTTACTAATTACAACTATATTCGACCTATCTATTCAGATGGCAGGTAAATAAAATATGAATGGACAGCTGTTGTATTTTGCAGCGTGTTCCTATTGTAAAGGAGAGATCCGAAATGAGAAGAAATCTGTCAATAATTTCATTGCTTACTGTTTTAGCAATATTTTTTCTGCCTTCTTCCGCTTCTTCGGCCTTGAACCCGGAACCTGACGAGCTTCATATACCTCACTTCTCTGAATTAGCCATAACTACTACTGCATACAGCGGCGCTTCCAGCTGGGCTGTCGTAGAACTGGACAAGGCAGTGGAATACGGTCTAATCACCAATCGAATAAAAAATAACATGGCAGCAAAGGTCACCAGGGAAGAATTTGCGGAAATCGCACTGAAGTTGTATGAGAAATACACAGGGAAAACCGCATCGCAAGGGAATATACATTTTTCCGATACCTCCAATCCCGAAATACTGAAGGCTGCTAATCTAGGCATTATAACAGGTGTCGGAGGCAACCAATATGCACCATCAGAGCTTGTCACCAGGGAGCAGATGGCCACTATTCTTTTTCGGGCTATGAAAGTTATCAGTCCTGCAGTAGACTACCAAACCGAGGGCGCAGCAGTGTTTGCCGATGACAATAAGGTAGAATCCTGGGCAAGGGAAGGAGTTTATTATTGTTATAAGGTCCAGATTGTAAAAGGCGTTGGAAAAACAAATGGAGCCGACCGGTTTGATCCTGACGGAAACGCCACACGGGAGCAGGCTGTCTTGGTTTCGCTGAGAGTTTATGAATCATTGTCCGGAAAAAGTTCTGCTGTGGGTACCGGCACTGATGCTGCAACAACCTCAGGAGCGCATCCTTCCCAGTCGAAACTGAGTCTACCAAAAGGCTTCCCCAAAAGCATTCCCTTCACTGATGATGCATACAATGTAGCCAAAGAAGCGAGCGAAGGCAGCATCTTTCTGCAATACGAGTCCGATAAGAAGCTCGCTGACCTGGTAACTCTCTACAGAAACTTTATTAAGCAATATGACAGCGATTTCCAGGAGACGAAAGACGAAACCTATTCTGTTTTTATGGCTGAAATGCCAGATTATGAATTGACCTTGATGATAGCTGACGTAGGGAATATAACGGTAAGTATGACATTAAACTTCCCTGAGGGTATACCCGATGAACCTGAGGATGACAGAAATACTGTTATAGCAGGTGAAGACGGTACAGAAGTTACGGACGGTACAGGTACTGCGGAAACTAACCAGGAGCATAATGCTGAGTTAAGCGAGCATTACGCCAAAACAGATTACTCGGATGGAATAATAGATGCTAGCGGCGTTTCAAACCCAAATGCAATGATACACGGCAGGCTGGTTGCCGGCTCGGCTGCTACAGACCCGTATTCGACGAATATTTTTATAAGGAAGGATGATAAAAGCCTCTGGGGCTTTGGTAATGATCTATATATCGGAGCAGTTAAGGATGAATATGGATGGAAGCCGGTTAAAAAAAATGCAATATGGACAATGATTGACCAGGATGGTTATTGCCTTGGTACGCAATCCACTAATTACTATGTTTTAAAATCCGATAAAAGCCTCTGGTCGTATGGATCAAACGATTCTTCCCTTCTTGGGAATGGTGAGGCTTACCTGTATGGCGATTATCCTCCTGCAAAAATACTGGATAATGTCAGGACTGCCAACATCGGCCAAAACGGTATTGCGGTGAAAACCGACAATACTTTGTGGATTTGGGGATTTTCAGGCCCAGTCTTTTCTGTCTTGGAACAAACAGAATCCGACAGGCTTGTGCCCGAAAAGGTATTGGATAATGTGGTGGATGCGGTCCAAAGCGCAAGTTTAGACTATTATGATGACGGCCTGATAATGGTTCTGAAGATCGATGGCAGTGTCTGGACCTGGGGAGAAGGGAACTGTGGAGATGGCGGAGTGACTCCCGGAAGAACGACTCCAATCAAGGTTATGAACGGGGTAAAAAAGATTGAAGCCAGCCACTCACTATGCTGCATGATCAAAAATGACAACAGCCTTTGGGTATGGCAAGCGCATGAAACAAATTCCGGTTTAAAACAAAGCCTGCTCCGACCTGCTAAAATTATGGACAATGTCAGGGAAGTGTCTCCGGGCGAAGGATTCCTGATAGCCCTGAAGAATGACGGAACCGTATGGGCTTATGGGGATAACACTTACGGAAGATGCGGAGTTGGAAAACTGACCCCTGAATATCTGTCAAGTCCGGTAAAAATACTGGATGGAGTGGTTGAAATTAGTGCCACCGATCAAAACGCCTTTGCATTATTGAAGGATGGCAGGATAATGGGCTGGGGACTCAATGATCGCACACACCGCGAGGGAGATTTTGACTGGCTCGATACCGATGAATGGAGAATACTTAAACCGACTGATGTTGGAATTACAGCGAAATAAGGTGGCGAAGTGAATGGATGCTTTATGCTTTTTACCGTTCCACTCAAAAGTTTTGCTGACAAACATATCGTCGCCTTTCCAGCCGTTATCAATGAGCATCATCATATAATCGACGGCAGCATCCTCGTAAAGACCATCGAATGTATAAACAAAATACATGCAACGACATTCACCCGCCTTCCAATGCTGGGCGATATGGTGTAATATCAATATTTTTCAGCAGACGCTTTATCGTCGAATAGTAATAATGTCCCTTGGTCAGGTGGAGTTCAGTCTCCACCTGACTCCCTAAGTGAAGCTAATTGACTAAGCAGGGGGTATATGAAATGATGCGCAAACTGATTTCCTTTATTTTATTTATCATGTTAGTTCTGTCACTTGCTCAAGCCGCCTTCGCCGCTAATTTTTCCGGTTACAGCGGATGAGCTTATGTTGAATTTACGGAAGCACTGTGCTGCCGTCAGAGCTTGTTAACCGGATATTAATTACTGCCGGATGCTTTGATTTCTGCCCCTTTATCATATGTTCTTAACGATAAGGCTATCGCTTGCTCTCTCGTTGCCATACCGTATCCGGTGGCCTCCTGTGCAGGAGTTGTTGCCTTTGGCATAAAATTGCCTTTTGCATCGCCGCCAATAATTCCGGTTTTGCTCATATATTTTGTTGCTTCAACTGCATATGATGAAATGTATTTCTGGTCGGGAAAATCCTTAACGCCAGCAATACTGTAATCTCCATCAGGGTTTATTGCCTTGATAGCTCTGAACAGCATCGTGGCACACTGTTCCCTGTTAATCAGCACCTTCGGAGAAAATGTAGTATTAGACATGCCCGTTGTTATTCCCAGGTTAAGTGCCTTCAATATTTGTGGATTCGTTGTATCGGTAAAGGGGTTCGGAGAAAATGCACTGCTTTTTTTCTCCGAAACCTTTTCATACAGCAATACTGCAAGCTCGACAAATTCCTCGCGGGTTATCGGCTTGGTCATATCCGCTCCCTTCAAAATGCCGGGGATAAGTCCCAAGTCATTGGCTTTTTGAAGCTCAGGCTTTGCCCAGTTTGAAGCTCCGCTGTAGAAAGCCCCCGTACCTATTTCAACTACATTTGAGAATGGTGATTTTACAAAGGAACCATCGGGCTTTTTTAACTCAAAAAATGCCCGGAAATAGTAAGTGTTTTCCTTGATGTCTATCTCTCCCCAGCCACCTTCATCAATGGGATCCACATCCACATCATCCGAAAGCATCCTGTCGGCTTTTTCAAAAGGTTCCACTCCGGCCAGCTCCGTTGCCCATTTTCCGCTGCCTATCTTCCAGTCCAGCTTGGTCCATACATTGGTAGCTTTATTGGCATCCTCTACACTTTGAGGTATAACAAAATTGAAGTGAAAATAAGGCTGGCCTTGATCTCCGGTTTTTAATTCTCCTGTCAGCTTGACGGGAGCCTCCAGACTGTCAGGAATCGCACTTGCCTGTGCCTTGCCGATTACTGCTGTCTCGGAATAAGGTGAAGCAATAACCTTGTATCCCCATTCTCCGGTAGCTGGATCCTCAGCATCGTACTCATATAGGAAGCGATAGCGGAAAGAGTATGTATTGTTTTGCAGGTCAAATGCATCCAGTCCCAGATTTTCAGGGAATATTGGAATGTCAAAGGCATTTTTTTCATCATGACCGATATTATTCAGGGAGGCTACAACGTTCATTTTATCATAATAGCTTTCATAGTATTCCATGACACCATTCTGGACGGTGACCCCGGCCCAGTTTTTATCGAATTTCCACGGATCGTCATTGATCTTGAAATCAAGCTCATATAATATCCAAAATTCATCCTCTTCCTTCTCAATGTATTCCATTATACTGTCAGGTTGTGTCAAGCGAAGCTGCAGATTATTGTTTTCATCGGTACGTACCGTCATGCTGGCCGGTTTTACTAAAACGGGCATGTCACCCTCCTCCGCCAGTACTATTGTAGGTATAACCAGCATCAGGCAAAGCATTAGAATAATTAACTTTCTTAACATAATAACATCCCCCTATAAAATAAATTTGTGTAGTATAGACAAAAGTTTTCACTTCTCATGTCCTGTGCTTTTTTGCTCATCACATAAACACAATTACGCCGTGGGTGATTTTATCACCATCGCCCGGGACAGGAAAAACCAGTACTTTACTCAAATGATCAAGCTGTGACGCACCTTGTTGTGTAACTGCCGAAAACATAGAAAATGCGTTCTTTACTCCCTCTAAAAAAAAGGTCTTTCCGCTAAAAACATGCGAGACGGCGACAGCCAATTGTGTATCATCAATCATGTATTGAAGAATGCGAACAGCCTCTTTTTCCCGGCTCATAAACCGCGATTTTATTTCCGACTCAAAAGCCTTATTTACCATAGCTAGAGTATACTGCGGCGCAAATATTGCAATGGGATAAGGGAAAAAGTCAATAATTTGCGAAAACAGTCCCTCATTAGCGATAATCATCTGCAATTTTTTTATCATTTGACCCTGTGTCTCAGTTTTCTCCTCCAACATTTTCTGTGCCTCTGACAGTTCCTCAAGCAGCTGTTCTTTTGTTTTGTCGCCCATATGAATCCTCCCCATCTATCCGAACCACTGACAGTTTTCATAAATATGACACATTGCAAATGCCCTATCCATATTTTATTTGCCCGCCAATTGCAATGATAGACTGTATATACTCATATTTAGTAAGGAAAGTGTTATTTTTAGTTAAAAAAAAGAAGCCGGACTCCTGTACGAAACTAGAATCCGGCTTTCCCTTATATGTGTATTAAGAAAATGCTGACCTCAATAGGTCGGCAATGAATGAAGGCGGAATTAATTACAATTCATCTTATTCCGACATTTTTCGATATTCAGACGGAGACACGCCGGTTTTATCCCTAAATACTCGGGCTGAATGGCCGTTATAGTCCATATTGCAGGCGGCAAAGGCCTGTGCGATGGTAAGATTGGTATCAAGCAACTTCTCCTTCAATTTGCTGACTTTATAGTTCATGTAATACTCATGGGGAGTTATACCGGTATGCTTTTTGAACAGCTTTGTGAAATAGGCCTTGCTCAGACATGCCGCCTTTGCCGTTTCGCCGGCGTCAAACGGCTCCTGCCACTGGTTTTCCATATACTCTTTTGCCTTTTCAATTTCATCCTTGCCGCGATAAACTCTCCTGTTGATCAAAAATGCCACAACATATATAACCCGTTTCATGTCATCCAGAATGGGGAAAACAGTGATGTCCTGATATACAACCTCCACGTCAAAGTCCTGTATGCCGTATCGCTCCACAATTTCTTCCAAAGGAACCTTAACATCCGGGCAAAAGACAGTTTCTCCTTGAAAAGCGCGCCTTAGCAAGTTGATCTGCCCCGTTGCAATAACTGCAGGATCTTTAAATACATTGTATTTCCCAACAATCATGTCCGGGCTGGAAACGTGATATTCAGATAGTATAGCCTTATTCACCAGCACCGTCGTTCGATCGGGAGCGAAAACCTCAATAGGGTAAGGGAAGCACTCGATCACTTTGGCAAGCAGTTCTTCTTTTCCAAAGAGCGATTGAAATGATTCCATAATGTTATTTTGCGTTCCTTCCACATTACTACTCATTTTTCTCCGCTTCCTTCGCATTCAAATGCTTAGAGTGATATTCCATATATTGTTTTATTATACTATAAATTTCGCTATATTTCAGCATTAAGAAACATATACTTTATCAGGGATACTTTTTTGGGGTACTTTCCCAAGAATAAATGTCATAAAACGCACATGGTTAATTATATCATGAATTTTTGCAAATTCATGATATAATATCTACATAGCTAATACTTCTAATGAAAATGAAGCGGAGGATACGTATGAACATTCAAAAGAATCATTACGGTAATTTACAGGATGGGTCACCAGTAGATATTTTCACCCTCACCAACTCAAACAATATGAAGGTAAAAATCATAAACTATGGCGGAACTATAGTATCTATCGAAGTTCCTGACAAAAACGGAAAGATAGATGACGTTACCCTTGGCTTTGACAGCCTTGAGCAGTACTGCAATATCACCTACTTCTTTGGCGCCCTAATCGGTAGGCATGCAAATAGAATAGAAAATTCTGAGTTCGAGTTAAATGGGGTAACATACCACCTTGCCGTAAATGACGGCAAAAATCACCTGCATGGCGGTATCAAAGGTTTTGATAAGGTAGTATGGGAAGCCGGTATAATTGACAGCGCTGACGGTCAGTCCCTGCAGCTGCTTTACAGAAGTCCGGACGGAGAGGAAAATTACCCGGGTAATCTGGATGTTAAGGTCCTGTATACCCTTACAGAGGAAAATGAATTGAAGATAGAGTACTTCGCCGTCTCAGACAAGGATACGGTTGTCAACCTGACAAACCATGCCTACTTTAATTTATCCGGACATGCTTCAGGAGATATTCTGTCCCATGAGCTTAAAATCAACGCAGATCGCTTCACTGTAATTAACAGCGAGGGCATCCCGACAGGTGAAATACGAGAAGTTAAGAATACACCGATGGACTTTACCTCTTTAACGCGAGTGGGCGCGAATATCGACAGCCCTGACGAACAAATAGTCTACGGCAAGGGTTATGACCATAACTGGGTTCTGAATGTCAGTGGAAAGGCTCCGGAGAAGGCGGCTGAATTATATGACCCGAAGACAGGTCGGCAGATGGAGGTGTACACGACAAAACCCGGAGTTCAGCTTTATACTGGTAACTTCGTCGATAACGCCCCGGGCAAGGGCGGAGCTGTTTACAATAAAAGAGGCGGCCTTTGCCTTGAGACGCAATACTTCCCCAATGCAATGAAACATAAGCATTTCCCGTCACCCATACTAAGAGCGGGAGAGGAATACAAGCACGCTACGATTTACAAATTTAGCGTCCAGAAATAAATAATTTTCGGAGGGTAGCCATGATTTACAGACCAATTGGAAAAACAGGAATGAAGGCAAGCATTATAGGTCTTGGAACGGAGCATTTAGATAACCGGCCTTATGAAGTGAGCGAAGAAGTTATTGACGCAGCACTCGAATCCGACATAAATATTTTTGATGTATTTATGCCCGGCACTCCGGTAAGAGAAAATATATCAAGAGCCCTCAAAGGCAGGAGAAACCAGGTTCTGTTGCAGGGTCATATCGGTTCTGTAGACACAAATGAGCAATATGACAGGACGCGCGATGTAGCTACCTGCCGCAAATACTTTGAAAACCTTATGCGTACCTTCAACACAGACTATATTGATTTGGGCATGATGTTCTTTATCGATACAGAAGAAGATTTCAAGGGTGTTTTTGATACAGATTACATCTCATATGTACAGCAATTGAAGCGGGAGGGCAAGATCCGTGCAGTAGGTGCAAGCTCCCATGACCCGGAAATGGCTGCAAGGGTTGTTGAAACAGGGGTTATAGATCTGCTGATGTTTAGTACAAATCTGGCCTTTGATATGATGCCGCTTGACCTATATTCTCTCTCATATCTGGATAAAAAAATAGATAATACTCAGCTAAACGGCATCAACCCGGTGCGTGCACGTCTCTATGAGTTGTGTGAGAGTAAGGGTGTTGCGATAACCACAATGAAAACCCTTGCGGCAGGCAAGTTGCTTTCAAAGGATTTCACACCGTTTGATCAAGCATTGACCGTAGGTCAGTGTATCCATTATGCTCTATCTCGCCCGGCTGTCGTAAGCACGCTGATTGGCTGTAAAACCCGGGATGAGGTGCTTGAGGCAGTCAATTACCTGAACCTCACAGAGGAACAAAGGGATTACAGCGATGCGCTCAAGGGCCTTAAGAGTACATTGCATGCGAAATGCGCTTATTGCAACCATTGTCTGCCATGTCCATCTGAGATAGACATTGCAGCAACAACAAAATTGCTGGATATAGCATCGCTGGATGGAAAGATAACACCTCAGCTCCGCGAGCAATATGATGCTCTGAGCAGCAAGGCTTCAGACTGTATCGCCTGCGGAAGCTGCGAAGCCATATGCCCTTTCCATGTTAAAGTTATTGAAAACATGAACAAGGCTGCAGCACTGTTCGAATAAGACTGCAGCCCGTATAATTTCCCACCCGGAGCAGCTTCATGAGCTATCCTCATGAAGCTGCTCCGGGTTCTCTTATTAACTGATTAGGGATTCTGTTCTATTCTATATCTTATTACCGTCCCTCTTCTTGGCTGATTACATATCCTGTTCTACTCTTCTTACGGATTCTCTTCTTGACTGTTTACTAATTCTCTTATTTACTAATTACGGACTCTACCCCTGAACCCTTACTCACTGATCCTGCTCAGTGTCCTGTACAGTAACACGGCTGCCTGAGCTCTCGTCGCCGTATATTTCGGCCCGATAATATTTCCCGGTAATCCTTCAATGACGCCTTCGCCGGCTAGAGTTGCCATGCTGGATACGGCGACTGGTGATATATTATTTCTATCAATAAATCTCTCTAATTCAGAATTGTCATGAATAGTAAACTTCTTCCCAGATGCCTGCAGCGCATTAAAAAGCATAACACAGATTTCCTCACGGGTGATTGCCACCTCAGGATAGAATCTGTTATTATCATCACCTGCAATCACTCCAAGATTCTCTGCTATCATGACATCCTTATAATACCATTTGTTAGATTTGACATCTGCAAGTGCGCCTATCGGCGCCGTTTCAAGTTTAAAAGCCCTAACTACAATTGTAGTAAACTCTGCCTTGGAAATAGTTCTATCAGGTGCATATGAATTATTTGAGACACCCTTGATGATACCCAATCCCGCAAGGCTTTCTATAGCATCCTTTGCCCATGATACTCTTCCAAGATCAGTAAAATTCGATTTTGTACTAGTCCTTACCTCAGCAACAGGACTTTCCGACGAACCAGTATCATTATAAGCAGCCACCTTATAATAGTAACGATTGCCGTATACTACGGTATTGTCATAGTAAATAGTCGCATTGCTGAGGACTGTTGCAACCGAAGTATATGTAGAACTGGTTGAGGGTCTGCGCAAAACCCTAAAACCTTTTTCATTATCAGAATTATCCTGCCATGTGATTTTGACCTGTGAAACAGAAACGGATTGTGCCAATACATTTGATGGTGCTATCGGTAAAGCCGTACTAACCAGGACCTCCTCACTCACAGCATCCGCATTCTCTGAATAAGTATATGCGCGCACTCTGAAATAGTACTCTATATCTGGATTAAGATTATAAGCCGTATACGATGTATCATTTCTGGATACCGAGTACACCACCGTCCACTCTCCGTCAGTCCCTACTCGTCGCTCTATTTTAAAACCGCTCTCTTTTTCAGAATTGTCCTTCCAGTTTAGTATTACCGTTTTGTTGGAAACATACGTATAACTTAGGTTTGAAGGGGGTGATATCAGCCCGACACCAGTAGATGCTATTCCGGAAAATGGCGAGTAGTAGCTGTCTGCTGCAATATATGCTCTTACCTTATAAGAATACTGTATACCCTTAGAGACCTTTGTATCTGTAAACGAAGTTATATTCTGCCCAACCGTTGCATAAAGAGTATATTCGCTGGTACCATAAACATACCTCCAAATCTCAAAGCCCGTCTCATCCCGTGAATTGTCCGTCCAGTTCAGTGTAATTGTTGACTCGGTATCAACTGTAGCGCTGAGACTAGATGGTTCCTCAAGATAAAAATTCTGTACCGTGAACTCATTAGAGTATAATGATTCATTTGCAGCCGTTTGTGTCTTTACCCTGTATGTATATGATGCACCTGGAACCAGTCCTGTATTGTCGTACCATGAATTTGTATATGTATTTACCGTTGTGATAACACTGAAGCTGCCATTGGCCATTTTTCTCTCAATGATCACGTCTGCAAATGTATTACCACTCCAGGAAAGACGGATGGTATTCCCGGACACAGCATCTCCTGATAAACTCAAATTTCCAAGCATGGTATACGCACCTTTGCCGATCTCATTATTAGGGAAGGAGATCCCAGTGGCATTTGGCCCCAATGATTTTCTTATCCGGTAGAAATACTGTGTGTTGGGTGATAAGCCGGTATCACTGTATTTCAATACACCCCGGGGCGCTGTATAGATCGTCGCCCATGAGCCGGTTGTACCGACTTTCCTCTCAATGACGGTGTTGTAGGTCAATGTTCCAGTATAGCTCCATGCCAGATCCATCCGGTTGGAAGAGACCGGCGTAACAGTCAGCGAAGCGGGTGCGACCGTGTCCCACGAGCTGACGGTAACTTCATTGGAATAGGCGGAACTGCCAAGGGCATTAGAAGAACAAACCCGGTAAATGTAGGTGTTTCCCGGCGTTAAATCCTCGTCCAGAAATGTCACAGTGCCGCCGGTTCCGGTTTTTGCAGCTACAGTCGGTGTTAAGTCAGCATATGTTCCCGGGTTTGTCATTCTTTGTATGACAAACTCATCTTCATTGTTTGCGTTATCAGTCCAGGTCAGAGTTATCCCAGCTGTTGAAGAGAGATCGGCCCGCAGAGACGTCGGAGCAGCGGGTAAGGTTTCAGAAATGCTTATTTCTGAGCTTTGGGAATAGTTTGCATCAGATTCATAAGCGATTACCCTATATGAATAAACGGTACCTGGAACAACTGTGATACCGACATCAGTATACGTTACTGCATCAGCAGCCAGCGTGGCTATCTCAGTGTAATGGTTTGAGGTGCCAACTCTTCGTAGAACCCTTATACTCCCACTATTTCCCACCGCATTCGTCCATGACAGTCTTACTTTTGCCAATATTGTTAACTCCGCAGCTAAACCGGAAGGAGCACCCAAAGCATGAACATAATTTGTCACATTGCTATACCCTGAGTATTTGGAGTGTGCCTCCAGTCTATACCGATATTGACCACCGACTGATACCGGGTCAGTAAAAATTGCGTTTTGAAAATATTCGCAGACAGTTGTCCAATCACTCCAGGAGCTCCCGTTCCATTTGGATCGTGCCAGCCTGAATTTGTTGGAATCATTAACTGCCATGTAAGAATATAAAGTGATACCCTCCGCATTAACATCTGCCTGTAAAACAGGAACCGCTATCGGCTTAACGGCCACAATAGATGATTTACCAGACACCGTTGCGCCCCTTTTTGATGAGACACAATACCGCAACTCATCCATTCCACTCTCATATATTGTTGTACTGGTAGTACTATCCGCAGGCAACTCTGTGAAAGAATCAATCCCGGTATAACGTGTGATAATACAGCTGTCAGCATATTTTGATACGTCCCATGTCAATGTAACCTCTCTCGTGTTAATATCAAATACTGCATCAACATTGTAAGGAGTAATCATTGACGTTGTTGTTGCCGGTACTGTCATCTCTTCCAAAAGAACCGTACAAGCGGTATCAGAAAATGCTCTTATTGTATAGAAGTATGAGGTTTCTACTTCGAGCCCTGTATCTTTATAGCTCAACGAATTAAGGGTGTTGAGCACATCTATTGTTGTAACTATAATATCAGGACTTATAACAGGATTAGGATCAGTACGCCGCATTAGCCGGTATGCCTGTGCTGCGGGAACAGGCGTCCAGTCCAGCCTAACCTGCGTATCCGTATCCGGACTGACTGTAGTTGCTGTCAGGCTTATGGCGTATGCTCCATTCGACACAATCACAAATACCCCTATGACTAGCAGCAGAAGTAAAAGTGGTTTTAGAAGTACATATCCATTTAGTCTTTCATGTACTGCTATATTATCTCTGTTCTTATTTATATATAAATTCATACAATCCCCCCGAAAGCATATTCCAATATAAATATCGGCATATAGAAGCATGAAATTAACTCATAACAAATTACGTTACAGATTGTGATATCGCAGATTGATCTTTCGATAGAGAGGCATACTATTGGAACTCATGGTGACCGAAAACCGCCTTTATACTGTGTTTCAACGAGGTTTCAGCAGGGTTGACAAAGCCTATATTTCATTGTACAATTATAACGCCTTAGTTTCCTAAGCAATATTTTTTTGATACATGCGCCCGTAGCTCAGCAGGATAGAGCGTCGGTTTCCTAAACCGCAGGCCGGAGGTTCGAATCCTCTCGGGCGCACCACAGATTGTCCGAAAACCCGCTATTTTAGCGGGTTTTCAGCATATTTGAGACTTTTTCTGTCCCAAAGCTACAAATATGGGCAGCGTTGTATGATTCGTTAAATTATTTGTAATGAAATTCTAGTTTTGACCGATAGCGGTTATCAGCAGTCTGGTAAAAAGAAGTACTACTTTCAATGCCATTTCGGACAATCTGACCATATATATCCAAAAACTATTATATCGGGATAATTACACGTGTAACATTATTTGTGTTGCCGATTTGAACCAAGCCGTCAGCCTCAGTCTCCAGATAAATCTCCTGCGGGTAGCCTGAGGGAGTATATCCATGTTGAATAATGAATTTGCCTAAAGCCTCGTATGCTTGACAAAGCTCATAATAGCTACCTCTGAAATTTACCGCTACCGCGTTTCCTGAGGGGTAGAAAACCGCTTCCGGCGGTGCGTTTTTCTTATCTATGGGAAGGCAGGCGGTGACAATAAAATCAGTTACCTTAAACTCACCCTTTAAAAGATCGTAGTCCAGATATTCACAGAACTCCGGCCAATCGCGGCTTATATGTATGCCCTTGCATATAAGCTCGTCATAGAATTCACCGATAGCTATAATGGCGGACTCCCCGTCTTTTGCCGTTATCGTCCGGCATAGACACAGGCGCTCCGGCAATAGAATCTTTCGAACGGAAAGCTCACCTGGCTGCGTGTTTCTTATCTTCAAATCTTCAATTGCAATAATGAGCGCATCTCGCCGTTCTTCCAGAGCAGTTATTTTAGCAGCCTTGTCAATGTCACCATCCAAATATTCCTTTATCTCAGGCAATGAAAGTCCCGCATCCTTAAGTCTCAAAATCGTCCGTAGTCGAAGCAGGTTTTTACGGCTGTAATAGCGGTAACCGGTCTCTGGGTCTGTGTGAGCCGGCTTTATTAGCGCTTTCGTTTCATAAAATCTCAGCGCGTTGATGCTTATCCCGCAGGCGGCGGCAATCCAGCCAATGGGGAACAATCCTACCGGTTTTGGCATGAAACGAACCCCCTATTCTAATAATATATTCACCACATAATCGACAAAAAAAGATATTTTTTACTTTAATCTTGACTCTCGTGTTAACACGAGGTGTAAAATTATAATAGCATTAAATATTTTCTATAACAAGAGGATCTTCCACTATAGAAGGAGGAGACTGCTATGAGCCTATACAGTCACTGCCTAAAGCATGATAAGAAATCTCTGCTGGAGCAATGGGATGCCGAGAAAAACTCTCCGCTTACTCCCGAGAGAATAGCCTCCACCAGCACGGAACGGGTATGGTGGAAGTGTGAAAACAGCCATTCATGGCAGACACAGCTTTCATCCCGCGTCAGGGGCAGCACCGGATGTCCAGTCTGCCTAAGAGATAAAATCGATGCGCGGATGGAAAAGCGGCGTACCGCCGAAGCGCGAAAAAGCGACAGATAAAATCGAACAATAAAGGAGAAAAATAGTATGAGAAAAAGAGTTCTCAGTATCCTGCTGACCCTGTGTTTGGTGCTTACCCTGCTGCCGTCGACTGCTCTGGCAGATGCGGTTTATATGCTATATGTGGGTGATACACTTGTGTTTGACTACACTGCAGACTCTCCTGAATCACCCTGGGTGGCAGGGACCACCTATTACTGGAATGAAGCGGAAAGTGGAGATTATGTATATGCTCAGACAGGCAATTCTAATGATTACCTATTCTCTGTGAACTTTGACGAGGACAGTGAGAGCTTTACCCTTACGCTTAATGGTATAGATATTATAAGTTACCTTCAGGAAGAAGTAGGCGAAGATGAAACTATCAACTATGGCATTCTATGTACCACGGCACTGAATATTTATCTGAACGACGAGGCAGTCAACAGCATCGACGTAGCTGACACAAATATTCCTTATGGCATATTCACACCGGGAATTCTTACTATAAGAGGCGATGGGAATCTGACCGTTACCGGTAGCGATGTGGCTTCACAAACGGGCATTTGTGGTGTCAACGGCGTCACAATTGAAGCCGGCGAGGTCACTGTTTCAAATGTCGGTTTTGGCATAACAGCAAACAGTGGGCCCATAACCGTTTCGGGCGGCACAGTCATTGCTTCTGCGTTAGGAGATGGCCTCACTGCAAACAACTCCGGTATAATAATTTCCGGCGGACAATTAACTGCACTTGGCAATTCGCAGGCTCTATACACCACCGGTTCCGTTTCGGTGACCGCAAATCCCTACAGCTTCAAAACAAACACAGACGCCTCGACTCCGGTTGGTGACTATACACAATCTCTCGACCTTGAGTTTACTAACAACAATACATTAAAATACGTTGAAATCATTTCCTGCCACGAAGTCTATGTCGGAGGAAAAAAGGTATCCGGAGCACCCGGCGCCGTCACCTACTGGCTCAATGATAATACCGGCAGCATTACGGATTCCGGTGCGGACGCGGATCACTTTAATGCCAAATATGAAAGATCCACCCGTACGCTGACGCTCCGTAATGCCAACCTGACCGGCGTACATTCGGGTTACCTTACATCGGATGATGAATCTGAGACCGCCGCCTCAGTCTTCGCACTATCGAGTCTAAACATTGTACTGGAGGGCGAAAACCAGATAGCGCCAGCCATTTCGGGAGTAGGAATCGTAACAAAGGACGGGCTTGATTTCGACGGAGACGGCAGTATTATTATTAATGCCAATAGAGCCGGTATCTTCGTCATTGACGGAAACATTGATATCCACAGCGGAAGCATAGACGTCGAAGGAAACATTGGTATTTCTGCCAGCTGTGGAGATATCAATATTTATGGCGGCAACATCAGCGCGGAAGGAGCATGGTATGGTATTAATTCCTATGGCGGCGACATCAATATTAACGGCGGAACGGTCAGTGCCAAAAGCCTGGATGACCGGGACGCCTATGGTGTAGGTGCTCGGGAAGGTGAGGTTGCTGAAGAAGGAGGTCATGTTGTCATACGCGGCGGAACCTTGATTGCCGAGGTCGTTGAAGGATTCCCGAACTGCTATGGCGTATACGGCAATAACAGCGTGGTGATTGTTGGGGGAACCGTGATCGCTAGCGCCGTCGGGGGAACCGATAATTGCTACGGTGTATACTCCGACGACTATGTGGAGATTCTAGGCGGCGCCGTATACGCCCAGGGCGGTACTACGGCCTTCGGTGTGAGGGGTGACCCATCGGATTATATCAACCCATCGGCCGCTAACAATAAATGCGCCGTTATTATGACAAAAGTAGAGGCAGGGGCTTATACGCTCACGGTGCTGTATAACAACGCCGCGGCACCTGTTGTATATAACCCGGCTGACCCAACAGAAGGCAACGACTTGTGGGTGGGCGGCTTCCCATTTTGTAAATACGACGCAACGCTGTGGACCGGTGTTGACAACAGCGCCGTCTATGGGGATTTTTTCCATGACAATGAAGGCGCTACCGCCGACGGCGGCTACGCATGGCGCGTGGGTTATGATACCAGCGACGCGGGATACAACCTGTACATGAACGGTATCAGCATCAGAGAGTCGAAGGGATATCCTAATCCAGCCGGTATTTGCGCTAATGTGGGCGTGGATATAGATCTCTTTCTTGAAGGCACCAGTATCAATGATATCGCACTCAAGGGGAACGGCTCGAATCCCGGTGGTATCATCGTAGAGGACGGTGCGCTGAGGATATACGGCACCGGTACGCTGAACATACGCGCCATCCTCAACGCCATATCGGTCTACGTCGGGAATGTAACCATTGAAGGTGGGACAATCAACGCGGTTGGCGGACCCTTCAACGCAGGCCTCGGTGTCTACGGCGGCAACCTCACGATCAATGACGCTATAGTAAACGCCTGTGGTTACTGCGGCGTTATTACTATTAACACAGGAACGATTACGGTCACTGACGGCACACTGACCGCAAAGGGCGGCGGGGGGCCTTACGGCGCAATAAATTCTACAAATTCGGTGAACGCACCGACACTTGTGGGTACGGCTATTCTTGGGGCGGAAACAGGCGGAAGCGTGTCCGGCGGCGTGTACACAGCAGGAACGCGCGTCAACAATCTTGCCAACGTCACATGGTCCGAAAAGACTTATAGGGAAGGCAATACGATGCTCACTTACATTCGTATTGCCCCGTCGAACGCCGTCACATGCACCACTGCCCCCAATGGAAGCCTTACGGCGGAAGTCGATGACATTATCATCACGCATGCCGCGCCGGGCGATACTGTAACACTGACAGCCGCCCCGAGCAGCGGATACACATTTTCCTCATGGAACGTATATAAAACCGGCGACACCGGCACGACGGTCAGCTTAAGTGGAAATTCCTTCACAATGCCTGCATACGCTGTGACGGTAGAAGCCGTATTTGCAGAACTCCCGGCGCCCCCAGTTCCTATAGTTAATACTCCTACCAGGACAATCACCGTCACAGAGACGAGCAGCAAACTGTTCGACGGCGCGCAGGGTACGATAACGGCAGAAGCAAATATGGACAACGCTTTCTCAAACTCCGTCGAAGTAAAGGTTACCGACACAGCCGAGGATGTAGCAAGTTTCAGGCTCAGTGCAAGTGATGAGGTTTATCCGTTTGACATTTCGCTCTATATTAAAGGCACCAACACGAAAACCGAGCCTGCTGACGGATACGCCGTAACTATATCCCTTCCAATACCGGAAAACCTTGTAAATAAAAGAAACTCCCTATTGATAGCACATAAGTCCAGTGATGGAACGGTTACAACACTTAATTCAAGGCTTATACAAAAAGACAGCGTGTGGTATCTCGTTTTTGAGGCAACGGAATTCTCACCCTATGCACTGGTGGTCAAAAACTCAAGGAGCAACGATGAATCAGCAGGTGTCCTCGGTGAATTTACAGGCGCCTACGATGAATTTACAGGTGTTCCATATTACACGGACGTGAAAGGAATCAAGATATTTATCGGCTTTGCGGCAAACGGAAAGTATATCGCTCCTGAAGGTGTGACTGTTTTGGTGATGCACAACGACAAGAGCTTCACAGACGTCGCCGGACATTGGGCACTGCCGTATGTAGGCTTCACAACTGAACGAGAGCTCTTCTTAGGCACAGGCGGCAATAAATTCTCCCCAGAGTTGGGCATGACTCGAGCCATGTTCGCAGCTGTCATCGGGCGGCTTTACGAGCGCAGCTTCGGAGGGATTGAATCCTCAGACACACACGCTTTCATCGATTGTCACTATGGTTCATACTATGGCAAGTATGTCGATTGGGCGGATGAGAATGAAATCATTATGGGCATTGGCAGCGGTAAATTCGCGCCAGACACGCTTATAACCCGCGAGCAGATGGCGGCGATACTATACCGTTTTGCAGACTTCCTCAGTGTATTGCCGGATAGCATGGACACCTCGCTTGAATATCCCGATGATGCAAGCATTTCAAGCTACGCCAAGGATGCGGCACTATACTGCCAGACAACAGGCATCATCGGAGGAAGAACCGGAGGAGTATTTGCCCCGCAGGAAACCGCCACCCGAGCCGAGGTCGCAACAATTATTCAGCGGTTTATTGAAGCAGTGATGAAATAAGGTATCAAAAAAGGATCGGACAATGGTAAATAAAAGGGTGCGGTTTTTAGTAGCCGCACCCTTATCATTATTGTGTTACATATCTTTTGTAGCGTTTGCTCAGAATAGCCCAGGCATCTTGTAAGGTGATTAACATTATGTAACCTTGTTATGCTATGGGTTATGCTTTTCAATGAACCTCTGTAAAATGGCTGCACATTCGCTGCGCTTTGTGTTACCTCTCGGGTCAAGGAGAGCATTGCCCTTACCTTGCAACAGGCCTTCGGCAACTGCCCACTGCATATATTCCAGCGCCCAGCCGGAGGGGCTATCAGTGAAGGCAGAGAGATCGCCGCGGGCGCTTACATCGTAGCTCTTGTAAGCCGCATATGAGCAAAGTATCTTGGCCATCTGCTCACGGGTAATGTTGTCCTCCGGCCCGAATTTATCTGATGAGTAACCATCGACTATGCCATTCTCAGCAGCCCATGCAACGGCTTTATAATACCACTTGCTCTCAGCAGTGTCAGTAAAGGTAAAGGGCTTTTCTGCAACCGGTTCACCCTCAAGCCGCCATAGAATGGTAACTATCATGCCCCGGGAGGTGTTAGCCGCCGGACTAAAGGTCGTATCGCCTGTGCCGGTCATTAAACCGTTTTCGTAGGCGAAGCTCACCGCGTTATAGAACCAGTCCTTCTCATTCACATCGGTAAAAGGATTGACCTGTGTAGAAACGACACCTACCATATACAAAGAAAAGTGGCTGACAACAAAGCTTACCTGCTTTGTCACCGGATTATAGGTGCAGGGGATTTCAGTTATAGAGCCGTCACCCGCCAAATACCAGACCTTCACATTCTCAGGATCCTCGCCTTCTTTTAGCTCATATGGAAGAAATACTGTAACAGAACCGCCAAAATCCGTGATTGCCTTATCTCCGGAAGTAACGGTCAGTGAAAACACAAGCTTGCCGGGATGGGTTTGCTGATACTCATCCGACACATCTGAGAGTTCGGCCTTTACACTACTGCTCGCTTGACTGCTGATGCCTTTTAGTGCGTCAGTGTCAAACACTAGCTTAGCGCCGTCATCGCCTTCCACAGTCAGCGCCTTGCCTTCCGTGATAAGCTTTTCGAGGTTGGAGGAAGTGATACTTTCACCGCTTCCAATACCTGTGACAGGGGACAGAGTGACTGTTTGTGTTGTCGGTGGAGGTGGTGGCGGCGGTGGCGGAGGCGGAGGAGTACTCTCAAAGACTGCGACAAGAGTACGGTTCGCTGTGGCGTTAAATGTATAGCTGGCACTTGTGCTAACCTGTGAGCCGTTCACCGTCCACTTTTTAAAATTATAGTCTGCATTGGGCGTAGCTGTCACGGTGACAGATGTGCCTGCATTGACGCTGCCTCCGCCGCTGACCGTACCGCCCGCTGCAGGGCTTGCGCTGACGGAGATAGTGTACTGAGTTCCGTCATCCACAACTGTAAGCGTTGCTTTGCTAGTTGTAACAGGAAACCAGTTGACCCCAGTCGGATAGCCAACACTGCAGTAGTATATCCACCCGCTTTGAGCAATAGTTGCCTCAGGAATAGTAAGTGCTGAGCTGGTACAACCCGCTTCTTCATGAGCTGCGCCTACACCTCTTTGCATCCACCATTTGTAGGTAGGCGTATAGCCCTCAGCCTGTACTTCGACAGAAAAGGTTGCCGATGAACCCGGAGCTACAGTCTGGTTCTGAGGCTGTCCGGTAATAGTAAAGCTCTGTATCAGTGCAATACCGTCTACGGTAATTGCTGTGTTTTGAGTTATATTATTGATAGTGTAAACATCTCCTATAGGCGTTAAAGTAGCACCATTGGCCTTGACTACTAATTCTCCTGTCTTGTAGTGATACGCATTTGTATTAACCTTAAATTTGTAGTTTCCACCGGATGCCACAAGCGAAGTATAGCCTTCCTCCGGATCAATGGTATAAGCATCATACTGGTCAACCTTACCGTCAGGGTGAATGATGTAGTGAATATAGGACGGATAGACAGCATCTGATTTAGAGGCTTCCACAGTGTTGCCGTAGCGACCGATGTTAATTCGTCCACCATTTGGAGCCGGTTCGTTGCCAAATAAAG
>JAEYRF010000210.1 GCA_023409615.1 Bacillota bacterium | reverse complement strand
ATCAGACCATTCTAGTTTATTGCCGTAGCGGCAGGCGCAGTGCGTTGGCGGCAAAAGAACTGATTCAACTGGGCTACACCAACGTCTATGATTTCGGAGGTATTCTAGACTGGTCCGGCGAGGTTGTTAAATAGACCAGATCGCATTGCTCCTTGATCTTCATCCCGGAAAAGTATTGATTTTCCAATGGGATCCATTCATTGAGGAATCTTTTGTGCATAAATGCACCATTCCTTTTGAGGATCCTTGAGCTTTGCTCTTTTTCATCGATCTGTAAAAAGACTTTCAGATCATAATGGTCTGCCAAAGTAGGATGAAGACTGTATGACCCCTCAATTATATTAAGCCTCGTGGGTACTACTGTCGTTTGCTCACTAAGAGCCATTTGTCCGCAGTCATAAGCTTGATATTGAAACTCTCTGCCGCTTTTTAAACCGTATAAAACCTCATCTTTAAAACGAACATAATCCACATTTCCGCCGATCTCTTCCAACCGCTCTTTTGTTCTTATCTCCGGCCTTAGAAAAAAATCGTCCATGTGAAAAATATTGCTGTCATACACACTGCCAATCAGAGAAGCCAATGTGCTTTTCCCGGCGCCACTGTTACCATCAATAGCTACATTGACCGTTTCTCTTTCACTGAGCAAAAGGTCTATTTTACAGAACAATTCGAAGTAGTGTTTATACTCCGATTTTACGATGCGGTATGACGGGCAATATGCTTGCCTATAGGTCTCGCTGTGGCTGACGGCCGGATACCCCATGTTTTTATAATGCACTAAATATGCGTCCACATCCTCGATGAGATATGGTAACTCCTTATTCCTACAGCATTGGCGCAATACATCAATTTTTTCTTCAAAGCTTTCAATACTGCCGGATACTGAATTAGCTGTGCTTATAAAAAAACGGTTTACGGTCTCCAAACTGATATCAGTGTTTAAGCTTAATAGCTTACCCAAATGGAGTCTGCACAGTTCATTGCCAATGTCCTCAAAAAGGCAGGAGCCTTGAGTAACACAGGTGTGTTCAATCAAAGCCCCGCACTCTTCCCTGAGACGACTCAGACTGTCTATTTCATTTGTAATCAGGTGTCCTCCTGCAAACTCATTCTGGTAAATCATCTTGACCATATCCCGGAACTGCATTACAGGATACCTCTCAAAATACTGCAGGAGAGTATGTCTTAACTCTTGTACATCAATCATTTTCAATGAATCTTCCTTTTTTGAGTGCTATCACTATGATCGGTATGATAATGATCTGAATGATGATCCCCGGAATCGCATTGGCAAACGCGCCTGTCATGAATATCTGCCATGTAAATGGGGAACCGCTTAGTCCATAAAGGACAAACGAAACAATCCCCCATACAATTCTTCCACAAATCATTGAAATAATCAGCGAGATATAAATGGATATATTCTTTTTAGGCAGAATCTTGTAAAGTATCCCTGTAACAGCGCCGTATACGGCCAATTCAAAAGCCATGGCCAGAGCAGTTGGAAACATTGGCGGCATACCAAAGAGTACACTTCTAAATAATGGCAGGATAAACCCGATGACCAATCCGTAAGGCCATCCGCATATAAACCCGGCTAGTAAAACAGGAATATGCATTGGCAGCATTCTACTTCCCAGACTTGGAATCTGCGCAGTAAGAAAAGGCAATAAAATGCCTACCGCAAGCAGTACTCCGGCATAGACCATTTTCTTTGTTGTTGATTTTCTCATTTTCTTCCCTCCAGATAATAAAAAATACCACAAAAATACTACTTACCTTCACAGTAAGTCAATACCTTCGTGGTATCATTGTAATTATATGAATAACGTTGTTCAGAACTGCCTGCTGACTTCAATCAGCGACTTTGTTTAGTCTAGCACAATTGGTGTTTATAATCAAGCAAAATACCGCTTTATGGACAGGAAGCCACCTACAGCTTACGTTAATGAGCATCAACGTTGGAGAAGGGAGTATGTAACGAAAGCAGATGCAATATCCGCCGAGGAAGCTCACGCTGATTCATGGAATTGAGGCAGTCGTATGAATTGAAATCAACAGTTATACAGCCCTATACATTTTTATTTATAGTCTGACTTAATATAGAATAAACTTCAGGTATTGTTTTTTCTGCATTAACAGGCTTTAGTGCCTTATCTGTCCACGCATGCATCGTTTCTCCCGTGGCTAAAAGCTTATTTTCAGCATTCAGCACTTGATATACAAAACTCATACGTACACGAGAAAGACTTTTCAGGCTTGTTATAACCAGAATTTCATCTTCATACATTGCAGGGCTTTTAAATTGACAGTTCATTTCGTACAATGGAAGCAAAATGCCCTTCTCCTCAATCTTTGTATTGGAAATTCCGGCTGTTTTGAGAAAGTCTGTTCGTCCAGCTTCAAACCATACCGCATAGTTTGAATGATGAATAATCCCCATTTGATCCGTCTCCGAATACCTTGCAATAAATCTGGTTTCCGTCTGCATTATATGATACCTCCCACAAATGTTGTCCTTGTCCGCTCAAATTAAATTGATCTGCGAAAAATCAATATTGTTTCTTTCAAAAATACGGTTTTTATAGTTTTCAATTGCATTTTTCAATGCGGTGGCTCCAAGCACTGAACAATGCATTTTTCTTTCAGGGAGTCCGCCCAAAGCTTCTGCAATATCATTATCAGTCAACTTTAATGCTTCCTCCAAAGTTTTGCCTTTAACAAGCTCTGTTGTCATACTGCTTGTTGCTATTGCCGCAGCGCATCCAAATACTAAAAAGCTGATATCTTCAATAACGTCATTATTCACCTTAATGAAAATCGTAAGACAATCCCCGCAATCCGGGTCTCCACAGGTGCCTTCACCGTCGGCGTCAGGCATGCTCCCTACATTTCTCGGACACATAAAATGATCTATCACAGTATCTGTAAATGACTCGCAAAACACTTCACCACATCCTTTTGCACTAAATTAAACTGCCGCTTCATCCTTTAGTGCTTGTATCATAATTGCACACTCAATTCTTTTCTTCTGAAGAGTACAGCTCATCTCATTTGGCTGTGTAATGCTGCCGTTTGTAAAATATGCATTTGCATGGCATCCTCCGGAACAAAAAAGCTTTGCCCAGCAATCCCGGCACTTTTCTTTTGTAAGGATATTATTTCTCATGAACTCACTGCTCATGTTACTATTACTGATTCCTGTAAACACATTTCCGATTACGAATTCGTCCTGTCCGACAAACTGATGACACGGATATAAATCTCCTTCAGGAGATACCGCCAGATATTCATGTCCTGCTCCACAAGCAGCTACTCTTTTAAACAAGCACGGGCCATCGTAGATATTCACATTGAAATGATAGAAGCGAAACTTACTATCACTGGATATCCTCTCAATATACTGTATTGCCAAATTTTCATATTCCTGTACTACCTCCTGGATATCGGATTGTGTGAAATATAAATCACTCCCCGCTCCCACAACCGGTTCAACGGATATTTCCTTAAAGCCCATATCGTAAAGATGCATAACATCTTTGGAAAAGTCTTTATTTCTTGCCGTAAAGGTACCTCGTATGAAGTAACTTTTCCCGTTTCTGCCGGAAACAAGTTCTTTTGCCAATGGCATGATTTTATCATAGCTTCCATTACCTACCCTGTCATGACGGACTGCGTCATGAACCTCTTTGCGACCATCTATGCTTATAACAACGTTATCCATGTTTTCATTGATAAAGTCAATTCTTTCCTTGTCGAGTAAAGTGCCATTTGTTGTAATCGTGAAGTAAAAATGTTTGCCGGTTGTCTTCTCCATCTGTCTGCCATAGGCAACCACGTCCTTGACCACATAAAAATTCATCAGCGGTTCGCCGCCGAAAAAATCAATTTCAATATTGCGTCTGCCCGCTGAGTTTTCAATAAGATAGTCCACCGCTTTAAGCGCAACATCTCTGTTCATTAATTTGCGCCCACTATTATAATCTCCTTCAGAAGCAAAACAGTATTCACACCGTAAATTGCAGTCATGTGATACATGCAGGCAAAGCGCTTTTAAACCGGTATTCATTTGCTTTAAATTCACAGAATCTTGAAGACTGTTTTCGGAAGAAAAGAGCATTCCCTGATCATTCAGAGACCTAATTTCATTATAAGCTTCGATGATTTCGCCTGCAGAATATTTTCCCCTGACTTTCTCCTGTGCGTTTACCCTCGATGGCATCACGTTTTCGTCTTTTAGTATCTCATATGTAATATTATCAAGAACATGAATGCTTCCACTATTTCCGTCTATTGCAATGTTATATCCATTAAGTGAATAAGTATGAACCACTATTAAAGTCTCCTCTGACTGCATTATGGCCTTATGTAGGCAACATTATTTTAGTACGTTTATGGGCATATGTCAAATAATTTATTTTAATTATATTGACAACATATACCTATAGCAATACAATATATATTGTGGTTATGAATAAAACTAAACCATATATATTGTGTTTGGTTCGAAAGTGTACATATGAAAATTTATTAAAAAAGGTGGGCTTATTATGCTGAATCAAATTATCAAAAGAGATCGCTCCTATGTGCCTTTTAAAAGAGAAAAGATTGTACTTGCAATATTTAAAGCCGCCAATGCCGTAGGCGGAAATGATTTTTCTATATCAGAAAAACTGGCCGATGAAGTCCTGAAAATTGCAGAACAGACTTATCCTGACGGCACTGCTGATGTCGAAGGCATTCAGGATATAGTTGAGAAGGTTCTTATCGAGTCCGGGCATGCAAAAACAGCCAAGGCATATATTCTTTACCGCGAAAAGAGACGTTCTGCCCGTGAGTCGAATGCACTGATTGGTGCAACAATAAACATGTTTACGGAGTATTTGAACGATAGAGACTGGCAAATTAACGAAAACGCAAATACGCAAAAATCCATAAACGGGCTTAATAATTATATTCGTGAGGCCTTTACAAAAAACTATTGGCTCCATGAGATTTATCCAGATGAGATCAGGAATGCTCATTTGTCAGGTGAAATACATATTCACGATCTGGGCTTCTTTGGCCCTTACTGCGCAGGTTGGGATCTTCGACAAATCTTAATGAATGGTTTTGGCGGTGTTCCGGGCAAAGTGGAATCCAAGCCTCCAAAACATCTTCGCTCTTTTTTAGGGCAAATCGTTAATTCCACCTTTACAACACAGGGTGAAAGTGCCGGTGCTCAGGCATGGTCGTCCTTTGACACCTATTGTGCACCATTTATCCGATATGACAATTTAGACTATAAAACTGTCAAGCAAGCACTTCAGGAATTTATATTTAATTTAAATGTTCCTACAAGAGTAGGTTTTCAATGTCCATTTTCCAATTTAACCTTTGATATCATTCCACCTCGTACGCTAAAGGACGAACATATTATTATTGGCGACCAAATCATGCCGGAAACCTATGGAGAGTTTCAGGAAGAAATTAATATGTTCAACATGGCATTTTGTGATGTAATGATGGAGGGAGATTCAAAAGGCAGAGTATTCACATTCCCAATCCCTACGATAAATGTAACAAAAGACTTTGACTGGGATAGCCCTGTTATCGATAAGTTCATGCAGATTACCTGTAAATATGGCATCCCTTACTTCTCAAACTATATAAATTCCGACCTTTCGCCCGAAGATGCTCTTTCCATGTGCTGCCGTTTGAGACTCGACACCAAAGAGCTGCGAAAAAGAGGCGGCGGTCTGTTTGGTTCAAATCCATTGACCGGTTCAATAGGTGTTGTAACCATCGATCTTCCAAGACTTGCTTACCTTTCAAAAACCGAATCGGAATTTTTTATAAGATTGTGGCAGCAAATGAATATTGCAAAAAACAGCCTTGAGATTAAGCGAAAGGTAATTGAAGAGCAAACAGGCAAAGGATTATACCCATACTCTGCAAATTACCTGAAAGATGTGAAACTAAGAACCGGGTTTTACTGGTACAACCATTTTAACACCATTGGACTAATCGGCATGAATGAAGCGTGTCAGAATTTGTTAGGCTGCAATAACGACCTTACTACACAGGAAGGGCAGCAATTAGCAATAAGAACACTGAACTATATGCGTTCGGTTATTACAGAAATTCAAAATGAAACAGGTCACTATTACAATCTTGAGGCCACACCGGCAGAGGGTACAAGCTACCGGCTTGCGAAGCAGGACAAAGCACGCTACCCCGATATCATAACTGCTGGAGTTGATGTGCCCTACTACACCAATTCTACGCAGCTCCCAGTAGGTTTTACAGACGACATCTTTGAAACGCTGGACCTTCAGGATGAACTGCAATCTCTTTATACCGGCGGAACGGTTTTGCACCTTTACCTTGGTGAAGAAGTTAAGGACCTGAATACCGCAAAAAACTTAATAAGAAAAGTGTTTACAAAATACAAACTTCCTTATATTTCTTTGACACCGACATTTTCCATATGCAATGATCACGGATATATGTCAGGTGAACAATTCACCTGTCCCGAATGCGGAGCAGCAACAGAAGTCTGGAGCCGTGTTGTCGGTTACCTCAGGCCGGTTCAGAATTTTAACACAGGAAAACGAGAGGAATATAAACAGCGCATAAAATATGTGATCAAGGAGTAACATGTATGACTATTTCAGGAATAGTAAAAAGCTCTCTCGTAGATTATCCTGGGATTGTCGCATGCGTGTTGTTCGTGCCGGGATGCAGCTATAATTGTTTTTACTGCCATAATCGATCACTTATTGACGGGACTCATGACATAATAAGCCTGCAATATATCAAGGATTTTCTCCTTAAACGTGCAGGCTTATTGGACGGTGTCGTAATTACAGGCGGCGAGCCAACCCTGCAGCCCGACTTGATACCTTATATGGAAATGATTAAAGGACTTGGGTTTAAGCTAAAATTGGATACCAACGGTTCTTCGCCTCAGGTCATCGCACAACTATTACAGGCAGGTTTATGTGACTATTACGCCGTTGATTATAAGGCTCCGGCAAAAAAATATCCGGAATTCTGCGGCGATTCAGCTAATGCTGAAACAGTGATAGATACTATAGGTCTGCTGCTCGAACACCATGCAGCCTTTGAAATAAGAACCACCGTAATTCCGCAGCTCAATGGAGAGGATTTTGTTTGTATGGCAAAAGAACTTCCTGTTGTTCCCCGATATGTTTTAAACCGTTATCGTAAGCCGGATAAATTTTTGCCCTGCGATCAGTTGAGAGTTGAGCAAACACCCTACACGCAAGCTCAAATTGATACTTTCGCCAATTTGATACGTACCTGGCAGCCAAATGTAACAGCATAAAAATAAAAGATTTATTCTTTCATCCTTCCATGGCGCCAGCATTTTCTTCGGCAAAGCTTCCCATTACAGTTTTGCTCACAGACAACATTCGTTGAATTACAGACAGGACACTTATACTCTCCACTTTTGATAGATTCCAGATTTTCGAAGCTTTCCATCCATTCCTTACCGCAATCAAGGCATCTTACCGGACAGATATTCTGGGTGAAGTTCCCGCCCTCTATGTGAATAGTCTTTCCGTTTACCAGGCTGTCGGCAATCTTTTCTCTAGCGGATAATAGAATGCGCTGAAAGGTCGGACGAGATACCTCCATCCTTTCGGCGCACTCGCTTTGCTCAAGCCCCTCTAAATCTTTCAGGCGTACAGCTTCTAGTTCCTCAAGCTTCAATATGTTTTTAGGCACCTCAATAACATCTTTATCCGATGGGATGAAGTAGGAAATAGTAGGCATGTTCTCAATCCTTCTCCATTTAGTTGGCCTGGCCAATTATATCAACTCCGTTTCTGTCTCCCTATATTACTTTATTAGCTACAATTTAAGTTTATAAGTATTGCTTGTATATGTCAACAATCGCAGCAATAAATCCTATAGCAGCTGTTTCTATAACCGTAGATCGCGCTCACCATTTTCAATTTTTTTTAAGTTTTCAAGTATAGTGTCATAAACCGGTTCACCTTCAAATTGCTTCATGTGCTGTTTCAGAACCTCATCCCCTCTGGCTCTTGTTTCACTTGATGCATAGTCAAGAAGGTATTCCTTCAGTGTAAAAATGGCATTGGGAATACAAAAGTTATGTACAAATTTGGACTTGGCAACCTTCATAAACTGTTCACCTGTACGCCCCGCACGGTAGCATGCAGTGCAAAATGACGGGATATAATTCATATCGCAAATCTCACTTACCACATTATCCAAAGTCCTTGAATCGCCAATAGAAAACTGCTCTTTGTCGGGAAGCTGGTTTGCGCTTTTTGACTGTGAATAAGCACCTACGCCGATACGCGTTCCTGCATCAATCTGTGAAACTCCAAAAGGAATTACCTCTTTTCGTACTTTGTCTGATTCACGTGCAGTGCAAATAAGTCCCGTATAGGGAACAGAAAGGCGAAGAATAGCAACCAGTTTCTTGAAATCGCTGTCACTGACCGCATACTCAGGATGTTCTGAAAATGGCGTGCCTGTAGCAGGTGTGATTCGCGGAAAAGAAATGGTGTGCGGCCCTACACCGTTAAAAGTTTCTTCCAGATGGATAGCGTGGTATAACAGCCCCATTACCTCAAAGCGCCAGTCATACAGACCAAACAGCACGCCCAGGCCATTATCATCCACCCCGGCCTTCTGTGCCCTGTCCATACAATAAAGCCTCCAGCGATAATTCCCCTTAATGGTTCCGGCCGGATGCATTTCGCTATAGGTTTTATGATGGTACGTTTCCTGGAAAACCTGAAATGTTCCTATACCTACATCCTTCAATTTTTCCAGTTCCTTGACAGTGAGCGGCGCACAGTTTATATTTGCACGGCGAATTTCCCCATGCTGCGTTTTCACGCTGTATACCTTTTTGACTGTCTCACACATATAATCCACTTCAGTAGAAGGCGATTCTCCATAGACGAGTACGGTTCGTTTTTGACCCTCCTCAATCATGATCCGCACTTCCTGCTCAATTTCATCCATACTGAGTGTTTTGCGGTGCATTGTGGTATTGCTGCTGCGAAAGCCACAGTATTTACAGTTGTTTGCACATTCGTCGCTTACATATAGCGGCGCAAAAAATACAATACGGTCTCCATAGACTTCTTCTTTTAATTTATGCGCCAATTCATACATTTCTTGTATAGTGCTTTCATCCCTATTTTGAATAAGAATTGCAGTTTCTTCCGGCTCAAGCCGCACACATTGCTCCGCTTTTTTCAATACACGCCTTACATCTTCTCTGGAGGGATTTTCCCATTTGTTTAGCTGTGACCAGATTTTCTCATCATCTATAAAATCATGATCGAGTTTTTCATATTCCTCAAATTCTTTTTTGTACTTTTCAAGAAAATTCATGTTTTATGCTCCTTTATATTCAACTAATTATTTTTTGTAATCATTGATTTAACCGATGTTCCTGCAACTCTGCCCAGTTTGCCGGTCATAGCACTTATTTCGTCGTTGCTGCCGTCGACTATCAACGATATGACCGATACGCCTCGTTCTCTGTAGGGAATACCCATCCTTCCGACAATCAACGAAGCATATTCATGAAGGACTACATTCACACGCTCCACACACAATAGATCTTCTATCACAATACCGACTATCCCAATTCTTTTATCCATTTTATATCCCCTCCTTTGTTCATAAAACTCCTTTTTATACATAAAAACTCCCCTTCCGCGATCTGCACGAAAAGGGAGCGTAACGGCAAATAAACCACACATACCGAATGCGCGTCTTCCCGCTCAGAAACACCTTGCGGTCAGTTAAAAAAGAAAACCCTGTATCCCCAGGCAAATATATTGCAAGCAGATACATTGTAACTTGATTCCATTGTGATTATTTTAACACTCGTTTTTTACATTGTCAAATTAATTTCGCCCAAGGCTTTTGCGTTCTCCCGACATTTGGGGCAGTAGCCGTAGATGTCCAGTTTATGTCCTGCAATCGAGTAATTGGTTTCTTTTGCAATGGATTTTTCATAATCCTCTAATGGGCATCTACCAACAGCAAGGATACTCTTGCACCCAAGGCAGACCAAATAATGTCTGTGTACCATGCGGTTGTATTCAAACAGCGTTCTGTTGTCTCCTGCAATACTTAGCTTTGTCACTATGTCCTTCTCAGCTAAAGCCTCAAGGGCTCTGTAAACAGTAGACATATTAACTGATATATCCTTTTCCTTTAATTCAAGAAAAACCTGTTCTGCAGCAATCGGATGATCACTTTGTTCCAGAACATTAAGTATGGCCGCACGTTGCTTAGTATTTTTTAGCCCGCTTCGCTTAAAATTATTAACATAATCCGCATCCTTCGTCTTAATCACCTCTAGTATTATTAAGGTTTACCATTTGCCGCAGCAAACCTCTTCGTTCTCAATTTTAATGAAATAGAGCGAACCGTATATACCAAAAGATAACACAATACAGACAGAATTACTATAGCCGCTCCAGATGCAATATTCATCACATACGAAATCCACAGTCCGATTATACAAAAAGCAGATCCGAGAATAACGGAATAGGCCATTCTATTTTTAAGATTCGAAGTCAGCATGCCCGCTATTGCCGCTGGGGCTGTAAGTAAAGCAAGTACAAGTATAATACCGACTACCCGGATCATTACAACCACAGTCATTGCAATGAGAATTAAAAGCAGATATTCGAGGAAAGCAGTTTTTAAACCAATAATTGCGGCGAACTCCTCATCGAAAAGATATGCTTTCCAGTCATTAAACAAAACAACAATCACAAGCAACACAATTATTGATAAGATTATCATTAAATAAAGATCGGCTTTAGTTACCGCTAGAATACTGCCAAAAAGATAAGAGCTTAAGTCGGGAGGATATCCGGGCATCAAGGCAATAAAAAGAATGCCCAGCGCCATCCCAAGTGACCAGAATAAACCTATTATAACATCGGAGCGTGTTCCGCCTTTTCTCTTAATATATCCGATTCCCAAAGCAGCGCACATAGAAAATAAAAAGGCTCCGATTATCGGCTCAAATCCCATAAGATAACCCAAACCAACTCCTCCGTAGGAAGTATGGGCGATACCTCCACTCATCATAACAAGTTTCTTCTCCACAATAATAACGCCGACTATGCCGCAGGCTATGCTTGCAAGAATTCCTGCAATGAAGGCATTCTGCAAAAACTGATATTCCAGTATTGCCTTTATCAATTTGGTTTCTCCTCCTTGTGCTCCTTTAGTACCCTGTGCGGTACCCCATGGGCTATCAGGTCAACCGGGCAACCGTAAAGGTTGTTTACAATATTTCCGGTAAGTTCCGGTTCTCCATGATAAATAAGACAGCCGTTGAGACAAGCCAATCTTCGAACCTGCGAAGAAATAGCGAGCAAATCATGTGTCACAAGTATAATGGTCATATCTTTGTTCAGTTCTTCAAGCAGCTTGTATATCTGATCTCGCGAACCTGCGTCCACACTGGCAGTTGGTTCGTCCAAAAGCAGGAGTCTTGGATTTACGGCAAGTGCTCTTGCTATAAGCATCTTCTGAAATTCTCCCCCTGACAATTCAGAAATCTGACGGTTTGCAAGGCTATCGATCCCAACCCTTTCAAGGAGATTATGTACAATTATCGTATCTTTCTCCTTAAACCTGAAAAAAGGAGATAAGCCTTGTTTCAGCCGTCCTGTCAATACAACCTCAATCAAAGTTATAGGGAATCGTTTGTCTAATGCTGCAAACTGTGGAACATATCCTACCAATGCTCTATTTCCCCCGAGGCTATTTCCATATACCTGCACTGTTCCGGCAGCTATAGGGACAAGTCCGAGAATTGCCTTTAGAAGAGAAGACTTTCCGCCTCCGTTGGGCCCTATAATCCCCAGATATTCACCGTCTTCCACATCAAGGCAAACCCCTTCGATTGCAGGTGTTGATCCATAGTATACTGACAAATTGTCGATATGAACCGCTGTTCCGCTCACTGCATGACCTCCGCTATCATATCTGCCATTTTTTTTAAGTTTCCAATGTAATCCGCAGCTAGAGGCGCCAGTTGAATAGTCTTACCTCCAATTTCCTCTGCAAATGCCTCTGATTGTCTGTTGTCGATTTCCTCTTGATAGAAAATTGCCTTGATGTTTTCTTCCTTTGCAAGGTCAATCATCTCCTGCAAATGCTGCGCTGTCGCTTCTTTGCCTTCTTCCTCCAGTGCGTACATTTTCAATCCGTAATCATCCGCAATATACCCAAATGCCGGATGATATGCAATGAACTTTTTACTCTGCACACCCTCAAGCGATGACGATATTTGTTGATCAAGCTCATCAAGCTTCCTGATATATGCCTCAGCATTTTTAGAATATGTATCCTTATTTACTTCGTCAATTTCACTCATCCTGTTGGCAATTATTTCGATCATTACTTTAACTCTCTTTGGAGATAGCCAAATATGCGGATCTCTTTCACCGGATTCAAATGTTCTGTGCGGGTAAACCGATGCGACTTCATCATGAAGAGAAACTACTCTGACATCACCTGCATTAGGTAAAATATTAGCTTTTTCCGTTGGAACACCAATCGAAAAATAGTATGCTGCTTTACTGAATTTCTCTATTATTTCCGGAGTGGGCTCGTAGTTTTCCGGGCTGTATCCGGGAGGCACCATAACAATCACTTCTGCTAAATCTCCACAGACTGCCTCCACAAAGGTCTGTTCAGGAACAATGGTCACTGCGATTATTGGCTTTTCACTGATTTCTTCTCCTGTGGTTTCTGCTTTTCTATCTTCACTGCAACCTGCAACTAAAAAAAGACTCAAAACAAGCGCTAAGCCTAACACAGAACATATAACTCTTTTTATTCCCATTTTCAATTTCCTTTACCGAATTGTAATCGCAAATGCAAACCGTTTGCGATTACAATTGTAACGCTAAAGATAGCACAAGTCAATATGAAAATGGGGATATTTACATAATGAAAAGGGCAGTAAATCCTGCCCTTTTCATTAAATTGCAGGCTATTCAGTGACTTCTTTTAGGTTTGAAAGGCGCTTTTTCACCTGCTGCAACTGATTTTCCAGGAATTCCACCTGATTGTTTAAAACTTCTTTCTCACTTACATCCGGCTCATACATCCCGGTGTTTACGGGATAGCCAGAGCGTGCCCATCCAGGTAAACCAGTCGCATTGAACATTCTTCTGAATCCACGTCCGCAACCGAACCCTCCTCCAAAACCTACATAATTCATAGGCCCAGGCGTTACTGCACTTGTGCAATAACCCATTCCTCTTCCCGTCATTCTACCCATTCCCATTGGGCCTGTTCCGTCTCCTCTTGGCATATTATTCACCTCCCTTCATATCTCACTAAAAACTCCTTTTTCGACTTTTACTTACTTCTATTTAACTCCATTCCTCGCTTTCTATTTATCTGCATTTCTATGTATTGTTTTTTTTGATTTGTCATTGTCTAAAATGTACCAAATAAACGCAGACGCTATACCTGCAAATATAAAAACACCAACGAGCATTCTGTTATCTGAAGACGACTTTATAATGCCGCCTATAATCTCAAGGGTAAAGAATAGTATTAAGAATATGTGTGCTAGCTTTTTCAAAACGTTGTCCCTGCTTTCCATTTCCAAATTCGTTTTTGGCTTATGCCCATAACTATAATAACTCTATTTCGGGCATATGTCAATAACTAAAAGTAAATTGGGCAGGAACGCAAAAAAACTACCCTCAAATGCAGGTAGTTTCCTCACAGAAAAATCAAATCTCTATTACGTCTCCAGCACACAGAAGCTGACATCCCTTATTCAGAACTCGTTTTATCTCACACATTGCTCCAAAACCGGTGCAATGTAAAGGAATGACCATTGAGATATTGATATCCAATATTTGCTGTATTGTTGTCTGCAACTGAATAGGGCTTACATGCTCAAGATGCATCCCTGCTAACAGAAGCTTTATCCTTTTGTCAGGAACAAGCTTCTGCGCATACTTGATGCTATTAATTATACCCGGATGACTGCATCCCAGGAATATGGCAATTTCACCATCATCCTCGATAATGAGCATTTGTTCATCCAGCATAGTGTCCCGGATCAATTCTCCATCCTTTTCAATGGAAAAGTCTCTAGGCACTACTTCAAAAGAACTGTTACAGGGTATTTCTCCGGAAACAATCATACCGTGATCAATCTTCACGGGTTGCCTCGAATAAACAATCCGCTCTTTCAACCATTCCTGCTGTGATATATCGAACGGGATCCCCACCTCTCTGAATGGTTCATCCTTATCGGTGGATGCAAACTTTTTTAAGAAGGCATCAGGATGAGCATAAATGATTGGCGCTTTATCATCATGGGGAAAATACTGCAATCCTCCGCAATGATCATAGTGACCGTGACTTATTACGACATAGTCTGCCGTTTTGAGATCAATACCCATGGCTGTTGCATTATGACAAAAAACAGAGGATTGGCCCGTATCAAACAATATGTTCTTTCCGTCTTTTTCTATCCATAAAGATAATCCATGTTCTGCGAACAGTCCGCGTTTTCTTACTCTGTCATCAGTAAGTATTTTTACTTTTATCATGTTTTACCACTCCAACACTAAAATCCCATAACCATTATATTTTTGTTGTGGGCATATGTCAATTATTTTATATGTGATTTGAGTTGGCATTATCTAGAATAAGCATAAATTTGATTTCATGCAGTTTTTGTGTTACCATAAATTAGTTTATTTATATACACATGATTGTCTGCTTCCCATAAAATCATTTATAATGCTAACGGAGATTTTAAAATGCTATACCTTGGACTATACGAACAAGTCATCAATAGAGGTCTTGATAAGGAAATCGTTTCTTCTGATCGCATTGATATGCTGGTCTCATTTACTAAATGGAGTAGACGACAATATCAGCGGTGGTGCCGTTCCATACACATTTCTAGGAACAGCTAACTATCTCGGTCATGAAGGTTCAAGACCTATGAATATTACATGGCAGCTGGATAAACCAATTCCAGCGAAATTTCTAAAGAAGACAAATAAACTGGTGGTAGGGTAAATGGAAAATGACTAATGATACAAGCAAGGATCTACTTAAAACACAGGTAATAGAAGTTGTAGCCGCCTTAATATGGGATAATGACAGATTTCTGATCTGTCAACGGCCGGCGAACAAAGCATGCGGGCTGTTGTGGGAGTTTGTCGGTGGAAAAGTAGAACCCGGAGAGACAAAGGAACAGGCGCTCATTCGAGAATGTCAAGAAGAACTCGACATTACCCTTTCAGTTGGTGATGTTTTTATAGATGTTGTTCATGAATACACTGATATCACCGTTCATTTGACGCTTTTTAATGCATCGATAACAAAGGGTGTTCCACAAAAACTTGAACACAACGACATTCGCTGGATTACACCCAGAGAGATCCCTCTATATGAATTCTGCCCGGCAGATAATCAAATAATAGAAAAAATAGGGATGATACAATATGAACAAAATTAAAAACATAAAAAATACCACGAAAGTACTAACTACCTTCACAGTAAGTCAGTATCTTCGTGGTATCATTGTAATTATGTGAATAACGTTGTTCAAAACTGCCTGCTACCTTCAATCAGCGGCTTTGTTAAGTGTAATCACTTATCTGCCTGCTCCGCAGCCCATACCTGCTCAGCGACCCATTCCTGCTCCACGGCCCATACCTCTGCCCATACCCTGGCCTTGGCCTGTTCCCTTTCCAAGCCCTAATCCATACTTTTTGCCGGCCTGTGCATTCCCGGTCCCATCACAGGTTGCCTGATTCTCCTTTATTGCATTGTAGATTTCATCAGCCTGCTGCTGTGTAAGAGTACCATCCTTTACACGCTGATCCAGAATTGCCTTCTTCTGCTCCAGCATCTGAGCCTTAAACTCATCCAGTTTACCTGCATCGTTGGCAATGGTACCATATGTCTTTCCTGCGGCGCGATCCTCATTGACTGCTTCAACGGATTTTCCTGTTAAAGCGGCAGCGATCTCCGCCGGTGTTTGTACTGTGGCTGCATATACCATTCCTGCTGTTCCTAATATACCGATTACAGCTATAACAGCAATAAGCTTTTTCATGTTCTTCATATTACTCACTCCTATCCTACTATTGTTTTTTTAACTACTATAGCTTTATTATAAGGATCAATTGTGATAGAAGTATGATAGAAATCTGAAAAAATTGTGAAGTTCTTTATTGTTCACTTATGTTAAGTTCAAACCAGAAGGTGGTCCCTGCTCCCATTACGCTTTCTACTCCATAGAGAGCCTGGTGAGCTTCGAGCACCCCTTTTACAATTGCCAGACCAAGACCTGTTCCCGCAGCTTTTTTGTTGCCGTTCTTGTCCGCTTTGTAGAATCTTTCCCATATATTTGAAATATCATCTTCTGATATTCCGCTTCCCGTATCAGAAACCTCAAAACGCACCGCCGCTGGCTGGTTGATTGCTCTGATTGCCTTGATTGTTATGGTTCCGCCAGCAGGAGTATAATCAAATGCGTTATTTATCAGGTTGTAAAAAACTTGCTGAATTCTGGTTTTATCTGCCTCTATAACAGCGTCTGACGCACACTGTTGTCCAATCTTCACTTTTGTTTTTTCACTTAATACTTCATAGCGTTTCACAACGGCCTCAACCGTTTCTTTTACAGAAAACCTGCTTTTATCAAGTTTGATTCCTGACTGTAGCTGCGAAAGGTTTAAAACATCATCTACAATACCGCTCAGTCGTTCTGTCTCTTCAATAATAATATCCAGTTGTTTGTCACGCTTTTCCCGTGAGTTCCCCGTTACATCCTTTATGGTCTCAGCATACCCGCGTATCAAGCTCAGTGGAGTTCGCAATTCATGAGATATATTAGCTATCAGGTCCTTTCGGAGCTGATCGATTTTGGAAAGCTGTTCACCTAAATGGTTTATGGTTCCTGCCAGCTTACCTATTTCGTCCTGCTTTTCCACCCTGATCCTTGCAGAGAAATCTCCCGAAGCCATTGTTTCTGAAACCGTCTTGATATTCAGAATCGGTCTTGTAAAGCTTTTGGAAATTCTCCAGGAAATCAGCAAAGATGCTGCTAGTAAAATCAAGGTGATATATAAAAGCTGTGATTTTAAAATAGAAGCTGTCTCCCCAACAGGAGCCAAAGGCAGATTCATTATCAGCACTTCTGATATTGTTCCCGATACCTTTACCGGCAGCCCTACCATCATAAACTTGTTTCCAAAACGAGGGTGTGATACTGGTATCTCGACTCCATTGCCTGATAATACCTGCTGAAATATCTCCCCCTTCAAGCCACTCATCATCATGGGCATTTGTCCCCCTGAGCCCATGGCTTCGGAAGCAAACATGGTGTTGCCTTTCGAATCGAACACTTCAATACTCATGTTATACTCAAAAGCAAGTGTCTCCAGTTTATCTTCATATTCACCCTTGCTGTACCTATCCGAGACTTCTGTTATGCCTACTACTTCTTTTTTCACCTTGGAGATATGCATGTTTGTATAAAAGCTTTCGAGAAATACGATCTGAAAGAGCCACAAAAGAATCAATACAATTACAACCAGCACCATCATTCCAGCCCAGAGTTTAAACCGCATACTTTTCATTTTCTGCCTCCTGCAGTCAAATCATCTTTTGGATTGTTTGCTTCAAATTTATAGCCCGTTCCCCAAACAGTCACAATAAATTTGCGATATATGCCTAAACTCTCCCGCAGCATCTTGATGTGGGTGTCTACAGTCCTGTCATCACCAATAAAATCATAACCCCATACAGAATTCAGCAGCTGATCCCTGGAGAAAACTTTATTGGGATTGTGAACAAAAAAGTTAAGCAGTTCATACTCCTTAGGAGTTAAACCAACAATGTTTTTATCTACATACACATTCCTTGATTCAAATTCTACAACAAGTCCTTCGAAGCTGGCCAAATCCCTTTTTGGAATACTGTCAGCACTAGGAGTGCTTCTTCGAATAATGGCTTTCATTCTGGCCAGTAGCTCCTTTGGGCTGAAAGGCTTAATCATGTAGTCGTCAACGCCAAGTTCGAATCCAACAAGCCTGTCGTACTCTTCCCCTCTTGCCGTCAGCATAATGATTGGAACCTGTGAGGTCTTTCTTATTTCCCTGCACACATTCCAGCCATCCATCACTGGCATCATAACATCAAGAACAATCAGTGAATACTCTGTTTGTTCAAAAAGCTTCAGTGCTTCAACTCCGTTTGATGCTTCATCAATATGGAAGTCCTCCGCACTAGAGTACTCCCTGATCATTTCCCTGATCCGTGGTTCATCATCAACTATAAGAATCTTAATCTTATCTATAACAATCACCTGCCTAAATTCCTTTAAAAAAAACATAAAAGGGCCGGATACACTCGACCCTTGATCTGCCTAAAATGCCTCTGCCAAGCCTCTCTATATCAGTTGGAGAACCCAATTCAGAAAGCTTTCTCATCTCCTATGACTTGATGAAAAAGTCTACTATATCTTCAATACTTATTACTCCCTTGACATTTTCACCATCCATTACAGGCATTGCAATAATATTATTTTTTCGTAGGCTTCTGGCTGTCGATAAAACATCATCCTCAGCAGCGGCTGTGATCACATTCTTGGACATGACCCATTCAACAGGGCATTTGTCAATGTGACCGGGTGTTATTAAAAATCTGTAGATATCAGCCTTGACCACCATACCGACCAGCTTGCCTTCACGGCTGACCACCGGAGCCCCATTTACCTTCATGGTACTCATCTTTTCAAGAGCTGTTTCGATAGTTTCATCCTCTTGGATGGTAATAAAATTTGGCCTCATCAATTGAGAAATTATCACGCTATCATCACCTCACTGAACCGTATATATCTATTGTACCACACAATTACATTTGTTTATAATCAAATTTCACTCTGTCATTTCCTTGCATCATACGCCTGCTTTACAGCCCATACGGCGGTGGCACGCATATAATACGGTGACCTGACCTGCGTCAGTTGTGTCTGCCAAGCTTCAGGCGTCCTAAACCAGAGCTGTCCTTCATCCCAAATAGTGTTATAGAGGCTCAGGCCAATTTCCTCCGCCTCCTCAGTCATCCCTTGCTGCAGCATACCCGCAACTACGCCCCAGGATGTGCCTACCCAGCATTCGGACGACTGGCTGCTTTCCTTATCTATCATGCCTGAGGGCAGCATTACATTGACAACGCCATGAGTGCCGCCATCAAATTTCTTGTAATTATAGTCATATATTTTTTGGAAAGCGCGCTCCGCATTATCTTCGGGAACAATGCCGGGCAGACCGCAGGCCACCGCATACCATTGCCCGCAAAGCTGGTCGCTCATGATCCGGGACGGATCTTCGCTCCCCGTGTCGATGTTATAGTAGCTTCCGTTCCACAACCTGGCTTCAAAGGTCTTCTGGCCTTCCTTTAGCCATTTATCGTAAGTGTCTGCCAGTTTCTCGTCTCCCATGGCAAGCGCAATTTCTCCTGCCGCTTCACAGGCTGCCAGATATAGTCCGCCGCAGTAGGCGGTATCGCCTGTCAGAGACATGTTGTCATAGGTTTGATCGATCCCGTTGCTGTCCGGCAGTCCACCGCCATCGGCATCCTGACTGTTAACCTTTTCCATGGCCTTTTGCACCGAAATCCAGCAATACTCCAGAAATTCAGCATCGCTTTTTCCTGTCGCAGCCCAATCCCTGTAAACCATCAACACAAGCTTTGTGTTCAGATCCTTCCATTGTCTCGAATCTCTGTAGTTGTATCCATTCCACTTCTTAAATGCATTGCCGTACATGCCGAAATCATGTGCTGTGGTGCCCAGCGGCTTAGGCCTGTCAGTTCTCGTGGTATAAACACTATCACAGAACTGCCTGACACATTGCTTTTCAATCTCAGGCCAAAGCTCCAGCAGTGCCCAGGAGCCGTAAAAACGCACATCGGAGGTCCCGTAATACGGAAATTCATAGCATTCAAGCGAACCAAACATATCCTCTTCCGGGTCATCACCCTGCCCCGAAGCAGCCCCGGCTTCCCATATGGTCCCTCCAACCACATAATAATACAATTCATTAAACAAAGAGGTTTTCAGCCAATCCGGATACTCCGTGTTGCTAAGAATCTCCTCCTGCCAACTGTCGATCAGTTCTTCCCACATATCCGCATTTTCCAGCGCATCCTTCGCAATACTCCATGAGCTGGTACCGCTCCTGCCATAGTGCCTGGTATATTCTCTGTACCAGTCATTTTCCGCAAATCCTTTCACTATAGGCATGTCCCATGTCAATACCATAGGGAACTGCAACATTTGTCCCGGTTTCAGCTTCACCTGCACACATATCGCACCCGTTTTGTCTGCGCCGGTTTCATTGTTCAGAGCACCATCTGTTGAAAAGTCCTGTGCCATCTCACTGATATCCGCTGCAGAAGAATATGAAATTGTCATACCCTTCATTTTTTTGCTCCCGAGGCTGAATTCGCAGTCATCTTTATCCGGCAAGGTTTGATCAGCCCCCGCACTGCTGCTTGTGTCGTCAGATTCCCCATTGCCTTTATCGTACGACGATACGCCATCAGATTCTATGTTAACCAACCTTATACCGGTAAGAATTCCATCCTCGTCGGTGGCAGGAATAACAGCCTTCCCTCCGAAATCATTCTCCCAGGTTAACATTATAGACACATCGCAGGGCTGATCTGTCGGATTTGTGATCTCCCATTTATAGAGACCTACAGGATAGCTGCTCAGCTTATAGTCTCCGGGTACGATGGGGCTGAACTGGGTGACCCTGGCCTTACAGGTAAAGCTGCTGCCGTAATAGTCCACCCAGGATTTTGGAAACAGAGAATAGTATCTCGCCTGATCCGATCCAAGAGAATCTGCATCGAGTCTAGTCGCTACAGCTTCACTGCCGGAGGCTTTCTGGTACATATAAAATCCACAAGCTTCATCAACATCCATGTCGTTTCTGCCGATGTCAAGTCGTCCATTATAAAAATTACCATCAAGCCGCCATGTGACTGAGCCGGCTCCAAGCCCGCCAATCGGTGCTCCATCCAAGTATCCTTCGGCTGCAATATCTCTGCTCCATGCTTCATAAGGTATAACCGTCGCTTCAATATCCTCACCATCATGCCCAAGAAATCCGCGCAAAAGCAGATATACTGTAATCAGTATCGCAGAGAGAATTACAAGAGCTATGACAAAACGACGTATTCCATTTGATTTTCCAACTAGAACTTCAGATAACCCTATGGCTTCGGGTGTTTTCATGGCACAGTCCCCTTAAGATTTAACAAATCCACATGTGTGCTCTACTGTTACAAAATATCATATCTACCCCCTTTTGACAATCTCTTATAGACGAAAATAAATCACAAAAAATGATGTCAGTGAACCGCAGTTATTATAAAAACACTTTGCAAAATGACAGTTTATCATTATAATAGTACTCAGCTTTGCTGTTAGAAATATAGGCAGTATAAATATAAGTCAGTTTAAATAAAACACAGCATTTACAATATGGAAGGACACACAGATGGCTAACCGCTTAGAACCAGAAAAAGAAGCCGCAGTTGAAATACAACCAGCTCTAAAAGAAAATAAGATGGGTGTAATGCACATCAGCAGCCTTCTTATTTCCATGTCAATCCCAATGATGCTTTCCATGCTTGTTCAGGCACTCTACAATGTTGTGGACAGTATATTCGTATCCCGGCTTGGTGAAAACGCTCTGACAGCCGTATCTCTGGCTTTCCCGATACAAAACCTTATGATAGCGCTTGGATCAGGCACCGGTGTCGGTATCAATGCACTGCTTTCAAGAAGCCTTGGAGAAAAGAATAAAGAAAGGGTGGACAAGTCGGCCAGCCATGGTATATTCCTCATTCTTGTGAGCTCTATCCTGTTTGCACTGTTCGGCCTGTTCTTTGTACGATACTTCTTTGAAGCCCAGACAGATATTGAGGAAATCATCAGTTATGGAACCGATTACCTCAGAATATGCACCATTTTTTCTTTTGGCGTTTTTGGACAGATCACCTTCGAGCGGCTGCTGCAGTCTACAGGCAAAACCTTTTTTGCCATGATTGCACAAGCTTTTGGCGCTGTAGTTAATATTATTTTAGATCCGATCATGATATTTGGCTACTTTGGTTTTCCCAGAATGGAGGTGGCCGGCGCAGCACTGGCAACCGTTATCGGCCAAATCCTTGCCACGCTGTTGGCTATCGTATTTAATTTAACAATAAATAAGGAAATCACATTCAAAATAAGAGGATTCCGTCTGGATCTCGAGATTATCAAACGGATTTATACTGTCGGTATCCCATCTGCTATTATGATTGCCATAGGCTCTATCATGAACTTCGGCCTGAACAAGATACTAATGACCTTTACCTCCACCGCTACTGCAGTATTCGGAGTATATTTCAGGCTTCAGGGATTCGTCTTCATGCCGATTTTCGGTATGAACAACGGCGTCATTCCGATAATTTCCTATAATTACGGGGCGCGTTACAGAAAAAGGATCATCCGAACCATTCGGTTGGCTATGACATACGCAATTACGATTATGCTGGTCGGGACGGCGGTTTTTCAGATATTTCCCAGTCAATTGCTCTCGCTGTTCAATGCGTCCGCAGACATGATCGCCATAGGTGTACCTGCGCTGAGGACGATTAGCATCTGTTTTGTATTCGCAGGGTTCTGTATTGTGTCGAGCGCTGTATTTATGGCATTGGGAAGCGGAGTGCCAAGTATGATTGTCTCAACAGCGCGGCAATTGGTTATCTTGTTGCCTGCGGCCTTCCTGCTGTCTAGATTCGGCGGGCTCAACGCAATCTGGTGGGCTTTTCCGCTGGCAGAGATCGGTGCTGTTTTACTTACCGTTATATTCCTGAAGCATTTCTACAAGACCAGAATCAAGCCATTGCCTGCGAATGGATAAATAGATATAGAAAAGGAAAGTTCACGGGATAGTCGTGTCCTTCCAGAGGCTAGTTGTGAGTATTCATATGCTAACAGCGATGTGCCCCTCCAGCCAGTCGGCAAACTGCTTAGCTGTCCTTGGTGAACGCCCGTTATAGCGCAATTCCCATCTGAGCGCCTCACGATGCAGCATTTCCGTATCCACCTGTATCCCTCGGTCTCTGATGATCCCCTCAACAATTTCAAGATACCTCTTCTGATTCGGTGAGGAAAACACCACAGTCATGCCAAATCTATCCGACAGGGACAGCTTTTCCTGAATTGTATCCGCAGCCCGTACCTCGTCGTCAGCATTGCCGGAAACGAGCCCTGCCCTGTCACTGAACTTCTCTTTTATCAGGTGTTTACGGTTGGAAGTAGCGTATATCAGCACATTCTGCGGTCTACTTTCCAGTCCGCCCTCCAGTGCAGCTTTAAGCGCCGTATAATTTTCTTCATTATCCTCAAAAGCCAGATCGTCAACAAACATGATGAACTTCAGGTTTCTGCCTGCAAGCTGCCCAATAATGACGGGAAAATCAGTAAGAAGCTGCTTAGGCACCTCAATGATGCGAAGCCCCTCGCTGTAGTACTCATTCACCAGCGCCTTGACTGTTGAGGATTTACCGGTTCCCCTATCCCCGTACAGCAGAATATTATTAGCCGGATACCCCTTAAGAAAGCGCAGCGTATTTTCAATAACACTTTCCCTCTCCAGTTCATATGAAATCAAGTTTGAGAAGGTGATCGGGTCAGGAGATTTTACACCATCAAAATATCCATCTCCATAGCAGCCATCCCTGTCTTTTCTCCTCCAGACAAACGCTCTGTGTTGTGAGAAAACACCGCTCCCCCAGTGATGATGGTATTTCGCCAATTCTTCAGTGCAGTCTTCCCAGCATGTACTCTGCATAATGCGCTCATACGCTCCTTGGTGTCCATCTGTGAAAGCAGTATCTGTTGGTGACGTTTCTGTGAAATCAGTCTCTTCGGGAGTATTGTATGTGACGCAGCTTTCAGGAAATACAGGAAGACTCGATATCGCCTCCGCCTGCCACCCCTCAACCGCACAGCATTCAGTGATCCATTTCTTTATTTGCTCAGCCTTCAAATCGGCAATCGTTTGCAGCTGTTTCAGGTCACTTTTAACAGCAGCTTCCATAGACCCTTTCAGGCATTCGGCACTATAGATCTCCGCAGCCCGGGAAAATGCGTTATCAGCGTGGATGATGTTTTCTGTAATAATTGATTTAAGGCCGCTTCCGGCCTTAATAAGTTTGTGACACAGAGAACTATACAAACCAATCGATTGGAAGATGTCAGGGCGTTCCAGACAGAGATGCTCCAACAATAAATACAGCTCCGTCATTGGCTGATCCTGCGAAAGCTGCCTGTATATAACCAGCGATTCCAGTGCAATTCGCGCCTGTATTAAATCAGCCGGTATCCTGCTGTCCGAAATACATCTCATATATAAATCGTCCTCCAAACCAAATGATTGTTTACTCCTTATAAGCCTCCCGCAGCAGTTTGATCTCCGCAGCGTAGCCCTCCAGTTCATTAGGTGTTTCCAGATAAAACGGCAGGTGGCGAAGTTCCGAATGATTGATGATCCGGGCCAGCGCGTCTATACCAAGAGCTCCCTGCCCTATCTTCTCATGACGGTCCTTGTGGCTTTCAAAAACATTTTTACTGTCATTGAGATGGATTGCCTTAAGCCGATCAAGGCCTATCACATTATCAAATTTCGTCAGCACACTGTCCAAATCATTCACAACATCATAACCGGCATCATGCACATGGCATGTATCAAGGCAGACACCCAGCTTCTCATTCAACTCCACCCTGTCTATGATCTCGCGCAGCTCTTCAAATTTGCTCCCAACCTCACTGCCCTTGCCCGACATCGTTTCAAGGAGCACCGTCGTAGTCTGGCCCGGCGTAAAGATTCTGTTCAGCAATGATGTTATAAGCTCGATCCCCGCTTCAATACCCTGTCCTACATGACTTCCGGGGTGGAAATTATAATAGCTGTTGGGCGTGTACTCCATTCGCAGCATATCATCCGACATCACCTCAAAAGCGAAATCCTTTACCCTCTGATCAGCTGAGCATGGGTTCAAGGTATACGGAGCATGTGCCATGATGGTCGCAAAATTGTTCTCCTTTGCCAGAACTAAAAAATCCGCCACGTCCTGCGGGTCAATGTTCTTTGCCTTTCCGCCTCTCGGATTGCGAGTGAAAAACTGAAAGGTATTGCCTCCGATTTCAAGAGCTTCCTTTCCCATATGCAGGTATCCGTTCGATGCAGACAAATGACAACCTATATTAAACATATAATCATCCTCTCTTTCGCTTTTCCAGGGCCAGCAGTCTTTCCTTCAACTCCAGGCCGCCGCCATAACCAACAAGCTTTCCATTAGTTCCAATCACGCGATGACAGGGCACTATAATCGCAATTCGGTTTCTATTGTTCGCCATACCTACGGCACGGCAAGCTTTAGAATTTCCGATGAACTGTGCGATATCACCATAGCTTCGCGTCTCACCGTATGGAATGGCCAGAAGCGCCTTCCAGACAGACGCCTGAAACTCAGTACCCTCTATCGCCAGCGGAAGATCAAACTCTCTGCGCGTACCGTCGAGATATTCTGTGAGTTGGTCCGCCGCTTTTTTCAGCAGAGGAGTCTCGCCCACCTCTTCCTGCTGCAAATTGACCTTGTCCGGAATGACTTTGCCTAAATCGGCCTTGCCGGCAAACCACAGGTCTGTGATCGCCCTTCCGTTCTCTGCGATGCCGATCCTTCCGATGCTTGTATCATAGAAACAGACTCTTCTCACAAAATCATCTCCTTTGGTCAGAAAAGTAACCTATAAAATAAAGTATCCTATAAAAAATAAAGTGCCCTCTAAAATAATATCCTATAATGATATTATCATAAAAGGCAACTGCAGGACATCTATTTATTCATCCGGATGAGCTAAATAATAAAAGCATTACCTCACTTTTGTGCGGCTGCGGCTTTGCTTTCTTCCCATAGCATTTCCATAATATTTTTCTTCGCAGCGATATACTCAGGCAGCACCATCACCTGATGATTTCTCGGATGAGGTATATCTATGTTTATCTTTGCCCTGATAGTGCCGGGTCTTCTGGACATTACATAAATATTGCTTGCAAGCATGACCGCTTCATCAATGTCATGGGTAATGAATAAAACAGTAGTTTTTTCCTTCTCCCAGACAGAAGTCAACAGTTCCTGCATCACGACTCTGGTCTGCGCATCCAGCGCACCAAACGGCTCATCCATCAGCAGCACCTCAGGCTTGTTGGCCAGCGCACGGGCAATGGCAACACGCTGTTTCATCCCGCCGGACAGCACCTTCGGCAGCATATTTTCAAAGCCGGTCAACCCGACAAGTTCAATATAGTGCCGGGCAATTTCGATACGTTCAGACGCCGGAATCCCTTTTATCCTAAGACCGAATTCCACGTTCTTTTGCACAGTCAGCCACGGAAAAAGCGTATAGGTTTGGAACACCATTCCCCTATCCGCGCCCGGCCCCTTGATTTCCTCACTGCCATTGATAAATACATTTCCAAATGTTGCCTTCTCCAGCCCGGCGACAATGTTCAGAAGTGTTGATTTTCCACAGCCGCTAGGCCCGACGATGACAGCAAATTCGTTTTCTTCTATGCTCAAATCAATATTGCACAGCGCATCAACATCATGCGCCGCAATGTCACTGGTACCAAAGGTTTTACAAACATTCAGCAAACTCAGTTTCTCCATATCAGCCACCTACCTTTTCACGCCAGGGCACCAGTAGTCTGGTCAGCCATTTGAACAGGTAGTCGGTTGCCAAACCGATGACCCCGATTAAGATCAGCCCTGCAAATATCTGATCTGTAGCGAGAAAGCGCTGTGCCTTCAGTACCATATATCCCAGTCCCGAATTCGCCGCAACCAGCTCTGCAACCACAAGATAGGTCCACGCCCAGCCTACTGTTATCCTGAGACTGTCCATGATCCCCGGAAGGGATGCAGGTATCAGCACCAATCTGTAGGTTTGCCATTTGCTTGCACCAAGCGTTGACGATGCCCGAAGCAGATCCTTTTGGACACAGGATACCACATCCGCCACCATCAGCACCAATTGAAAGAATGTCCCCAGAAATATGATGACGAATTTCTGAAGGTCTCCAATGCCGAAGTAAAGCAGTGTGAGCGGTACCAGTGCAACTACCGGTAAATATCGGGCGAAATCCACAGCAGGCTCGAAAAGAGCCTCTGCCCTTTTCGATGTCGCGATCAGCAAGCCCAGCGGAACCGCTGCAATCACGGCAAACACCCAGCCCACCATTACGCGGTATATACTCACCAACGAGTAGCTCAGCAGGATGTTGTCACGGCACATGTCCGCAAATGCTCCAATCACTGCACCGGGCGTAGGCAGAAACACCTTCTGTATCAGCCCGCTGTATGAAAGGATGCTCCAGAGAGCTATCAGAATCAGGAACGAAAGAATAGAGAGCCTTTTATTCATATTATTTGGAAGCCTCTTTTACAAATTTATCGGTAATCAGCTTGTTTGCATCGATATTTTCTTCAATGATCCCCTTATCCTTCCAGAAGCCGCTTGCTCTGTCTGCAAGCTTATAGATACTATTTTCATTATTCCGGTCGAAGAAGGTTTTGTTCTCTTCTCTGCCAAAGAAAGACACGCCGCTTGCCATGTCTGCAATCTCCTGCTCGTCAAGGCCCAACGCCTTAGCCATAATTTTGTTACCCTCATCCGGATTCTCCCTGTAGAAATCAATAGCATCAAACCATGCTTTAGTAAGCCCGGTAACAACGCCGGGATTCTTCTTTATAAAGTCCTCCCTCAGTGTAACCACATCAACGATTGTGTTGGGGAAATCCTTACTGCTGACAAGAACATGCCCGCCTTCTCTCTCTGATGCATTGGTCAGCCAGGGCTCCCAGGAAACAGCCGCATCAAGCTTGCCTGCAACAAAAGCTGCACCTGCATCTCCGGCACTCATCTCCTGTATGTTTACGTCACCTTCATCAATTCCATACTCTTCGAGCACGGTTAAAAAGAAGAAATAGGAAGTGGAGGATTTGTCCAGACCGATAGTCGCACCTTTCAGCTTCTCGATACTTGTGATTTCCTTCTTTGCTATGATTCCGTCTCCGCCTGAGGATTCATCCATTGCAAACACGAAGGTTTCAGGAGTTCCCTTTGCATAATGAATTACTTCTCTGTCCAGTACGTTTCCCAGTCCCTGAATACTATTTGAAAACAGAGCCGCAGCGTACTGTGACTCGTCCTCTATTACAGTCAAAGTCGGATTAACATTATACTTTTCAAAATAACCTTTTTCCTGTGCGATGTACAGAGGCGCATACCCGATCCAGGTAGCGTGGGCAATGGTAAACTCCACGTCCTTACCGCCGGCGCCAGGTAAACCGCATCCTGCCAGTGATGAAAGTGCAAAAATGACAATGAATAAAATAGCAATAATTCTTTTAAACATGTTCTTCCCCCTAAATATAAGTTTCTCGTTTATGGTCATTTTTCTACATATATAGACACTATTCTACATCATCAATGTATCGCTTGTCTATGATATCACTTCATTTAGATGAAGCAATAGTATGCCGTAATGATGTGCCTGCCTGGAGTCAACTGAGAGTCTGGAATCCACATTATACCACAAATCCATTTCTCATTGACATCGACCCTCAACTATTGTAAAATAGTGAAGCGGCACAGACATTGCCGTATATTGAATGACCCGGTCATACGGAGAGATGGCTGAGCTGGTCTAAGGCGCACGACTGGAAATCGTGTGAGCTGTTAAAGGCTCCGAGAGTTCGAATCTCTCTCTCTCCGCCACAAAAACGACATCCGTATAACATTTACGGGTGTCGTTTTTTTGTTGAAATCAGAAGAGATTCGAACTCGGGAGAGCGCGAGCGTAAAGTAAAATGGCCTGAACGGCCATTTTATAGCAAGCGTAGGAGCCCGGTACCGGAGCAGAGCGACCGGTGGGCGACGTCAATATGTATAAAGCAAAACAGTTTCAAAGAGAACAAGTTTAACTATTGAAGTTCCTTTATATTTTTTCCTTATAGGATAGTCCTTCCTTTACCAGCAACTCTTTAAGTATTCTAACAGCCTTGGGTCCAATGCCATGTATAGCAAGTAGCAATCTAGTTAGTTTATGTTATAATCCCGAGTTTGACAGTTGAAGAATATAAAAGAGGCGATAAACGTTGAAATTTCAAGGTTTGCGCCTCTTTTCTGCTTTTTAAGAATGTTGTATGAGAATGGTCTCTAAAAATTTTTTCTGCA
>JAEYRF010000190.1 GCA_023409615.1 Bacillota bacterium | reverse complement strand
ATGTAACGGAGACTGTGGCAGAAGTAAGTTCAGCAGTTGAGCAGCCCGTTGCACCGGCACAGCCCATAGCACCGCCCGTGCCACAGCCGTCACCTGTTCGGCCGGAACCTATACAGGCACCTCGGGTTGCACCCCAGCAGGCTTATGTACAGCCGCCGCAAAACCAATATTATCAACAGCCTTCAGCTCCGGAGAAGCCTGAGAAGATAGCTCCTCTAAAAACATGGAAGTTCATCGGGATGTTTATTTTAACTGGTATACCACTGATTGGTTTTATTATGATTCTTGTATGGAGCTTCAGCAGTTCTTTCAATAAGAACACCAAGAGCTTTGCAAGAGCAATTCTGATACTGTGGATTATTGGATTGGTCCTTACAATAGTCGGTGTGATTATCAATTGGGTTGCTATTCAGAGTTTGATAGATTTATTTAGTTCAAATATGTCGTTTACATACTAATTAACCATAACGTATATTTTCTATACATAATTTACATTTTAGGGACAGGTCATCGATATGGCCTGTCTTTTTGTACCCCCGGAGATTTTAATTTTATCACACAGATGTAATATGGTATACTTATGAGAAATAAATATGCGGATAGGTGTACGCCAAATGATAACTAAAATAGAGAAAAAAGAGTTTATTGAGCTGAGAAAGAAGCTGTTGGAGAATGAATATGGGAGGTTGAATTCTCAGCAAAGGAAGGCAGTTTTTCATGTAAACGGACCTTTACTGGTGCTGGCCGGTGCCGGATCGGGCAAGACTTCTGTCCTGGTAAACAGGATTGCATATATGATCAAGTATGGTAATGCATACCACAGTGATTTTATACCCCAGGAGCTTACGGCGGAAGAACTGCAGCAGATGAGGGAGCTGGCTGCTGCGGCAGAGAAGGCAGGCACAACAGAGACAGCAGGCTTGTCAGAGATGGCACGCTCAATAGAGAAAGCCTCTGCTGTCCCGGATAGGTTAATCGACCTTCTTAAGGAGAGTCCGGCCCATCCGGCCTCTATTCTGGCAATTACTTTTACTAATAAAGCAGCCAGGGAAATGAAGCAAAGGCTTGAAAACATTCTTGGCGAAAATATCAATGGCCTTTGGGTAAGTACCTTTCATGCTTCTTGTGTCAGGATACTCAGGAGAGATATTGAAAAGCTGGGATACGGTAAAAGCTTTGTTATCTTTGACACCTCTGATCAGCAGACGCTTATCAAGGATTGTATCAGAGAACTTAATTTGAATGATAAGAACTTTCCTGTCAGAGAGGTGCTCTCAAAGATCGGAAGGGCAAAGGATGAACTGAAGGAGCCTGCCGAATATGCTGCTGAAGCCGGTTCTGATTTTAGACTTAGTAAAATTGCCCGGATATATGAACTCTATCAGAGAAAGCTCAGGAATAATAACGCGCTTGATTTCGACGATATTATTATGCTGACCATCAAGCTGTTTCTGGATCATCCGCCTGTGATGGAATATTATCAGCGAAAATTTAAATACGTTCTGGTGGATGAATATCAGGATACAAACAAGGCGCAGTATACGCTGGTTAGTCTGCTTGCCAGTCATTTCAAGAATCTTTGCGTTGTGGGCGATGATGATCAATCGATTTACGGATGGAGGGGCGCTGATATCCGCAATATTCTGGACTTTGAGAAGGAATTCAAAGATACTGCGGTCATCAAGCTGGAGCAGAATTACCGGTCTACGAAAACCATACTTGATGCAGCAAATCAGGTGATTAAGAACAACGGAGGAAGAAAGAGCAAGACACTGTGGACGGAAAACTGCAAGGGCGAGTGCATTCAATATTATGAAGCGGATAATGAGCGTGGGGAGGCCTCCTTCATCACCGGTGAGATTGAAGAGCTTATGAAAAGCGAGGAGAGAAGATACAAGGACTTTGCATTGCTTTACAGAATAAATGCCCAGTCCCGTGTGCTTGAGGAAGCATTTATGAAATCCGGTATTCCATACCGTATCTTCGGCGGTCTTCGGTTCTATGACAGAAAGGAAATAAAGGACATCATCTCATATCTGAGGCTAATACAGAATCCAGCCGATGATGTTGCGTTAAAGAGAGTGATCAACGTACCCAAGAGAGGTATCGGAAACACTACACTTGAGACGGCTGCAGGGATTGCACTTGAGCGAAGCTGCAGTATTTATGCTGTGATCTCATCCGCCCATGAGATCCCTGATTTGAAGAGATCTGCCGCAAAGTTGGTGGAGTTTGTCAGTATGATTAATAACTTCAGAGTCCAGGCTGAAAGTACCAGTATGCAGGAATTGATCGATATGGTAATCAACAAATCCGGCATCCTCACTGAGTTAAAGGCAGAGGAAACAGATGAAGCCAGGACAAGGATCGAGAATATCCAGGAATTGATATCCGGTGCAATTGAATTTGAGGAGCAAAGTGAGGAAAAAGGACTGGAGGCCTATTTGGCCAATGTAATGCTGGTTTCAGATATTGACAATTTGGAAGGAGAGAGGGATCATGTGGTTCTGATGACACTCCATAGCGCTAAGGGCCTTGAGTTTCCTGTTGTCTTCATTCCGGGTTTTGAAGAGGGCGTTTTCCCCGGAATGCGTTCCATGGACAGCGAGGCTGAATTGGAAGAGGAGCGCAGACTATGCTATGTTGGTATCACCCGAGCCAGAGAAAGGCTTTATCTGACAAGCACCTATAGTAGAACCCTTTTTGGAAATACAACATACAACCGGGGCTCCAGATTTATGAAGGAGATACCTGGTGAATTGCTGGAGATCAAGGGAAGACGAGAGAAACAAGCGGACAGCTTTACCAGGGCGCACAGTAGTGGAGCAGGCATTTATGGCAGCGATAGTAACGGTTCTACAGGAGGTTTTGGCACTTTTGGATCTGATATACCGGGCTTTGGTATTGTGGCACAGAAGTCACAGAAAGATAGTATTAATGCTGTCTCTGACGCGGAAGGCAAAGAACCCGTTACAGAGTTCAAGGCCGGTGACCAGGTAGTTCACAAGAAATTCGGTGTTGGAAAAATCAAGTCTGTTTTGCTTGACAAGGGTGACTATGTATTGGAGATTGAATTTAGAAATGCAGGAATGAAGAGATTGATGGCCGCATTTGCAAATCTGTTGAAGCTGTGACATATAGGCCGTCAGGCCGATAAACTAAATCCGGTATAATGAGCAAACTAAATGCGAATAATAGGTTTGCAGCATATATCGGATTTTTTCATTTTAGCAGATTAGCCGGAGGGGATTCTATGGATATATATGATTGTAATGAAGATAACCTTTCAACGATTGCACGATCCTGCAATTATTCGAGATATGGTCAGGGAAGCAGAATGAACCGCTCCGCGGATTTGTCATGTACATCCTGCAGTCACTGGAATGGTAAGGGTTGCTCGAAAAAGCATCTGGAGAATATCGCCTCCGAGCTTCAACTGGATTAATAATGCCAGGATATAAAGGCTACAGCATTTCTAGAACTTGTAAAGGATCCGACACTAATACACGTGCTCCGCTGTCCAATAACTCATCTGCTTTGCGGAAACCCCAAAGCACACCGATGGCGTACATACCGGCAGCCTTTGCGGTTTCCATATCAGTGCCTGTATCACCAAGATAAAGACATTCCTCAGGCTTGACCTTCAAGATTGAGGCTATCTCCAATGCACCTGCAGGGTCCGGCTTCTTTGGTATTCCCAGTCGCTCTCCGAATATAGGATAAAAGTTCCAGCCTGCCAGCAATTTTTCAACGATTTGCTTCGTAAACGCATCGGGCTTGTTTGAAAGAACTGCACAATTTATTCCCTTATCGGTCAACCCATCTAGCAAACCTCCTATCCCGGGATATAACACAGTCTTATCCGACCATCTCCTGGCATATTCAGCCTTATTGGCTTGCAGATAGTTGTCGATTTGCTGTGTACTGTACGTACCTTTAGGCAATGCCCTTTGTACAAGCGTTTTCATGCCGTCGCCGACAAAATACTTATAGGCTTCAATGTCATGGACAGGATAGCCGTTTTTAGCCAGGACACTGTTCATCGAATCACTAATATCCTCAATAGTATCTAGCAGAGTGCCGTCTAAATCAAATAGTACTGCCTTGAATTTCATATATATCTCCCCTCGCAAGAAAACTGAGTTTGCTTCAAATGGATTAGTTATTGAAGGTAAGTTAATTATAACAATATTCCAGTCAGTGTAAAGTCTTTACGTATCGTTAATAAGCAAACGACATCTTCCTGAGACACCAAATGTTGGATAATTTTCTTGCCTTAGGTCAGTTGACTTGATATAATTATGTAAACGATCAATGAACTACGAGGGGGATATATTAATGTATTGCGCAAAGTGTGGAAATCAGACGGCTGAAGGGGCAAAATTTTGTAATTCGTGCGGGGCAGTTATGTCACAAAGTGAAACAAATATATCTCAAAGTGCAGGGAGTTCAACACAAAGCAAAGGAAGCGGACAGTCTGATCCAAAGAAGAGTCATAAGAAACTTGCGATTATTATTTCATCTATTATAGGAGTTGCTTTAATCTGCATCTTAATTTTAAGCAATATATGGCTCGTTTCACCGAAGGCCTATTACGGTTACCTGGAGTTGCGCAATAAACCTATTGAGCTCAATAATTCATATAAGAAGGTAATTAAAGCTTTTGATATAAAACCATTTAGTAAAAATATTGGAGTTACTGTCTCTGAAGTCGGAGGTTTAGGTATTGGCATAGATATGCTGAAGGATTTTGAAATTCAGGCACAGGTGGATTATAGTAAGGGCAAATCTACTGTTTATGCAAGTGCCAAATACCTGAACAATCTACTGGCAGATGTCATCCTGTATCAGGACAAGGAATTATTGGGTTTGGGCTTACCTACTTTATATAATAGGAATTTTACTGTGAAGAAGGACGAAATTCCCGAGACAATCAGCAATCTGACAGATAATGAAACAGACATTGATCTGAAAACTCTTGCAGAAATGAAGGACCAACTCGATAAGGACACCCAGTTGTTTGACAAGGCAATCAAAAAATATAGTAAAATTGCATATAAAAATATCCCTTCACACAGCATATCTGTTACAAGTCCTGATAGCGCTACGGATATATACACCTGGACTACTGGCAGTGCAAAGTCTGCTTTAGAGCTTGAGAAATGCAGGATGGTCGATATAAAGTTGACTGAAAAAGATTTGTATAATATAGCCGATAAGCTGTTGGAGGAATTAAGGAATGACGATGAACTTCTGAACATGATTATTAATTATGTCCAGGATGGATATAATCCATTGCCTTTAAGCTTTATATCCCGCAATGAAATTAGTAATGAGGAAAGGGCGGAGCTGCTTGAGGAGTTAAAGTCAGATCTGGACAGGAGCAGAGAAGACCTGGAGTATACGTTCGATGCTGAGAGTGATAAAAACATTGCGACCATGACAATCATATCAGACACAAAGAATAAAATTGTCAGCAGGGAAATCACAGCAGATGACTCAGTATTTGCAATTATGCAATATGTAAATGACGATAAGGAGGAGGTCACAGAGATCAACGTAAGTGAAGGCAGGTTCGGAACCGGAGATCAAATTGGCAACCTTTATATTTACAGTGGTGAGGAGCGTAAAGGTATTAAGTTATTGACAGAATATGATGGTAAGATCGAACTGTCTTATGTAAAAAGTGATGAAGGTAAGAATAGCTCAGGGCTGGAGTATGGGGATTACAAGGCAAGTATATTTAATGATTATGATGAATATGCGATTAAGCTGTCAACAGATAAGCCAGATAGTAAGACAAAAGCGGAGTTGTATGATGTAACCGTACAACAGAATGGCCGGGATCTCGTAACATGCGAAATAAAGGTCGATGAGCTAAAAAACAAGTCAAATCTGAAATTTAGTAAAAACGGCTCTGTGGATCTGGCCTCGACCGATGCCTTTGAGCTCCAGGAAATCTTTGATGAGATTTCAGATGAGTTTTACAACATTACCAATGAGCTTGGCAGAAGACTATATGAAATAGGTTAGCATCTTGGATAGGCTCAGGGTACTATATTAGAAGCGAATTGTCCGACTGATTATGGATGAATTTGTAATAAAGCCATTGACAAACCAATGGCTTTATTTTATAATTATTTCGATTCATCAATTTATAAGTTTAATGTAGTAAAGCGTTAAAGCGATAGAACGACAGAGTGTATAAAAATGGTCCAACTGTAAGTGGAGGTGTAAAAATGTCCAACTGGAAAATCTATACGGCCGATGGTGTACAGGATATACTATTTGAAGACTGCTACATGAAAAGGGGCTTGGAGCAAAAGCTCAGGTCATTGTTCAGAAGCTGCGGTTTTTGTGAGGTGGAGACGCCAACCATCGAATTTTATGATGTATTTGCATCCGAGGAAGGTGCGATGCCTCAGGAAAATATGTTTAAATTCTTTGACCAACAGGGCAGAATCCTTGTTTTACGTCCTGATATCACTGTTCCTGTGGCCAGAATCACTGCTACAAAGTACAGGGAAGCGGAATACCCTCTGCGTTTTTCATACGTTGGGAATGTGTTCAGATATGATGATTATGGCGGAGGAAAGCAGAATGAGTTTACCCAGGCGGGGATAGAGGTTCTCGGTGTAAACACGCCGCAGTCAGATGCTGAAGTGATAGCGGTTGCCATTGAGGCATTAAGAGCGACCGGGCTTGAAAGCTTTCAGGTAGATATAGGGCAGGTGGAGTTTTTCAACGGGTTGATGGAAGAGACCGGACTGTCCGAAGATGACACTATACAGGTTTGCAGATTGATTGATCGTAAGGATTATGTTGGCCTTGAGGAATTTCTGAAACGCTGTGAGATCAGGGAAGATCTTAAAAAGCTAATATTCGATCTGCCGGGGCTTTTCGGATCTGTCGATGTAATTGATAAGGTTGAAGCGCTGGAGTTGAACAAACGATCAAGGGATGCGCTCGTGAACATCCGGCAGGTGTTGCAGATACTCGATGATTACGGTCTGGGACAGTATGTGTCTGTTGATCTTGGAATGTTGAGAGGATTGGCGTATGATACCGGTATTATCTTTAGAGGATTTACTTACGGGATAGGTTTTCCCGTCCTTACCGGCGGGAGATATGACAGGCTGGTGGGAGAGTTCGGGAGGAATTGTCCCGCAACCGGCTTCTCACTAGGTGTCAATATGATTATGATGGCGCTTCAAAGACAGAAGGTGGAGACGGAAAAGCCGTCAATTGACAGCTTTGTGTGTTATACAGGCGCCGGCAGAAGGATTGCCTTTGAACTATGTGCCGAACTTAGGAAACAAGGCCTTGTAGTGGAACTGGATATATCGGACTATAGTGTTGAAGAGGCAAAAACCTATGCTTCTGCAAAGAGTATTGGCGGTGTTATCAATATAGTTGACGAAGATTCGGTAGAGGTCCATTATATACAGACAGGCGAAATAGCCAGTGTCAAAATAAGTGAATTATTGAAGAGGTGATTGGAGTGAGGTATCTAACAATAGCTTTGTCAAAGGGAAGACTGGCGGATCTGTCCATAGAAATGCTGGAGAAGATCGGAATCGACTGCTCCGAATACCGCGACGAATCGCGAAAGTTGATTTTTTCTGATGAGAAGAGCAGAACCAGGTTTTTTCTCGTGAAACCGGCCGATGTACCCACTTATGTGGAATATGGCGCAGCAGATATGGGAGTGGTCGGAAAAGACACACTGCTGGAAGAGGGCAGGCATTTATATGAGGTGCTCAATCTCGGATTTGCCGCCTGCCGGATGGTTGTCGCCGGACCTGCAGAGCTGGCCGGTAAGTTGGACAGCATGAATAATAAAAGAGTTGGAACGAAGTATCCCCGTATTGCCAAAGAGTATTTTGAGCATAATCGGAGGGAGTCCATTGAGGTGATTAAGCTGAATGGGTCGGTGGAACTTGCGCCGCTTGTCGGCCTTTCGGAGGTTATTGTAGATATTGTGGAAAGTGGGAGAACGTTGAAGGATAACGGACTTGTCATATTGGATACCATTGCTGATATCAGTGCCAGGCTGGTAGTAAACAGGGTGAGTATGAAGATGGAGAGTGAGAGAGTCAATAAAATCATAGAAGGGCTCAGAAAGCAATTGCAGGTTTAGCACATGAGTGAGCCGTTTCAATAAATAGTATGACATCAAGGATATGGAAGGGTGAGGGATATGATAAGAATTATCGATATGCGGGAAGGTAAGGATTCAGGTGTTTTTGATAAACTTGTCGAGAGAGACAGGGTCGGTAAGGCTGATGTGGTTCGGGTTGTAGACGAGATCCTCTTAAACATAAAAGCAAACGGAGACAAGGCTTTACTGGAGTATACAAAGCTATTTGACGGGGTTGAACTTGAACCGGAATTCATGAAGGTCTCCTTGAAGGAAATGGAGGAGGCTTACAATCTGGTTGATCCTGAGATGATTGGTGTCATAAGAAGATCGAAAGAGAATATTGTATCCTTTCATGAGAAGCAGAAGCAGAACTCCTGGTTTACTACAGGTAATGACGGCGTTTTATTGGGGCAGTTATACAGACCTCTTGAAATAGTCGGCATATATGTACCGGGCGGCACTGCTGTATTGACTTCCTCTGTATTGATGAATGCATTGCCTGCAAAGGTCGCCGGTGTGGAAAAAATTATCATGGTCACACCGCCGGGCAGAGATGGAAAAATCAATCCTGGTGTGCTGGTAGCCGCACAGGAGGCAGGTGTGACTGAGATCTACAAGGCGGGAGGGGCTCAGGCTATTGCAGCATTGGCTTTCGGCACCCAAACCATTCCAAGGGTTGATAAAATTTTCGGGCCCGGTAATATTTATGTATCAACGGCTAAAAGGCTTGTATACGGGTATTGTGACATAGATATGTTTGCCGGACCAAGCGAGATTACCGTTGTTGCCGATGATTCAGCCAATCCCGAATACGTTGCGGCAGATTTGCTCTCTCAGGCTGAACATGATGTGCTTTCAGCATCTATTTTGGTAACACCGTCAGAAAAGCTTGCAAATGCAGTCAGAGATGAAATGGAGAAACAGGCTGCGCTACTGACCAGAAAGAGTATTCTGGACAAATCGATTGCCAATTATGGCGCCGCAATTATCGTAAACGATCTGGATGAAGCCATTGACGTTACAAACCGGATTGCACCAGAACATCTTGAAATGTGTATCGAGGAGCCGTTCAACCACCTGGCTTATATAAAAAATGCCGGCGCTATCTTTATGGGTCACTGGTCACCGGAACCCCTGGGCGACTATTTTGCCGGTCCGGATCATGTACTTCCAACTGGTGGGACTGCCAGATTTTTCTCGCCTTTAAATGTGGATGACTACATGAAAAAATCCAGTGTGATTTCTTACACAAGACAGGCGCTGAAGAAAGTAAGCAACGATGTTATCAGATTTGCCGAATATGAGGGACTGGATGGTCATGCTAATGCGATCAGGATTCGATTTGGGAGAAACTAGACTGTGAGGAGAAAATTGCTATGAATAAATACTGGAGTGCTCTGGCTCGTGGGTTAAAGCCCTACGTTCCGGGTGAACAGCCCAGAGACAAAAAATATATCAAGCTTAATACAAATGAGAATCCCTATGCACCATCTCCGAAGGTGATTGAGGCAATCAGAGAAGCTGTGGACGACAGTCTCAGATTGTATCCCGATCCGACCTGTGACATGCTTGTCAGTGCAGCGGCAGAGAGTTATGGTTTATGCAAGGATCAGATATTTGCGGGAAATGGCTCCGATGAGGTATTAGCATTTGCATTTATGGCTTTCTTTGATCCCGGAAGGACGATTGTGTTCCCCAATATTACATATTCCTTCTATCCTGTATATGCATCACTGTTTCAACTGGACTATGTCACTACGCCGCTGGACAGTGAATTTAACATACCCTCCGAACAGCTCATGCAAAGCTGCGGGGGCGTGATTTTGGCCAATCCCAATGCTCCTACCGGAAAGGCAATGCCCTTATCTGCCATTCGTCTATTGTTGGAGGGAAACCCTGAAACAGTTGTGATCGTGGACGAGGCTTATATCGATTACGGTGGAGAGTCTGTAGTTGGACTTATCAATGAATACCCAAACCTGCTGGTTATTCAAACCTTTTCAAAATCCCGGGCACTGGCCGGTATGAGAATAGGCTTTGCATTCGGGGACAGTGAATTGATCCGGGGGCTGGAAAGTGTGAAAAACTCATTCAATTCATATACGCTCGACAGGCTTGCTATCGTTGCAGGGACGGCAGCGCTGAAGGATAAAGAGTATTATAGGGATGTCACAGAGAAAGTCGTCACAACAAGGGGAAAATTTGTTGCTGAGCTTCACAGGAGAGATTTTTCTGTAACAGAATCGTCGGCCAATTTTGTATTTGTCAGCCACAGTAGTGTACATGCGGAAAAAATATTCAAGGAACTTCGAAAACTTGGCATTCTGGTACGGCACTTCAGTATGCCTGTGATAGATAACCACCTGCGTATCAGTATTGGAACGGATGCAGAGATGACGGCGGTAATTAAAGCTTTAGACGTCATTCTGAATGAACAGGGATAAGTTGGGCAGGGACATTCAGGTAAGGTCAGCGCTATTTGTGAAGGTTGTGTTTCCTGCTCCAACGACATGCTGCGTGACGTTACCAGAAGCAGCACGCTAAGCACGTGAGTAATTTGTAAAAATAAGAAATAAGTAGATTTATATATTACAATTTTGTTATAATGACGGTGGTAAGGATGAAGAAGTGGAGGTGCAATATGTCCAGAACTGCTGAACTGAGCAGGAAAACAGCCGAGACGGATATCATATTGAAACTTAACCTGGATGGCGAAGGTAATTCCGCTATAGATACAGGCATCGGGTTTCTGGATCACATGCTGACGCTGTTCTCAAAGCACGGCTTGATTGATCTTGAGATAAAAGCCCGGGGAGATTTGCAGGTAGATGCCCATCATACGGTGGAGGATATAGGGATTGTGCTCGGGCAGGCTTTGAAGCAGGCGCTGGGCGACAAGAACTCCATAAAAAGGTATGGAACATCCCATGTGCCTATGGATGAGGCGTTGGCGATGGTTTGTGTTGACCTTGGAGGACGACCGTATCTTGTATGTAATGTCGAGTATACTAATGAGCGTGTAGGCGATATGGAAACTGAGCTAGTAGAGGAATTTTTCAGGGCGGTATCGGTAAACGCAGCAATGAATGTACATATTAACGTACTATATGGCAGTAATAATCATCACATTGTGGAAGCTGTGTTTAAAGCATTTGGAAGGGCGCTGGATCAAGCGATCCGCAGTGATAGCCGTATCAAAGGTGTAATGTCCACAAAGGGATCGTTGTAATAAAAGATAGTGAAGGAAAGGAATTATAATATGTTGATGAATGACACTAATTTTATTGATAAGCCGCTTTTCATAAAGGGAAAAGTCAGGAATGTTTATGACTTGGGTGATAAGCTGCTAATCGTTGTAACTGACAGAATTTCAGCATTTGATGTTGTATTTGACAATCTGATTCCAAATAAGGGCAAGGTTCTCAATAGTATATCAGAGTTTTGGTTTAACTATACCTCTGATATTATAGGAAACCACATGATAACAACAGATGTTAACCAATATCCTGATGGCCTGTCAAAGTACAAAGAGGAGCTTCAGGGAAGATCGATGCTGGTGCGAAAGGTTAAGATGGCCGAAGCTGAGTGCATTGTCCGCGGCTATCTTGAGGGCTCCGGTCTGAAGGAATACAATGCCACCGGCAGTATTTGCGGAATCAAGCTTCCTGCCGGGATAAAGCAGTGTGAGAAATTACCCGAACCGATTTTTACCCCTTCTACGAAAGCATCAGAAGGACATGATGAGAATGTATCGTTTGAAGTATTGGCAGATCGGATTGGTTCTGAGATGGCTAACCTTCTTAGAGATAAGAGCCTGGCCCTATATAAGGCGGCCAGCCAACATGCGGAAACCAAAGGGATCATTCTTGCAGATACAAAGTTTGAATTTGGCATATTGGATGAAAAACTGGTACTTGCTGATGAGGCCTTCACACCCGATTCCTCAAGGTTCTGGGAGATGGCGGACTATGAGCCCGGCAGACCGCAGAAGAGCTTTGACAAACAGTTTTTAAGGGAATACCTTGAAAAAATTGAGTGGAACAAACAGCCGCCGGCGCCGGAACTGCCGGAGAGTGTTATAAAGAACACAGAAGCAAAGTATATAGAGGCATACGAGAGACTCACCGGGAAAAGGTTGGTATGAATTTGATAGCAATAATAGATTATGGTGTAGGTAATCTGGGTAGTGTACAGAAGGCTATGCAGTTCGTAGGTTTGAATGTCAGTATTACATCAGATATCAATGAAATAAGACGGGCAGATGCTGTTGTCCTGCCCGGAGTAGGTGCATATTCCGACGCAATGAAGCACCTTGTGAGTCGCGGCATGGATGTTGCAGTCAAAGAAGCAGTGCAGCAAAACAAATTGTTTTTGGGTATTTGTCTTGGAATGCAGCTTCTTTTTGAAACCAGCGAAGAGGGCGGCAGGAACGTTCAAGGACTTGGACTTTACAAAGGCGCGATAAAATTGCTGCCTCAAAATAATGGTCTGAAGGTACCGCATATTGGCTGGAACTCGCTGCAATGCTACGACAGCCAATTGTTCAAGGGACTACCGGAGCATCCGTATGTTTATTTCGTGCATTCCTTTTACCTTGAGGCCGCCAGCAGGCCTATTGTAGCGGCAACCTGTGAGTATGGTGTCTGCTTTGATGCGGCTATTCACAGCGATAGGATCTTTGCTACGCAATTCCATCCGGAAAAGAGCGGAGAGATTGGTCTTGAGATCCTGAAAAACTGGGCGGCGATGATTTAATTATTGACAATAATCTGATTGCAGGAAACATAGATATAGTAACTAAACAATAATAAAACAGGAGTGAAAGAGATGGTTATCTACCCCGCTATAGACATCAAAGACGGCAAATGTGTCAGACTGGTACAAGGACAATTTAATGATGAAACAATATATTCCAATCATCCGGTAGAAATGGCGAGAAAATTTGAACAACTGGGAGCGGAATATATACATATGGTAGATCTGGATGGAGCAAGGCTTGGTGAACCGCAGAACATAGCTGTTATTAGCGAAATTGCTGTTAAGCTTGGGATTCCGATTCAATTGGGTGGAGGCATTCGTACAATTGAAATGATAGAGATTATTCTTTGCAAGGGCATAGAAAGAGTCATATTGGGAACTTCTGCCGTAAAGGATCAGGAGATGGTCAAGAAGGCCATCCGGAGTTTTGGAAAGAATCTTGCTGTCGCAATTGACGCAAGAGATGGTCTTGTTGCAATTGAAGGCTGGGCTAAAACCAGTTCGTTTACAGCTGTTGGATTTGCAAAAAAGATGGAAGACCTTGGCGCAAACACAATTATTTATACGGATATTTCCCGAGATGGAATGCTCAACGGGCCAAACCTTAAAGCTATGGAGGAAATGGCTAAAAACGTTAAGATTGATGTAATTGCATCCGGAGGCGTGACAAGCCTGAAAGACATCATTAATCTGAAGGAACTTGGAATATCGGGGGCTATAGTCGGCAAAGCCCTGTACACCGGAGATATTAAACTGCAGGAAGCAATTGCTGCAGCGAAATAGCATGTCCCAGGATGCATGGGCGAGCAGAAAGTATGTTGAGTGCGCAAGCACGGATTTCCTTTGCAACATACAAAATGACGGAGTCATCGACCAGCCAGGATGCATGGGCGAGCAG
>JAEYRF010000171.1 GCA_023409615.1 Bacillota bacterium | reverse complement strand
GAGGGCCGATGGTGCATATGGTACCGCTGTTGTTGGTGGTGCTGCTGTCAATGGAACATCTGACGCTGGTGCATATGGTGGCGATATTACTGTGTCTAAATACAATGCACGATTTCGCAATAATGGTAAAAAGGTTCATTCATCTGAATTTGCTCTTCCGTCTGGCGCAGTAACAACTAGAGAAGGTAGAATGGTTGCGTCTCCGGAATTGTTATTTCTCGAGCTTGCAAGTAAACTGAGCATTCACCGGCTTATCCTTTTAGGCCTGCAGTTATGCTCGTATCCGCCGGGACACCCATCTAAGGCAATCACGACAAAGAAAAAGCTAGAAATGTTTCTAGCAAAAACCGCAGGGTACCATGGACACAAGAAAGCCTTTCGGGCAATAAAGTATGTGGAAAACGGTTCTGCTTCAATTATGGAATCGCTGACTTATATGATTCTGGGACTGCCTCACGCTCTGGGCGGTTATGGGCTTTATGGTGCGGTTTTCAATCAGGAGATACGATTAAATGGTGAAGCAAAGATGCGTCTTGGACAAGATCGTTGTTTTGTTGATCTATATTACAAACAGGCGAAATTGGGAGTCGAATATGAGAGCTTTACTCATCACAGCAGCCCTTCAGAACAAGGAAAAGATGCAAAACGATCAGCAGTCCTTAAAAGAAAAGGCGTAAAAATGTTACATTTGAATACTATACAGTTGTATGAGAAGGACGCTTGCAGTGATTTTGCCTATAATCTTGCGGCTAGCCTCGGGAGACGTATGCAAATACGGACAAAGAAGTTTGATGAAATGCATACTCTACTAAGGGAGTTGCTGCCAGGCTAGAAGCTTGGTACCGGACACCAATATGAGTGTTTATTTAAGCTATTTAGTTCCGGGCATATAGAAGGTGGAGCAGAGGCAGTAATAGGAGAATCGATGAAATGTAGCACTATAAAGCAAAGAAACTGATAAACCCTGTTTCATAAAAATGGGGACTTATTAGTGCACTGCAAAAATAGGGGATTATTAGTGCCCTTGCAAAAATGAGGGACTTATCAGTATCCTTTTAAAAATGGGTATAGCTAGTAAATTGAATTCTGTAATACATCCAAAGTGTGATTGAAGGAGCTAAAGCAAAATTTTATAAACGAATTTATACGGCATCCAGTTGCTATGGCGACCAACCATTACGGCATCCAGTTGCTATGGCGACCAACCATTATGGTATCCAGTTGCTATGGCGACCAACCATTACGGTATCCAGTTCAAGGCCGTATATTGCTTGACGCAAATACCATCATCGCGGCAATAGAAGCTCTCCAGTGTATCGTCATCTGTCTGGTATAGCGAACGGGTGACTGCCTCACCTTTCTCCGGTGAAGTCTTGTATGATTCAAGCACGATGTAAGAGCATCTTTGCATTGGAGTTATCGTCTCCGGTAGAGTACCGGGAAGATATTCATCGCGGGAAAGAAGTTCGCCATCCAAGCCAAACTGAAGTACGAAAATACGCTGAGGCGGGTACATGACGCTGATCGATATTTTGGCAGAGATACTGTATATATTCGTTTCTCCGTTTTCAATTATTGCATTTGTCTCATCTAATGTCTTGGAGAAGGCCGCGCCTTCGGATGTGCTGCCGCTAAATGATATTCCGCTGCCGCTCATTGCATAGACCCGGCCACCTGTTGACTGATAGACAGGGTTTATATAAAATGTGACATTATTGGAAGTCGGCGCAACATAGATGGTACCATCCAGCGAAATGTCCTCACCATTGTCAGTGGTTGAAATACTGGTATGCCCGTCGGATATGCCTTCGCCGCCGCTTACACTGCTGTAGGTTCCGTTTTTGTTGGATATGGTGTAGCAGAAGTAAGAGGTGCCATCTACGCTCTCAAGTCCCTCCATGCCATCTATGTCTTCGAAGGTATACTCCTGTGTTGTGACAATCTCGCCTGTATCCTCATTCTTATTGCTTCTCTCCTTCAGTGTTGCATACAGCCTGCCCTGATACTTTGTACTGTCACCATCTATGGCTATATCTCCGCCTGTGGCCATTTTGCCAATGTTGTCATTAAAGTAGCGATCCATATCAAATAGGTCAAGATATTCTGTCGTGACAAAAGCACCAATTAGTCTGTCCTTTCCCAGAAAATCCGATGCACCCGGCTGTGCAAGTGAAAAACCGGTCAGCCCAATCACAAAAGCTAATACCAGTACCAATAGCAGTACCAGTACTGGAACGCACGTTGTAATGCTAATATTATGTTTCATTGTCATCCTCCATATTTCCGTCGAATTTCAAAATGTCTCCCACGTCGCAGGAGAGAAAATAGCAAATGCGGTTGACCGTCCCGAAGCGGATGCCCTTGGCTTTGCCACTGCGAAGGATAGAGAGATTTGCTTCGGTGATTCCTACCTTCGAACACAGTTCTTTAGAGGTCATGCCCCGCGCCTTTAGTACATCTTCCAGGTATACTTTTATCGCCATAGGCTGTACCTCCTCATATGAATAAATCGTTATCGTCCTTGAGTCTGCGGTTTTCGGAAACCAGGCGTGCAAAGAGCAAGCTTGCCAGCACAAAAAGAACAGAGATGACGGGAATGGATAATTCGCTGTCGATAATTCTTAATGCACGAGCAAAAATGAGCTGCAGGAGGTTCAGTAATACTGCAGAAACTACAACTGCCGAAAGAGCATTGCCGCACCAGTGAGAAAGACGCAAGGCGAGTGTCTCGGTCTGTTCTGAATATTTGTCAGCACGCATGGCTGCGAGCAGATCCAGGGCAAGGAACACTGTGACCGCATCCAATATATAGGGTATTGCGTCAACAAAAAAGCGCAGGATAAGGAATACATAGGTCGTGCCAAGTCCTCCTTCGCTTACTGTATTACCAGCATGGAGTGTGGAGAAAGAGTTTAGCATCTCTTTGAAGCAAACGTCGAAGACAGCCCATACAAAAAGAAAGCATAGAATGAGCAGTCCTGCGGATACATACCCCTGCAGCCTTTCAGTGCCGCTCTCAAAGGAGAGGCGCAATACCCGCAGGATGAGATAAGCGCAAAGGATGGACCAGAGTGTACCGCCCAGTACGGCTTTGCCTATGGTTAACCCGGCATCTCCGAGGCCCCCAAACATATTTCCTATGTATGCAGTATTTATCATGAGGTAGAGCGATACGAACAATGTGGCAGAAAGCAGCCCTAAAAGCACATCTTCCTTGTAGAGTTCACGTTTATTCCTGGCTGTGAACAGGAAAAGCAGCGGAAGAAAGCAAAAGGCTGCATACAGTGCCAGAGCGAGTGAATTTCCTAACTTTCCGGTTAGTGACAGCATACGAAGTCCAACAGCAATTTGCTCAAATGGGAATGCCATGGCAGCCGAAAACGCTCCGCCAGAAGATGTCTCTGCCAGATTGAATGCTACACACAAGGCCGCTTCCAAAACGAGCAGAATATACAGCAGTTTTCGTTTCATATCAATACCTCTCAATACATCTGTTAATTATCGTCCAACGATAATACTAACATTATATTACTACTTAAATTATCGTTAGTCAATAATTACAATGTAAATGTTTTTGGGTTTGCTTTTGGCTTTGTGCGCTATAATGCGCATGTATATGAAATATGCCGCAATAACGGCATGATCCGGATTGGCTGTTCCATGTCAGATAGTTTTCTGCTATCGCCTCGTTCTTGCTGACAAATCTGTGGCAAGATATAATGAACAAAGGAAACACAAAATGTGATGGTAATTGTACACCCTATATGTTAAAATGATGTGAAAATAGCACTCAGTGCCATGAGTACTGACTCGGTGGCATAAATACTATAGTCAGTGGAATAAGTACTACGGTAAGTGGAATAAGTACTACGGTAAGTACTGTTGCTGTATGGCGACGGACTGAACTCAGAAAACAGGAGAATCAAATTGAGTTATTTGAAAAAATTCTTAAAGGGGATTGTCGTTGGGGTCGCCACGCTGGTACCAGGTGTCAGCGGTGGTACCATGGCAATTGTACTGGGCATATATGACCGGCTGATTCATAGTGTCGGTTCATTTTTTGAGGATTGGAAGAAAAACTTCTTCTTCTTGTTTCAAGTCGGTGCAGGCGGACTTCTTGGCATATTGCTTTTTGACCGGATGATGCTTAGTGCTCTGGAGGTTGCGCCTTATGTAATGCAATTTCTATTTATTGGCATTATTATAGGCGGATTTCCGGTACTATATAAAAGGGCAATGACCAGCGAGTTGACAGGATCCGCCGAAGCAATCACTCATGAAAAACCTTCCGCCGGTACAGCAAACACAGCAGGCACAGCAAACACAGCAGGCACAGCAAACACAGTAGGCACAGCAAACACAGCAGGCACGGCAGACGCAGCAGGCACAGCCGGCACAGCAAACACAGCCGACACGGCCGGCGCAGCAAACACAGCCGACACAGCCCTAAGAACCGACACAGCAGGGCGTGTAGGATACATGAACTGTCCCAAAACCGTTGTTCTTCCAAACATTAGTGACAGCATCTTCCTTATTATAGGCATTGCAATCGTGCTGCTGATGACATCTAAACCGGATGCAGTCATCAATCTGGCAACAGGAAGTACGTTTCTAAGTTACATATTTCTGATCATCGCAGGTATTATTCTGGCAGTAGCACTTGTGCTGCCCGGTATCAGCTTTTCCTTTATGCTGCTTGCATTAGGTATGTATGATATAACACTCAAAGCGATCAAGGATTTTAACATCCCATATCTGATTCCGCTGGGTCTAGGTGTTGCAATAGGAACATTCGGAACTGCAAGAATATTGGAAAAGCTTCTTCAGAAGCATCCGCGCAAGACATACATGATAATTATTGGTTTTATACTGGGCTCTCTGGTGGAGGTATTTCCAGGTATACCAATTGGATGGCAGCTACCGGTCTCAGTTGCGGTATTTGTCGCCGGCTTCACAGCGATGATATGGCTCGGTAAAAAAGGTGTTACAGATTAAGGCACACTATGGTGTACAAAATAAATGACTAATTCATAATAAAAAGGGAACGTGGCAAATTATGCAGGAAATAAACACTCTACTCACTCAGGTTGCGGTCATGCTGCTCATGGCTATCATAGGTTATATAGCAGGTAAAACGCGGTTTTTACCTGAAAATACAGCTCCTATTCTTTCGAGAATAGTTTTGCGTATAACAGCACCGGCTTTGATTTTAGCAACGTTGACGGTATACAATTTTGATGCAAAAACGCTTTCCGAAGGATTGTGGGTCACGGTTCTAGGTATTGTATTTATTTTGTTTTCATTGCTGGTTGGCGCTGTGTTTAGCAGGCTGCAAAAGCTTAATGAAGATTCGGCAAATGTGTTCAAGACGCATATGATGTTCGGCAATGTCAGTTATCTGGCTGTACCTCTGTTTAAAGTAATTTTCAGCGAGAAGGCGGTCGTGTTTGCCGCATTTTATATTCTGGCTAATGAATTGCTTGTGTGGACTATCGGCGTCTATATGCTGGACAAGCGCAAGGGAGCGAACCTGAGGGGTGCACTGAAAAAGTTTATAAATGCAAATACAATTGCATGTTTGATCGGTGTAATATTTGCTTTGACAAATTTGCAGCAATACATAAAGGCGAGTGCATCAGCATCTTTTGTGTACAATATTTTTTACAGTACTGTCACTCCTTTGGGAAACTGTACACTGCCGCTTGTCATGCTGTTTATCGGTTTACAGATGGCGGAGAATCCTTCCGGCGGCATACTTAATATATTGAAGAAGCCTGTCACGCTAATGATGTCCCTTTTAAAGCTGATTGTGATCCCGGCTGTATCTCTCGGGATACTGCTGCTGGCAGGCGACATTGTTGATTCTTATGTTGTGACCATAGTTGTTATGGAACTGGCAATGCCATGTGGAGCGATTGTTGTAGCGGTTTCTTCCGAACAGGCATCAGATCACATACAGGCAACAGACAATATGATTTACACAACAGTTTTTTCACTGGTTACACTTCCTGCTTTCATGCTGCTGCTTAATCGCATTTTTCAATAGTGAGTTGACTGTTGATAGTAAGTTGACTGTCGATAGTAATATAATACGAATAATAAGTAAAAATATTTGAATAATGTTCGTGTCTATTATTTTTTGCGGTTGACAAACAGATAGTTCATTTGATAGTATTATTAACGTAAAAGTCATGCCCGTCCACATGCGTGAGACGCCAAAATGGCGCGGTTTAAGAGATTGAGGTCGGGATTGAGGTTTTATATGTCCGCTTCTGTTGAGAATATTGAAAATGTACCAATCAGGCAGTAGTAAGAGAATATAGTTTGAACATGAATTACGAACATTCGGCTTTTCTTGTGCAGGCTTGATCGGATGCTGAGTATGGTCCGTTGAAGTAATTATTTCTTAATTTTATGGGAGGGGAAGTTTATGTTTGAAAAGCTCTTCAAGCTTAAGGAGAACGGTACAAATGTAAGGACGGAAGTATTCGCCGGCTTGACTACATTTGTAACAATGGCTTACATCATGTTTGTCAATCCTTCGATCCTCAGTGCAGCACAGATGGATTGGGGCGCTGTATTCGTAGCAACTATACTGGCAGCGGCAGTTGGAACTTTCGTAATGGCTTTTGTTGCAAATGTTCCATATGCACAGGCACCGGGAATGGGACTCAATGCATTATTCACCTATACGGTCTGCCTTGGAATGGGCTTGCCCTGGCAGCAGGCATTGGGTATCGTATTCATCTGCGGTATTATTAATATCGTCATCACTGTTACAAAGATCCGGAAAATGATTATTAATGCAATTCCGGTATCCCTTCAGTATGCTATAAGCGGCGGAATCGGCCTGTTCATTGCATATATCGGCTTTATCGGCGGCCACTTTCTGGACTTTACACCGGATGGTGAAGCAAATGTCATCGGTGCTTTTCCAAAGATAATCCCTGCACTTGTAAATTTTACTGACCCAGTATCTGTGCTTGCGATCATCGGTGTCGTTATTATAGTCGTTTTAATGTTACTGAAGGTAAAAGGTGCCATTCTTATCGGCATCATAGCTACAACCATCATCGGTATTCCGATGGGTGTAACGACATTACCTGAGCTGACAGCAGCTTCCTTTGTTCCTCCAAGTATTGCTCCGACATTCTTCAAACTGGACATATTCGGACTTTTCGCAGATCCGTCCAAGTTGTTCCAAATACTTACTCTTATACTGACATTCAGCTTAACAGATACATTTGATACAATAGGCACCTTCCTTGGAACCGGAAGAAAATCCGGTATATTTGATGACGAGGACGAAAAAGCACTTAGGGAAGGAAAAGGCTTCTCCTCCAGACTTGATAAGGCTTTGTTTGCAGATGCTACAGCTACCTCGGTAGGCGCACTGTTCGGCACCAGCAACACCACCACTTATGTGGAAAGCGCTGCAGGTATCGCTGCGGGCGGAAAAACCGGTCTGACCTCAGCTACCGTTGGTATTCTGTTCCTGCTGTCCCTATTCATCGCACCTATTGCGGGAATGGTTCCCGGAGCGGCAACTGCACCTGCATTGATCATTGTTGGTATTTTGATGGTATCCTCTCTTGGCAGAATTAATTGGGAAGACTTTGAAGAGGCTTTACCGGCATTCTTTACCGTAGCAGTCATGCCTTTTGCATACAGTATTGCAACCGGTGTTGCGGCGGGCTTTATATTCTACTGTATTGCCAAGATATTCAGCAAGAAGGCTAAAGAGGTTCATCCGATCATGTACATTGTCACAGGGATTTTCCTTCTGAAATATGTGGTAGATGCATTGATGATAATTTTTGGATAGTGATTGAGGAGTCCGCTGATAATGCGGACTTCTTAAATTATAGCCATTTGCGAAGCAAATCCGGCTGAAATCGAGAGGGGCTCGAAGCCCCCGAGATTTTAATTAGCATTAACATTTTTGAGCGGGGCTTTGAACCCGGAAATTCGGGCAGTCCCGCTCTTGTTATTTTCAGATTAGGGCACAAACGGCCAGACAAATGAATAGTGGTATACGTCCATGGCGCCGGACTGGCACCCGACAGGATCGTCAGGATTGTCAAGGGAGTCATTATCGCGCAGTACTATTAGGAAGATTAATGGGGCAGGTTATGGAGGCAGGTTATGGAACAGGTTATAAGGAAGGATAAAACACCAAAGGTTGCAATTGTAATGGGAAGTGATTCCGATTTCCCTGTACTAAAAAGCTGTATCAAATTATTGAAGGAATTTGGCATAGAAGTCCAGGTGTTGGTTTGCTCTGCACACAGGACACCCGGAAGAGCAGCGGAATTTGCATCAAATGCTGATGCTAATGGGATTGAAGTGATTATAGCTGCGGCAGGAAAAGCTGCACACCTGGCAGGCGTTATTGCGGCACATACACCATTGCCTGTCATTGGGATCCCGATAAAATCATCCACGTTGGATGGCCTGGATTCACTGTTGTCTACGGTACAGATGCCGGCCGGTATCCCTGTAGCTACAGTAGCAATAGACGGAGCAGATAATGCGGCGATTCTGGCGGTACAGATATTGTCGTGCGCTTATCCGCATCTGCGTACGAAAATGAAGGAATACAAAATAGAGCTTGCCCGGAAGGTCAGCCAAAAGGACGAACAACTGCAGAAGAAACTGCAGGAAGAGGAGATTTAAAGGAAAAGAAGAAGGTGGTAAACAGGAAAACAGAAAGAAAGCAGAAGCAAAAGGCAGGTATAAGGCGAGAAACAGGAGAGTAGAAGGCAAGCAGAGGAAAAGCAGAAGGCAAGAAACAGGAGAGTAGAAGGTAAGCAGAGTTAAAGCAGAAGGCGAGAAACAGGAGAGCAGAAGGCAGGTAGAAAGCAAGATGCAGAATGGTTTTGAAAAAGAAAGAGGGACTCAAATGGAAGACGAACAGATAGTGTTCGGGAAATTGCATGAAGAATGCGGCGTATTTGGTATATTTAACAACGATCATTACGACGTGGCACGTGCCGCATATTACGGGCTTTACGCCCTGCAGCACAGGGGACAGGAAAGTGCGGGAATTGCAGTCAATGACGAGGGTATCATTCTCTACCATAAGGACATGGGACTGGTACCGGAGATATTCAATGACGTAGTACTCAATCATCTGAAAGGCCGGATCGCTATTGGTCATGTCAGATATTCCACCACCGGAGCAAGTCTGCGTGAAAATGCACAACCCATGGTCGTTAAGTATAAAATCGGGCAGATGGCATTAGCTCATAACGGGAATCTTGTCAATGCTGCCGAACTGAGAAACAGTATGGAAGAGAACGGCGCAATATTCCAGACCACCAGCGATACGGAAGTCATAGCCAATCTGATCTCACGTCACCGCATTACCAGCAACGGTATTGAAGAAACACTCAGGAAGGTAATGGATACCATCAAGGGATCTTATGCAATAGTGCTGATGACACCCAAAAGGCTGGTTGGTATAAGGGATCCGCAGGGGATCAGGCCTCTTTGTATAGGTAAAATGGATAACACCTGGGTTCTGGCATCCGAGTCCTGCGCGCTGGATGCAGTAGGTGCTGAGATGATCCGCGACGTTGAACCCGGTGAGATTGTTTTAATCGGGGAAGATGGTATCACATCAATCAAGAGTACATCTGCCGATAGTGAGAAGAAGGTGCCATCCCATCTATGCATCTTCGAATTTGTATATTTTGCCCGTCCCGACAGTGTGATCGACGGCGCCAGCGTTATGAAGGCAAGGGTTGAAGCCGGAAAGAGGCTTGCCATCGAACACCCGGTGGAGGCGGATATTGTCATTGGTGCTCCGGATGGCGGACTGAATGCGGCATTGGGTTTCTCGAGACAGTCAGGAATTCCATACGGGCAAGGTCTGCTGAAAAACAGGTATGTTGGCAGAACCTTCATTCAACCGGAGCAGGGACAGCGGGAAACGGGTGTCAGGATCAAGTTTAATGCCATGAAGGCGGAGATCAGCGGTAAAAGAGTCGTTATGGTGGATGACTCAATAGTCAGGGGCACCACAACAAAACGAATTGTTCAAATGCTGAAGGACGCAGGTGCAACAGAAGTGCACATGCGAGTAAGTTCACCGCCCTATAAATATCCATGCTATTTTGGAATTGATATTTCTTCGACAACCCAATTGGTTGCCTCAAAACATACAATGGAAGAGATCCGTACTATGATCGAGGCGGATTCTCTTGGTTATCTCAGTCTGGAAGGTCTGATGGAAATAGCTCCAAAGGATAAGTGCGGATTCTGCACTGCGTGTTTTAATTCAAATTATCCTATGGATATTCCGGATGGTTCGGACAAATATACATGTGGAGGGAGATGCTGAAATGATCGACTATAAGTCAGCCGGTGTGGATGTGGAAGCCGGGTATGAATCAGTAAAGCTGATGAGAAATGATGTTAAGAGGACTTTCAGACCGGAGGTTCTGACAGACATAGGCGGCTTCGGAGGATTGTTTGCGCTGAACAAGGAAAAATATGAGGAGCCGGTGTTGGTTTCCGGTACAGATGGCGTTGGAACGAAGCTGAAGGTCGCATTTTTGATGGACAAGCATGACACGGTCGGTATCGATGCTGTTGCCATGTGCGTAAATGACATCGTGTGCGGCGGCGCAGAACCGTTGTTTTTCCTTGACTATATAGCTCTGGGTAAAAACAGACCCGAAAAGGTAGCTCAAATCGTCAAGGGTGTTGCCGATGGATGTTTGATGTCAGGCTGTTCGCTTGTAGGCGGAGAGACTGCGGAAATGCCGGGATTTTATCCGGAAAACGAATATGACATTGCAGGCTTTGCTGTTGGAATTGTGGATAGAAAGAAGATTATTGACGGAAAGTCTATAAAAGAAGGCGATGCACTAATTGGTCTGCCATCATCGGGGATGCACAGCAATGGCTTCTCACTGGTCAGGAAACTGCTGAACCTGACAGAAGACAAGCTCTCCAAACATATCCAACAGCTCGGTACGACTCTGGGTGAAGAACTTATAAAGCCTACCAGAATCTATGTTAAAACGATTCTGCAGCTTAAAGAGAAATTCCCGATAAAGGGAATCTCCCATATCACAGGCGGTGGCTTTATTGAGAATATTCCAAGGATAGTTCCCGAGGGCCTACGTGTTAAAATTCACAGGGGAACCTGGCCCGTGCCGCCAATATTCAGCCTGCTTCAGACAACAGGAAGCATTACCGATGAAAGTATCTACAACACCTTTAACATGGGTATAGGAATGGTACTTGCAGTTGATCACAGCTTGGTAGTCGATGTACTTAAGGAGCTTGAGTCAATGGGCGAGAAGGCATATGTGATTGGAGAGATTGTGAAAGGTGAGGCCGGAGTAGAATTATGTTAAGGCTTGGAATACTGGTGTCAGGCGGAGGAACGAATCTTCAGGCGATTATTGATAAAATACGCAGCGGGGAGCTGGCAAATTGTGAGATAGTCACAGTTGTCTCAAGCAAGCCCGGTGTTTATGCATTGGAACGTGCCGCGAACAACGGAATCCCGACAGAGTGCATTTCAAGAAGGGCTTTTGCTTTGCCTGAGGAATATGAGCAGGCGTTGACGGTACATTTTAAACAGTTTAATGTGGATCTTGTTGTATTGGCAGGGTTTTTGTCAATGCTTCCGGAAGGCTTCGTTACATCATACAGGAACAGGATCATTAATATTCATCCTTCTCTCATCCCGTCGTTTTGCGGCAAAGGTTACTATGGAATTATTCCGCATCAGAAAGTGTTAGAGTACGGTGCGAAGGTGACAGGCGCGACAGTTCATTTTGTCGATTTCGAATACGATTCGGGACCGATTATCCTGCAAAAAGCTGTAGAAGTTCTGGATGATGATACTCCGGAGTCATTGCAGCTGCGGGTAATGCAGCAGGCTGAATGGGAATTGCTGCCACAGGCTATCAGACTGTATTCGGAAGGCAGATTGGCGCTGGAGGGCAGGAAGGTCGTCATCAAGGAGACAAGGTGGTAATCACAGGGGACACGGGTCTGTGGTTATCATATAATGGATGGATAGTTACAGAATCACATCACATGAGGTTAACCGATGATAGGAGATGGACAGTGTGAATAATATGAAGGTATTGATCGTTGGAAGTGGCGGACGTGAACATGCGTTGGCATGGAAAATTGCCCAAAGTCCGCTGGTAGATAAGTTATACTGTGCGCCCGGAAACGGCGGCATTGCTGCATTGGCACAATGTATCCCGATTAAGGCGATGGATATAGAAGCAATGACTGCATTTGCAAAAAGCGAAGAGATCGACCTTGTAATGGTTGCTCCTGATGACCCGCTGGCGGCAGGGATGGTGGATGCTCTTGAAAAAGCGGGAGTTAGGGCATTCGGCCCAACAAAAAATGCAGCAATCATTGAAAGCAGCAAATCGTTCTCGAAGGAGCTTATGAAAAAATATGGTCTGCCAACAGCAGCCTATGAAGTGTTCGAGGAGCAGGACGCTGCTATCGCATATCTTGCAGACGCACGTTTCCCCATTGTGGTCAAGGCTGACGGATTAGCATTGGGCAAGGGAGTCGTTATTGCGCAGAACTATGATGAGGCTGTCAGGGCTGTAAGGGATATGATGTCGGACAAGGTGTTTGGCACTGCAGGCGACAGGATTGTCATAGAGGAATTTTTAGTTGGCCCGGAGGTCTCTATTCTGGCATTTACAGATGGGAAAACTGTGGTGCCAATGGTCAGTTCTCAGGATCACAAGCGTGCACTTGATAACGATATGGGGCTCAATACCGGCGGTATGGGGACATTTTCACCAAGCAGGCTGTATACGGAAGAACTGCATTCATATTGCATTGATAATATATATATCCCTACAATTAAGGCAATGAACGCAGAAGGGCGCAAGTTCAAGGGCGTGATTTACTTTGGTCTTATTCTGACAGATGATGGCCCGAAGGTGCTCGAGTACAACGCCAGATTTGGTGATCCTGAGACGCAGGTGGTACTGACACGTTTAAAAACTGATCTTGTAGAAATTTTTGACGCTATTATTGACGAGCGGCTTGATTCTGTTAAAATTGAGTGGGAAGACAATGCTGCCGTTTGTGTTATACTGGCTTCAGGAGGATACCCGGGTAAATATACTACCGGCATTGAAATCTCAGGGCTTGCGGAAGCAGAGCAGGATCCAGCGGTAGTAGTGTTCCACGCCGGCACGAAACTGGAAGACGGCAAGTATTATACTGCAGGCGGCAGGGTTCTTGGTGTAACGGCTGTGGCAGAGACAATGGACAGTGCACGTGAAAAGGCCTACGCTGCAGTTGGTAAGATCAGCTTCGAAGGGATGCATTATCGTAGAGATATAGGGGTCAAGAAATAGAGGATAGTGTAAGGCAGCTTATGTAAAACGGCTCAAGACACTATCAAGATTAAACAAGAACGCGAAGGTAAGATAATGAAAGATAGAGGAGCCGGGCAACAGAATAAAGATGTTGGAGCCGGACAACAGCAAATCAGAAAAATTGGTATCATGGGCGGAACCTTCAATCCCATACACAACGGGCACCTTATTGTTGCAGAGGATGTGAGGGAACAGTGCGGTCTTGACAAAGTGTTGTTTATACCATCGGGTCAGCCGCCGCACAAACCGGATTCCGAGGTTATTGGCGCAGAGCACCGGTATGAGATGGTGCGTCTTGCGGTTGAATACAACTGCTTCTTTGAAGCGTCGCGCATTGAGGTGGACCGAAATGGTTTAACCTATACGATTAACACCCTTCAGGAGTTGAAATTAATATATAGCGAGGGGACAGTCTTTTATTTCATTATTGGAGCCGACGTTGTTAAGGAATTAATAACATGGAGGGAATACAAAAAGGTCTTTCAAATGTGTGAATTTATTGCTGTTTTGCGGCCGGGTTATGGTAATTCCGCATTTGAGAGTGCAATTGAGCAGGTCAGTAGAGATGAAGGCGCGAGGATACAGCAGGTGCAATCCCGTCAGATCGATATTTCATCTACAGATATAAGGGAACGCCAGCAAAGGCGTGAATCTATAAAATACCTGGTGCCGGATAGGGTTGAGGAGTATATCAAGACCCACGGCTTATATGGGAAATAATTATAGGTGGCATAAAGCAGGCCATACAGCAGTCGACCTATACAGAAAGCGCCAATGCGGGCAGTAGACCATACAGTAAGCAGATTCTGTGTGAAGTAGATACAGAAGGCGCCATTGCGGGCAATAGACCATACAGTAAGCAGATTCTACGTGAAGTAGATACAGAAAGCGCCAATGCGGGCTGTGATTGGAGTTCAGGACAGGCAATATGATGACATTGAATGAAATAACTGAAAGATTACAACAGATGCTTTCCCCGAGGAGATTTCAACATTCTCTGAAGGTCATGGAGGCATCTGTAAAATTAGCCGAAAAGTATGGGGGAGACGTTGAGAAAGCTGCGCTTGCCGGGCTTGTTCACGATTGTGCCAAGAATATGAAAACAGATGAAATATTCGGTCTGTGTGACAAGTATGGCATAATTGTCGATGACATAATGAAAAGACAGCCGACCCTGCTGCATGGCCTGGTTGGTTCCTTTCTGGCAGCAGAGCTGTTTGGAATAGAAGATCCGCTTATATTGACAGCTATTGCCGATCACACCATGGGGAGGGCAGCTATGGACAAACTTAGCAGCATTCTTTTCGTCGCTGATTATATAGAAGCGACGCGAGACTATCCCGGTGTAGAGCAAATACGGGACGCTGCGCAGAAAAGCCTTGAAAATGCCATTGTAACCGGGATTGACAATACTATTATGCATATTCTGGAGAAGGGCGAGCTGCTGCATCCACAAACTGTCGCGACAAGAAATTGGGCGCTGGAAATGCTGAGATAGGCGGCGCGTGACAGGTAATGGCTGACTCGGGAGATTCATTCTGACCGGAAATATGAATGAAAACGGAAATGGGGAAGCATACATGAGCGAGAACAGAAGACCTGCCGCGGGCAGACTTTTTTATACATTTGGCACTATACTTCTAATGGCTGTGATCACAGTGTGCGTAATGAACTTTATACAGGACTCACGGTTATTGAATAAACCGGCTGTTGCTGCGTCTGTAAATGAATCCGCAAATGTACCGTCTGCCGGCAGTAAAACGCCCGCCAACGGGAAAACGCCTGCCAAAGCTAAAACGACCGCCAACGCTGAAACGCCCGATGGCAAGGACAGTGGAACAAAAGAAATTCAAAAAAGTAATTGACAAAAAAATTTGTCTGCTATATAGTGGTACTAATTAATACCACTACGTTGAAAGGCTATTTTTATGGATATTTTAGACTGTCTGGTTAAAGCGGGTTTTACAAGGCAGGAGGCGTTGTTGTACATTACTCTCTGTAAGGAAGGCGCAGTTACCGGATATGAAGCGTCTAAGCTTACAGGCATTTCACGATCCAATGCCTATCTTGCACTTGCCGGTCTTGCGGACAAGGGCGGGGCCTTCCGCATCGACGGAGATATCTGCAGGTATTCAGCCGTGCCGGTGTCTGAGTTAATATCCTATTTGCGCAAACGGCAGGAGGAAGTCTTCGACTTCATAGAGAAAAACAGCCCTGCAAGTGAGGAATCATCAGAGCCGTATTACACCATTAACGGTAAAGAGAATATCATCAGTAAAATGGGCCACATCATTGATCAAGCCAAAGAAAGAATATACATTTCCACCTCTGCGGTAGAGCTTGAATATGTGCGCAAGGAATTGACCGCGGCCTGTGACAGGAAGCTGAAGGTTGTGATCATCACCTCAAAGGATTTTGCAATGAAAGGAGCCACGATATACCTGAATGAAAAGCAGCCGGGGCAGATCAGACTGATTGCAGATACGGCGCATGTACTTACAGGTGAAATAAAGACGGTGGGTGAATCTACTGCGCTTTACTCCCGGAATAGAAACCTGATAGATCTGATTAGAGATTCTTTGAAGAATGAAATTACATTAATTGATATCAAACGGTAGGAGGAATTAATATGAAAAACTACTATACCGAGCAGACTCACTTTTTTGGAAGCAGTAAGCCTTCCGAGCTTCTTAAGGAATACGGAAGCCCACTTTATGTATATAATGAAGCAATCCTGAGGCAAAGGTGCCGGGACATGGCTACATTGGTGTCAAACCCTGATTTCAGATCAAATTATTCAGCGAAGGCAAACTCCAATCTGGAGATCCTGAAAATTGTCAGAGAGGAAGGGCTTCATGCCGACGCAATGTCGCCGGGAGAGATACATCTGCTGCTGAGTGCAGGCTTCAAGCCCGAGGAACTGCTATTTGTGACCAATAATGTGTCCGCAGATGAAATGAAATACGCTATTGATAAGAATATTTTAGTTAGCTGTGACTCACTATCACAACTGCGCCAATTTGGCAGACTCAATCCGGGAGGGAAAGTCGCAGTTCGTTTTAACCCCGGAGTAGGCGCAGGACATCATGAAAAGGTTATCACAGCGGGGAAGAACACTAAGTTTGGAGTCAATATGGAGCTTATTGACGAGGTTAAGTCAATTCTGAGAGAGTTTAACCTGAAACTGGTCGGAATCAATCAGCATATCGGATCCCTCTTTATGGAGGCAACCCCCTATCTGGAGAGCGTAAAGCATCTGCTTAGCATTGCAGAGCAGTTTGAAGAACTGGAATTTGTTGATATGGGTGGTGGCTTCGGAATCCCATACCATAAGCAGGATGGCCAGGAAAGACTGGATCTGAAGGAGACCGGCCGCATGCTCACAGAGGTAATTAATGCATGGATGAAGAAAAAGGGCAGGAAGATCCGTATTAAAATGGAACCGGGCCGTTATGTGGTGGCAGAGAGCAGTGTACTTCTTGGAACAGTCCACAGTATCAAGCAAAACGGAAGCAAGACTTATGTTGGAACCGACATTGGTTTTAATGTGTTAGCAAGACCGATGATATATGATTCACACCACGATATGGAATTTTACAGAAATGATGAAATCATCAAGTCTGACAAAGTATCTTCTGTAACTGTTGTGGGCAATATATGTGAGACAGGAGATATATTGGCCAAAGACAGGGAACTGCCTGCAATAACTGAGGGGGATTTGATCGGCATCATGGACGCCGGTGCGTATGGCTATTCCATGGCGTCTAATTACAACAACCGTGTGAGACCTGCAGAGGTTATGATTTGTATGGATGGAACGCCGCGGCTGATACGCAGGAGGGACACTATAGAAGACCTGATGCGAGGATTTGAGGTGTGATATAGAGGCTTGTCCTGGCGTGAAAAATGAATATCATGTTTTTCATTATTGGTATACCCGCAGATTTTTGCGGGTATACTTTTTTAATAGCCATTTGGCATGCTTTTATGGCTGTCAGATTACGAAGAGTAAAAATTATGGAGGGTACAAACATGAATGGAAATGCTGAAATGCTTAACTTTATTTATCAGAACTCACAGATGGGTGTAGATACAATAAGGCAATTGATTGGGATTGTCGAAGACGATGAGTTTAGAAAGCATCTTGAATCGCAGCAAAAGGACTATGAAGCGATCCATAGCGAAGCAAGGAAAATGCTCAATAGCAGTGGATTTGATGAGAAGGGTATAGGTACGTTTGAGAAGCTTAGAACTTATATGATGATAAACATGCAGACATTAACGGATAGAACTTCCTCGCACATTGCTGAAATGCTGATAGTTGGAAGCAATATGGGGGTCATTAACGCAGTAAAGAATATTAAAAAATATTCGGATGCAGAACAGGACATCAAAAGCTTGATAGAACGGTTGCTCAGATTTGAGGAGAACAATGTACAGCGCCTGAAGGAGTTTTTGGGGTGAATACCTGCGCCGTCTTTGAAATCTGTTATACTGCACCTCGCATGTACCAAAATTCAAGTAATTCTAAGAAACAGTAAATATATACCAAAAAAACTGAAAAAAACGAAGATATCTGAGCAGTTTTGGTAGCGAAATGTATATTTATGGAAATAATTTCCGAATTAATTGAATTTTGGTACACCTCGCAGTATAATTCTTATATGAAAGAGTATTTAAGTCATTTTTCATCTGCTATTCATTGGAATATTCCATATATTGAGGCTGTGATCGGCACCGAAATTGTTGAATCAGACATGGTCGATATTACAGTTACCGAGCGTTGTACGGGTAATCACAAAAAGGGCAAAATTCATTTGTGCAAACTTCATCTACCTGTCGGCGCAGTGAAAAAAAGAAACGGTCAAATGATTTCGTCGCCAGAATTACTGTTTCTACAGCTTGCAAGCAAATTGGACATACACAGACTCATCCTTTTAGGCTTGCAGCTTTGCTCATATCCACCGGGCAGTCCTTCGGAGGCTATCACTACAAAGCAAAAATTATTGAATTTTCTCGCAAAAACTTCGGGGCACCGGGGACAACGCAAAGCTGTGCGTGCGGCGATGTATTTGGAAAATGGTTCTGCATCTGTCATGGAATCAATAGTATATATGATTCTGACATTGCCGTATATTCTTGGAGGGTACGGACTTAAAGGAGCTGTTTTCAACAATGAAATTAAGCTTAAAGATGAAGCCGGCAAACGCCTTGGACAGAAACGCTGCTTTGCGGATTTGTATTATGGCCCGGCAAAGGTGGCTGTAGAATATGAAAGCTTTGCTTTTCATAGCAGTCCGCTTGAACAGGGAAAAGACGCGATAAGATCAGAAATCCTCGGAAGACAGGGAGTTATAGTAATGCATTTGAGCACTGTTCAGCTATATAATAAAGATGCCTGCAAGGATTTTGCTTTAAATCTCGCTTCTCGCCTTGGAAAACGTATACATATCCGAACTAAAAAGTTTGACGAAATGAATACGCTCCTCCGGGAATTGTTACCGACCGGGAAACCGGGTGACAAATGTATCGAACGTTAACCACAATAAGAAAACTTCTGAGCCCTGAATATTGGAACATGGGTATTATGACTGAAGTATTAAATGATGGGTTGAGAAATATGCAAAAACTACGTACAGAAACTATAAATGAACGGTAAATGAACGGTAAATGAACGACTTTGTGAAAAAAATATTTAGTGCTTGACATTGGTATACCCATTCATTATAATAAATCTAAACTTTTACAGAAGTTGATGAGAATTCAATATTGTCGGATGATTGGCGAGGGAGCAGCAGCGACCTTGTCGGGACGAATCTCTGGAGAGACCATGACGGCGCCGAAGGGGCAAGGCTGACAAAGCTTAATCTCTCAGGCAAAAGGACAGAGTAGATGTAGCATTTTGTTGCGCATGTTTTGAGGTCAGGTCTTGTATAAGATTTGACCTTTTATTATTAAATTTTATTCAACAGGAATCAAACTGTTGCAGGGAGGCATGTAAATGCACAAGAAACTATTTATACCGGGACCGGTAGAGGTAAGGGAAGACGTACTACAAAAAATGTCGACTCCAATGATTGGGCACAGAACGAAGGATGCATCAGCTCTTCAACGAGGGATCTCCGAAAAACTGCAAAAGCTCATGTATACTAAAAGCACTATACTGCTTTCGACATCGTCAGGCAGCGGTTTGATGGAAGGCGCAGTGCGCTCCTGTACGACAAAGAGGGCAGCAATGTTTTCTGTCGGGGCTTTCGGTGACAGGTGGTATAAGATGGCTACTTCAAACAATGTTCCGGCTGATCTTTTTACGTCCGAACCGGGAAAGCCTACGACACCTGAGATGGTAGACCAGGCGCTTGCCACAGGCAAGTACGACCTTATAACTATTACTCATAATGAGACCTCTACCGGTATTATGAACCCAGCGGAGGAAATCGCGCAGGTAATGCGCAAGTATCCTGAAGTTATCTGGTGTGTGGACGCTGTAAGTTCGATGGGCGGTACAAAAATAGAGGTGGATGCGCTGGGAGTTGATATTTGTATTACCTCCACACAGAAGTGCCTTGGCTTGCCTCCGGGAATGGCCATTTGCTCATTCTCCGAAAAAGCGGCGGCAGCGGCGTCAAAGGTTCAGTTCAGAGGTACGTATCTTGATCTTCTGGAATTATATAGCTACATATTAAAGAAGGATCACCAGTATCCTTCCACACCTTCGCTTTCGCACATGTTCGCACTTGATTTCCAGCTGGACAGAATTATGGTTGAGGGATTGGAAAACAGGTTCGCAAGGCATCTTCAGATGGCGCAGATGGTCCGGGCGTGGGCGAAAGAAAAATTCGAGCTGTTTCCAGAGGAAAAATATGCATCAAATACACTGACAACAGTGAAGAACACAAGAGGTATCAGCGTAGCAGACCTGAATAAAAAGCTGGGCGAGAAGGGCTATATGATTTCAAACGGATATGGGGATTTGAAAGAAAAGACGTTCCGTATCGCACATATGGCGGATGCTACACCTGACGAGATCAGTACGCTGCTGGCACTGATAGACAAACTGATTGATTAGGAAGCATATTTGATATTGCCACTCTGATCAGCACATCGGTTTAGTACAAATACTGTCACTTTGACTAGATAATAAGCTTTTACCAGATAATATAATGAAACGGGAGGATTACAATGAAAATAATCGTAACGGAAAGAATTGCCGATGAAGGCATACAATATCTTAAGGATAAGGGATTCAACGTAGACACTAAATTCGGCATTTCGCATACTGAACTGATGGAGATCGTTGCGGAATATGACGCAATTATTGTCAGAAGCGTAACAAAAGTCAATGAGGAACTGATTGAGAAGGGGACGAATCTCAAGGTTGCCGGCAGAGCAGGAAACGGTATCGACAATATAGATGTGCAGGCATGCACTCGCAAAGGTATTATTGTTGTAAACACGCCGGAAAGCAACATCATGGCAGCCGCAGAGCTTGCGATAGGAATGGCATACAACATCTTCAGGAATATAACACAGGCCAATGCAGCAACAAGAAAAGGCGATTTCAGAAGAAGCAATTTTATAGGAAATGAACTGGAAGGCAAGACTGTCGGTATTATCGGTCTTGGAAGGATCGGATCCATAGTTGCAACAAAGCTCAAAGGATCCAATATGAGAGCCATTGCGTATGACCCGTACATCACCGATGAGAAATTTAAAAAATTCGGCGTTGAAAAGTGCGAAACTCTTGAAGAGCTACTTAGACAGGCTGACCTGATCACGCTCCATACTCCTAAAACAGCAGAAACTTATGGAATAATTGGCGAAAAGGAATTAAAGCTCTGTAAAAAGGGTGTCAGGATCGTGAATGCAGCAAGAGGAGGTCTTGTCAATGAGACGGCTCTGGTGGAGGCGCTCAGGGAAGGCATAGTAGCCGGAGCAGGTATCGATGTGCTGGATCCCGAGCCAAATTACGACAAGAAGCCGGAGGAACAGACTTATTCCAATCCGCTGCTGGACTTTGAAAATGTAATCATAACCCCCCATCTTGGTGCTTCGACCAAAGAAGCGAATTATAATGTAGGAACAGCTGTTGCGCAACTGGTCGGATCTGCTTTGCTCGGTGAGATGGTTGCTGCTGTCAACATGCCACATATGCAGGCTGACGTGAACGGACTACGCCCGTACATCACTCTGGCGGAAATGCTTGGAAAAATTTATTACCAGACTGAGAAAGAAACTGTGCAGAAGATTGAAATAATATACAGTGGAGATTTAGCGGACAAAGAGACAAAGGTGTTTTCACTATCAGCACTAAAAGGCTTTTTGGACCCGATCATCAAGGAAAAGGTAAATTATGTGAATGCGGAGCTTATGCTCAAAAACATGGGGATAGAGTTGGTTGAGAGCAAGAAATCCCAGCTTGACAAATACACCAACCTTATCACAGTGGCGTTTACCACAAAGAAAGGTACTCAGAGTGTTTCGGGAACCATTTTCGCCAAAGAGGAAATGAGAATCGTTGATTTCTTCGGATACAAACTGGACTTTGAACCAAGTCCGTATATTGTTGCAATACAGAACATTGATAAGCCCGGTATCATCGGCCGCATCGGCTCAACCCTTGGCAATGCAGGCGTCAACATCGCCGCAATGCAATGGAGCAGGAACAAGCGAGGGGAGAAGGCTGTTTCCTTTATCAGTGTTGATCAGGAGGTTCACGAAGAAACACTGCAAGAGCTGCGTGAAATGGATGGCGTATTAAAGGTAACGATGATAAAATTTTAGGGGAAATGATGAATTTACCAAGGTATTCCCATAAGGTGCTTTGATGTGCTTTATGGGATTTTTTTTGTAAATATTTCTAAAAACCCTTGAAATATTATTGCGTATGTGTTAATCTATAGTCATATAAATGCAATTGGAGATAACTTTTCAACGATAATAGCAAACCGGTTGAAAAACCGGGACGCAAAGCTAAAGGGCCTGAATGTGAAACGCAAGTTTTACATGTGGCAGCCAGTTACCGAAAGGGGAGTTTTTTATTTCCCTCAAAGTACATAGCGATATCGTTAAAAAGTGACTTCCAATGACATGGAAGTTTTTTATTTTGTGCATTTAGGAACTGAAAAATGAGAGAAAGGATGGTGCTTTAACAGGTACAAAAGATTGACAGGTACAAGTACAGGTACACTTTCCATGAACCGGGGCGACAGGTACAGTTTCCCGGAAACATGGAAGAACATCATGTAAAACCAGACAGAAAGAATAGAAACACTTAAGATGGTGCGCATAATCTTAAACAGGTTTCGGAGTCTGCCCTTGATAAAGGCAGACTTCGGGGTCTTTTTTTTTGACCTTTTTTTCGCCATAAAAAAAATTTAATAAAAATGGTAAAAAAATATAAAAAAGTATTGCATTAACGATTAACTTGGGTTATAATCTCCTTGTACCTGTCGATAAGAGTGTATAAATTAACAACAATGATAAGAGCAAACCGGTTGAAAAGCCGGGACGCAAAGTCAGGAGTCTTAGGTGTAACTTATCACTACACGATGATCGTCCGACTGCCATGTTATCACAGCTTATGGCAGTTTTTTTCGTACCCTATCGCTGTGAGTCGTTCATAAAACATCATTCTATTTTAAACGTACTTAAACAAAATAATAGACGTACCAGGATGGTTAACCACGTTTTCCCTTAAAACGCGGCTGAAAACAGAGTGCTTACCTCCAGAAAAGTAAGTAGAATAATATTATTGGAGGGTCTTTTTATGAAGAGAGGATTTAAGGGTTTATCAGTTTTGCTATCAGTTATCATGCTTTTATGTCTGCTTGTGCCATACGTTCTTGCAGAAGAGCCTGCACAGGAAGGCAATGCCATTTACAGAGATTTCGAGAGTGACCATTCTGACTTCGAGTTCGGGAGTAGTGGAACATTTAATCTGATAACTGGTATTGTTGGCGATTCACTTAACGGTGGTAAACCGACCTACGTAGGTAAGGCTGGCGACAGAATCAATAATTTCAGTGATTGGTATAACACTAGGGCAGGCGTGAATATCCCAATTTACGAGGATATTTCATTAGTTAATTTTGGTGATGGCTTTTATGGGTTTGAACAGTCAGACTTCTTCCCCATCAATGGAAAGGGCTTTAACGATGGCAATGATGGTAAAAACTATCATTTCACACTTGAATATGAAACAAAATTCAATTATGATCCCGATAGAACTAAGATTTATGCTGAGGCTGATGATGATTTGTGGATTTTTGTTGATGGCAGACTGGTAATTGACCTTGGTGGAGTACATGAACCTGAAAAAGCTGATAATGATATCGCAACTATTTTAGCTGGCAAAAAGCCAGGTGATGAAATCTCCTTCAAGGTATTCTATGCTGAGAGAAACGAATCTAAAGCGGCTCTTTCTTTCAAGGCTAACTTCCTGGCACCGGCAACAAAATATACACTGACTACCAACAAATCCGGCGAAGGTAGTGGTACGGTTACACCTCCGACCGGCTCATATTTTAATGGAGAAACTGTAGAGCTTACAGCTACGCCTGCGTTTGGTTCAAGCTTTGCCGGATGGGATGGCGATATTGAAGGTGCAATTCAAGGCGAAGACGGAAAAACCCTCACAGTTACAATGGACAGTGACAAGATCATTACAGCAGTGTTTGCTCTTGAGGAAGTTGTGCCTGACCCTGAGTGGAGTATCGATATTGAAAGTACAATAAAGGGTCTGGCAACCGGTGCAACGGCTTCCGATGGCGAGACAATCACTGACTACACAATGGTAGTAAAAAATACTGGTAATCAGGATCTATACAATGTTGTGATCACTGATGGCAATGGAATAACTTATCCTATCGGTAATCTGCCAGTTGAAGAACCAATCGTTACTAAAGTTAGTGATAACTTCACAGTTTCCGGAGCAGGTAAAAAAACCCTGACCGCAACAGTTGTTGGATATCGTGAGAATAGCAACCCACAGCTAAGTTTGTTAACTGTTACATCTGAGGAGGAGGTGCCAGAGTCTGTAACAGACAGCGATACTACAGACGTCACAGTACCAACACCAACACCAACACCAACACCTACTCCTACACCATCACCAGAACCAACACCAGCTCCTACTCCTGCATCTTACTGGCTGCTTACGAAAGTTGAAGGAGAAGGTATAGTTTCACCGACAGATGGTGCACAGCGTTATTATTCCATTGGAAGTATTATACCGTTATCGGCTACTCCTGCAGAAGGTTGGGAGTTTGATAGCTGGCAGGTTGAGACCGATAGCTTGCAGGGAGGTTCAGTGAACGAATCCAATGAGTTCACATTGAACGGTAACACAACCGTTACAGCAGTATTCACTGAGATAGTTGAAGAGGAAGAAGAGCCCACACCTGCAGCTACGGCATCAGAGCCTGAGACTACTGACGTGGAAGAAGAAGAAGCACCAGCAGCTCCAGTGGATGAACTGCCTAAGACAGGCGGAGTACCGGCAGGCATATTCTACGGCCTCGGCGGACTTATAGCAGCAGCAGGTGTTATTCTGAAGAAAAAGAATAAATAAGTGATATGCAATAGTACATAAGTAACTTTTAACAGGGGTGTTGAATACACCCCTGTTTTCTTGTAATATAAAAGTATATGAATGTTAAAAATCTGTCTGAATAGGTGGACATAATGAAAAAGCTCCCGGTTATACTAATAATATCAGGTATACTTATAGTCCTTGCTCCGCTAGCGGGACAGCTGTATACTCAATATAAAGAGAATAAGTTGATTGTTGAATGGCTTGAAAGTAGCACAATCGACGCTTCAGAACTGGAGACAGATATAGACCCGGAGGAAGCGTATGCACAGCTGCAGGATTCTTTTGCCGCTGATAATGTTGCTCAGACAGACGATGGATCAGAAACAGTATCTGCCGCCATTGATGGATCAACCGATGACACGGCAGTGACATCTCCCGCAAAGACAAAGCCGAAGGCAAAGCCTGCTGTAAAGCAGACAGTTCTTGGTGTCATCACTATAAGCAAGATCAAGGTTAAATATCCCATTGTTGAAGGAGTCAAGGAGGAAAATCTCAGGGCGGGCATTGGCCATATACCAGGTACTGCTGCACCGGGGCAACCGGGTAACAGCGCGCTTGCGGGTCACAGAAATTACACCTTCGGACGTTTTTTCAACAGGCTGGACGAGATTGAGATTGATGACAAAATAATGATATCCACAAAACAAGGTGATTTCAGGTACGTCGTTTACGAAAAGTTTGTTGTCACCCCAGATGATGTCTCTGTTTTAAAAGGAAGCAAGGATGATAACATCATCACCTTGATTACATGTACACCAATCTATATTGCGACACATCGGCTTATCATAAAAGCCAGACTCGAGAGCCAGACGGCAATAGACCCATGACACAGGAGCAAGGTAAATTCAGTATCCAAGATAGTAAGGACAGGGAGCAATGAAAGCGTATAGCCTATGTAACACCGCTCAGTCTATGTAACAAGAATGTAACAAAATAGTATGAATTAACTGTTGAATTTTGGATTATTTTGTGGTAACATTGTATTGTAATATAAGATTTGCAATAAATGTATTTGATTATCGAGCTTTTCAACGATAAACGGCAAACCGGATGAAAGTCCGGGACGCAAAGCTAAAGGGCCTGAATACAGATTCCGCACAGGGATTTGCAAATGGCAGCCAGTTACCGAAAGGGAAGTTTTTTATTTGGAAGAAACCGAAGCCTATGGACAAGCTCTGATAAATATATAGAAAGAAATTGTTGAAACAGCTTTTCAACGATAAAGGCAAACCGGACGAAAGCCCGGGACGCAAAGCTAAAGGGCCTGATTACAGATTCCATCCAGGAATTTGCAAATGGCAGCCAGTTACCGAAGGGGGAGTTTTTTAATGAATAAAATACGTAAATTCTTTGTATCAGCAATTATCGGCATCGCACTGTTACTAAACATTTCAGTAGTTAATGCTGTTGATCTTAAAGACACCACCACTAAAACCTCACAAATAAATAGAGGAGTTGTACCGCTAGCCTATAACACAACCGCAGACAAAAAGCTTAAAGTAATTGTAGAGAAGGATGGGAAAAAAGTCACATACAACCTGAAAAATGACGGAACCGTTGAATACTTTCCACTCCAGTACGGCAACGGCAATTACAAGGTTAGTGTTCTGGAAAACATCAGCGGTACCAAATACAAATACCTCAAGTCCGAGACGGTCAAGCTCAACCTGAAAAATCCCAATGATGTATACCTGTCATCGGTTCAGAACATCAACTGGAACGAAAACATGGCCGCCATCAAGAAAGCGAATGAGCTCACAAAGGGATTGAAAAATGATAGCGAAAAGATTAAGAAGATTTACGAATTCGCCGTCAATAACTTCAGCTATGATTATGAAAAGCTGAAGACACTTAATAATGATTACCTTCCGGATATTGATAAAACACTAAAAGCCAAGAAGGGCATTTGTTACGACTATTCTTCGATGATAGCCGCCATGCTCCGGAGTCAGGGAATACCTACCAAGCTGGTCAAAGGATACGCTGATAAAGTTGACGGATATCACGCATGGAATGAGATATATGACGAAAGCAAGGGAAGATGGATCATCGTGGATGCGACCTATGATTCCCAAATGAAAGCAGCAAAAGTAAAATATAGTTTTGAGAAAAAAGCAAGTGCATACAGGAAGGTTAATGAATATTAGACAAGCGTGAGTTTTTAAGCTAAAAACAAAAAAATGGCCTTCCTTGTAAATAAATGTTAGATAATGTTGACTCAGATTATAAGCATGCGTTATAATGCTATATATTAAGCTAATTCATGGTGAATTAGTTTTTCTTTTTTTAGTTCCAAAAAATAATTTGCTTCATGAGGATTGATATGTATAATCAGAAAAGAAAACGTCTTGGAGAGCTACTGATTGAGGCAGGAATCCTTACAAAAGAAAAGTTCGACTCTGCAATGGAGCTTCAAAAAGGATCAGGAAAGAAGCTCGGAGAATTTCTTGTCGATAAGGGCATCGTTGATGAGAATAGTATTGTCGACGTTCTCGAATTTCAGCTCCGCATTCCCAAAGTAGACTTTAATCATCTTGATATAGACCCGGAAATCCTCAAAATGATCAGCGAGAACCTTGCAAAGAAGCATAAGGTGGTTCCTGTGCGGATTGAGGACGATAAGCTTCTTGTTGCCATGGCCGATCCCCTTGACCTTGTTGCCATTGACGAGGTACGAATCGCCTCCGGTATGGAGGTAACACCCGCAATTGCAACCAAAAGTAGCGTGACTACTGCTATTGAGCGACTCTACGGTAAGGAAAGCGCAGAAAAAGCAGTTGAGGATTTCAAGAAGCAATATAACATTGATCAAATTACTGAAAAGGATATGGAGCTTTCCAGTGAAGTCACCAATGCACCGGTGGTCAAGCTGGTCAACTCAATTGTCGAGCATGCCATGAAGCTGAAAGCCAGTGACATCCATATTGAGCCGCTGGCAGACTGTTTTAGGATACGTTTCAGAATCGACGGTGATCTGCAGGAGATCATGCGGTCGCCAAAAACTGCACATCCGGCCGTTGTCACCAGAATCAAGATTATAGGCCGAATGGATATTGCAGAAAAGAGAATACCGCAGGACGGCAGAGTTGAGATGAACATAGACGGCAAGGATGTCGACCTTCGTTTGTCCGTACTTCCTACGGTTTATGGTGAAAAGGTTGTTATCAGAATACTGGGGCGAAGTGACATCATGCTCTCACGTTCCCAGCTGGGCTTCAGCCCGGAGAACGGGGAGCGCTTTGACAGGATCATTAAAAGCCCCAATGGGATCATCCTGGTGACAGGACCGACGGGAAGCGGAAAGACAACCACTCTTTACGCAGTATTGAAAGAATTAGATAAAATTGACAGGAATATTATCACGGTGGAAGATCCTGTGGAATATAAACTGGATGGGGTCAACCAGGTACAGGTAAATGTCAAAGCCGGACTGACCTTTGCCAATGGTCTGCGCTCCATACTCAGACAGGACCCTGATATCGTTATGATTGGTGAAATAAGAGACGAAGAGACGGCAGAGATTGCAGTAAGGGCAGCTATTACAGGACATCTGGTGCTGAGCACGATTCATACCAATGACTCGGCATCCACTATCACAAGGCTCATTGACATGGGCATTGAACCATATCTGGTTTCTTCCTCTCTTACAGGAATTGTGTCCCAGAGACTGGTAAGGAAGATATGCAAAAGCTGCAAGACCTCATATAAGCCGGACATTTCCGAGCTATCGCTGCTTAAGCAGAGAGAAAGCCGTTCCCTATTCAAAGGTGCCGGCTGCAGTGCCTGCAACAATACGGGGTATTTGGGCAGGACGGCCATACATGAGGTTATGCCCATTGGTAAGGATATGAGAGAGTTGATCGACCGAAGGGCCAATATTGACCAGATACGGCATCTGGCATCCAAAACAGGAACCATATCACTGCGGGAAAGCTGCGTGCAGCTTGTATTAAATGGCGTTACCACAGTAGAAGAGCTTACCAGAATGACCTACAGTCTGGATTTATAATTTTGTAAAATAAGAGAGGCTTCTTATGAATTTACGGGAAATACTTCAGAAAACAGTGGACCTTAAGGCTTCAGACCTGCATATCACGGTAGCACTGCCTCCCATGATGCGGATCAACAGCGAATTGAAGGCATATGGGGACATACGCCTTACCCCTGAGGATACAGCGGAGGCAGCCAGACAAGTACTGAATGAGGCCCAGATGAAGGAACTGGATGAGATCGGCGAAATCGATCTATCCTATGTATTGCCCGGTATCAGCCGTTTCAGGGTAAATGCTTACAAGCAGAGAGGTACATACTCCATTGCCTTCCGTGTCATCTGGATCAACATACCGACGCTGCAGGAACTGGGTTTTCCGGAAGTATTCAAGGAACTTGCCTTGAAGCCGAGAGGCCTTGTGCTGGTGACAGGCCCCACCGGAAGCGGTAAATCGACAACCCTTGCAGCAATGTTGAATCATATCAACCAAAACCGCAACTGCCACGTGCTCACACTTGAGGAACCCATCGAATATCTGCACAAGCATAATAAGAGCATGATCAACCAGAGGGAAGTCGGCGGAGACACAGCCAGCTTTGCAAACGGCTTAAGAGCTGCACTGCGTGAAGACCCGGATGTATTACTTGTAGGCGAGATGAGAGACCTGGAAACCATAGCGACTGCATTGACGGCTGCTGAAACAGGCCATCTGGTATTGTCCACTCTGCACACCACCGGCGCTGCACTGACCATAGACAGAATTATTGACGTATTTCCACCCAACCAGCAGCAACAGATCCGCATACAGCTGGCAGGCGTTCTGGAAGGTGTTATCTCACAGCTCCTGCTCCCAACCATCGATGGCAGGGGAATGGTCGTCGCACTGGAAATACTGCTGGCCAACACTGCCGTACGGAATCTGATACGTGAAGGAAAGACCCATCAGATCTCCACGGTCATTCAAACCAACAGCAAGTCCGGTATGAAGTCCATGGATTATTCTCTCAGTGAGCTGGTACGAAAAGGCAAACTGTCCCGGGAAGAAGCCGACAGCCGAAGCAGCGACACAGAAATGCTAAAACGCTACCTGATGCAATCCGGCAGTCTCTAATAGAAATACTAGCGAGGTGTAAAAATGCCACAGTATAAATACAAGGCAATCAACGAAAAAGGCGAAACAATTGAAAGTACCAGCACCGCAACCGATAGGGCAATGGTCCTGCAAATGATCCGCGACAGAAAGTATCATCCGGTCAGTGTTGAAGAGGTCGTTGAGCGGAAGGATACCATTCATATTAATCTGTTCAATCATGTATCCATGAAGGATCTGGCAGTCTTTTGCAGGCAGTTTTATACCATGCTCAATTCCGGTGTCACCATCATCAAATGCCTGGATATTCTGCAGCAGCAGACGGAGAAAAAAAAGCTCCGGTTTGCCATCAGAGACGTCTATGAGTCCGTACAGAAAGGTGCTACACTTTCCGAAGGTCTAAGAAAACAGCGCGAAGTCTTTCCGGAGCTTTTATACAACATGGTTGAAGCCGGCGAAGTGGGCGGTTCTCTGGATACTGTCATGAACAGGATGGCCATACACTTTGAAAAGGAAAGCAAGATCCGGAACAAGGTCAAGGCTACCATGGTTTACCCAATTGTATTAAGCTTTATTACCATTGCAGTCGTCGTATTCATGGTTGTCGTGGTTATGCCGACATTTATCGGAATGTTCGAATCCAGCAATACTGTGCTTCCGCTGCCAACCAGAATGATGCTCGGACTCAGCAATGCCATAAAGGGTTATTGGTATTTTATTTTTCTTGGAATATTCCTCCTTGTTTATATAGTAAGAAAATACCTGAAATCGGACAAGGGCAGACTTGCCTGGGACAAGCTGAAGATTCGGCTGCCCATTATCCGCGGAACGGTCATTAAGCTGAATGTTACCCGTTTTACAAGGACGCTGGCCACACTGCTGACAAGCGGCATCCCATTAATGCAGGCTTTGGATGTTGTGGCTAAGGTTGTTGGAAACAAGGTGGTCACAAACGCGATATTCAGTGCCAGGGAAGACATGCGCAGAGGAATGGATCTGGCTACTACCATCAGACGTATCGGCATATTCCCGCCCATGGTGGACTCCATGATCCGTGTGGGTGAAGAATCCGGAACACTTGACGAGATACTTGATAGAACAGCAGACTTCTATGACGATGAGGTAGAGGTAGCGCTGCAGAGAATGGTATCGCTGCTGGAACCGATCATGATTATTATCATGGCTTTAATCATTGGCTTTATCGTGATTTCCATTGCTATGCCTCTCTTTGATATTATAAATACCGTTCAATAAAAGTAACCAACGGGTGAAAGCGATGACTACCATGGGAAACAATGAAATGCTGTTACAACAGTCCGATTCTGTACAAAACCTTACCGTTGATCAGGCTGCCGCCGAGTATTTCCGGGACAGAAGCGAGGATAATCTGGAGGCTGTTATTCATGCTTCCCGTAAGCTTATTGGCTATTTTGTGAAAATATATGGCTGGAAACAATCCCAGCAGGATTTGATTCAAGCCGGGAACGAAGGCCTGTTAAAGGCGTTGAAACGGTTTAACCCGACCATCGGTGTCAGCTTTGCCACCTACGCAGGGAGTCTGATATCCGGAGAAATACGACATTGCATCCGGAAGGAAAACTCCTATTATCAGCCCAGAACGGTTGAGAAGCTGCAGGAGAAGATTGATGTACTGATATCCGAACAGCTTGCTGAAACGGGAGAAGAGCCAACACTGCATGAGATATCCAGTAAGGTAAATATTCAGGAAGAGGGCGTCAAAGAGGTCATGAAGGCTGGAATATTGTCTTTTGATGAAATTGACACTTCGAAAATAGTCAACATCAAAGCGGAATCCTTCAAGCTTGTCATCGAAGACCGAATCATACTGGAACAGGCCATCAAGAAGCTCTCAGACCTCCAGCAGAAGGTCGTTCATATGATCTTCTACAAAGATATGACACAGGATCAGACGGCAAAGGAGCTTGGGATCAACCAGAAAAAGGTGTCCCGGGAGCTTGCAAAAAGCCTGGATAAGATGCGCGACACCATAAAATAATTAAAAAGTTTTGTTGAAATGTGTCTAAAAACATTTTTAGGCGGTATAATGAATATGTGAGGACAAATCCTCCATAAATAAAAAAACAAAAAGAAAAGGGGATATTTATATGTTCACAAAAATGAGAAAAAGTAAAAAAGGTTTTACACTGATCGAATTGATCGTAGTTATCGCTATCTTAGGAATTCTGGCTCTGATAGCAGTACCAAGACTGGGTGGATTTAGGGATAGCGCAAATGAAGCAAAAGATGAAGCAAATGCCAAGATTATTGCAGATGCTGTTTCAATGTATAATGCAACTGTTGATCCGGATATCGAGAGTGGGGCATTAAGCACCTATTCTACTAATGTTAAGCTAAATGAATTAGTAGATACTGGAATATTATTTGAATCAAAAAAATATGGTAAAGATGTTAGCCCAATAATATCGCTTGTAGATGGATCTATACATGTATCCGGTACCTCTAGTGGTGCAGCAATTACTGTATATCCTAAGAATTAGTAATTAGATAGGTCAATACGTTTCTTCAAAATGGATTAGTTTTGTTAGCAAAGAATGATCGGTTTTTTTAGGCAGATAGAACCCACTACCTGATTATATTAGCAGTATATTTATTTAAGTATTTATGTGCAGGAAGAAGTTTAAGGTGTTATATGTATTTTCATATACTTCTTCCTGCGCAAGTAGTTTTCTGGCATTTTGACATTTAAATTAATTATTTTTTATAGTATAATTTACATTCAACATTAAGACACCTATCGATGTAGGTCAGAATATATAGGTCATACAAATTAGACCTATTTGAGGCTAAAATTTCATTTAGAAATAATATCAATAATAGTATAAAGAAGATAAATAGTAAATACATATGCTATTGTTTGTAGTGAGCTGGTTATAGCGGAATATTATTGCAAATATGCTAAATTTATATATTAAACAGAACGTTTTATACTTTATAGAAAAGTGTATTGTTTCTCAAGTCGCTATATTTGGCGTGAGCGGTGGAGGATTATATTCAATATAAGATTTTGAATATGATTAGCCAGTTCTATGTGAGAGGATGATTAAGATGCCGAAAAGGGCTATTATTATATTATGCAGCCTTTTTGTAATGACAATATTCATACCGGCAACAGCTGTGTATGCAGTCAACTCTGCCGATGACATTGCAGAGTCTTACAAAAACGGTGATTACAACAAGGTTGTTGATATGGGGGTACCATACCTGAAAGACAATCCTGAGGACGGCGAGATCAGCTATTATGTCGGTGAGATTCTCCTGAGGCAGTCCAAGCCGGCTGAGGCAATTCCGTATTTGCAGAAAGCGATTTCTAAATATGATGAAGACCCTCAATTTTATGCACATGCGTATTACATGTTGGGACTGTGTCAATATTATACCGGTAATAATTCAGAAGCAGTAAAAGCTCTGGATGTATGTATACAAGAAAATTGGAACACAGAAATTGCAAAAAATGCTTCCAGCTTGTTAAAAATGTTGAATTTGTCATTTTATTTTGATAACTGGACGATTTCTGAAACGGAACATTTTATCTTTCATTTTCATCCATCTTTCATGAAAGCTCAAATAGATGAGTATTCTAAGAATTATGAAGCTTCATACGCCAGAATTAATAACTCACTACACATTTTACCTATTAAAAAACTGGATGATTATGTATGGGATTCGGAAAAAACGTTGAAGCAGCAAAAGGCAGACTCGTCAAACACTTCAGGGTTTTCAAACTATCCCGACTTTTTTATGATGGATTCAGACTTAAGTATGAGGCCAGAAAACCAGTTAGCAGTTCTGCTTTCCTATTGGGCAAGTCCACCTGCTGACCTTTTAAATACAATGGATAAATTGCAGGCAGTTCCGTTTATAAATGAAGGCACTATTTCATACTTAAAGAATAATGGCTTAAGCGGCAATGTATATATTAAATGGAAGACCCTGCTTGCAGTCCAGAACGGTTTTTTACCGGAACCACCCATAGAAGTAATGTGGAAAGATGAAACCAATTCTTACTATTCTTATGGGCCGATGCAGGATATTTCAGGCGCCTTTGTTGACTTTCTTATAAGCAAAGCGGGTATTGAAAAATACAGGCTTCTATTAGAGGATCCGACATATACAAATGCGCAGAGTATATA
>JAEYRF010000098.1 GCA_023409615.1 Bacillota bacterium | reverse complement strand
ACGCTACGCCCCTCAAGCTTCTCCACATCTTTACTGATCTTCTGAAGGCCTTTGCGGATACGCCCCAGCTTCAACACATCATAATTTATAAACCAGCAAATAGCCAGCAGCAGTACGATCCCTGCAACAATATCGCTAAAATTCCCGCCAAACACCTTCATAAAAGCTGTCACAAGTTGATTCATCAAAATCGCTCCACTCTCCTTGGAAAACTATATTACCCAGGCTTCCATCAGTCAAGATTTCCGGTTGCCTCCGAAGCCAGAGTTGTTTCTGTTGCCCTGGCACGAACCAGTATTGTGTTTGAATTACCTCTCGTATCTACTGTTGTACCATTCAAAATACGTGTCCACGAAGAGTAGTTGTAGCTATATTCGTAATTATCCGCTTCAGTAACTTGATTTCCATTGCCGTTACTAGATTTCATAAATACTGCTGAATCATCATTTTTCTTGGAAACTGATACCACCGGCGCACTTGCCGGCGCAGGAATAATACCTACCCTTTGCATACTCGACGGATTACCGCTCTGCCGTACCCAGACGCCCCCCGCCACAAAAGTCACGCCACCGGTATTGCCTTCGCCAGCCGGCAGCCATGTCCCGGAAGGGTTCGTTTCAGTCCCACCCAAACTATACTCCATCAAAGCTGTAGTCCCAGTCAAGGTCTGTGCCGCAACATTATAACTTACCCCGGCCAAAGCATCCGGTTTTGCAGGAACCAGAACTGTAATCACTCTGGTTTCTCCGGGGGAAAAACCTGCCTTGGTTACCGTTATTACAATATCAACCGATACGCTCTCGTCCTGCATCGTAATGGCTCCGGAGGTGCTAATGACTGTCTCATTTGAAGAGGACTTTATTTCGCAATCAAAGCCACCCGGAACAGCAGGCAAGGACAAAAATGTATCACCTGTTGTAATGGCAGGAATCCGATCAATTTTATCGGCAATGACCTGGGGTGTTAACCTTGGCACGTTTACAACCACATCTCTGGTCGTGCTTTCGGAGCCTTTGGATATTTTAAATGTTAAGGTAACAGTAGTATCCCCTGCTGCAGGGAAAATAACTGTTCGATCCATTCGAATAAATGTTGAATTTGATGTTCCAGTAAATTCAACTGTATAGCCTGCAGGAACAGATGGATCGTTGAACGTGTTGTTGATGAAATCAAGCTCAACACCGCCCATTCTATCGGCTACAGAGTTTACATCGTTGCCTGCTGCAGGCTTCCTGTAATACACACTCAAAGGCGTTGGCGCCGCACTGCCAATCAAGCTGGTCATATTATTATTTAAAAGCACTTTTGTTTCGATCTCGGTATGATCATCTGCCCGTATCGCAAATTTAAGGATCTGCCTCGTCCTTCCATCAGCAGTGGTGGCAGATTCTATTCCAATCACTTCAAGTGAAGTAATATACGCTCCGGTCTTATTCGTCTCAAGAGGACTTCCCGCAGCCAAATATCGAACAGACTGATCCGCAAGCCCAATCCAGCTATACGAGTCATCCAGCCGAGTACCAAAGCCGATATTGGTAGCATTCCTCAGTTCATTCGTTATAAAATCCGCCGCCATACGCGCGTCAAACTGAATATCTGCTTTGTCAGTACCCTTATTATACATTTTCTGACCTGTCGTAAGTAATGAGCTTGCCATAAGCAAAATAATTGAAACAAGAGCCATTGACACAATGACTTCAACGAGAGTAAAGCCCTGCCTTTTTTTAAGAAACACCTTGTTCAGCATCTTGTTCATCTCACATCCCATCTTTCCCACCACTATAAATAGCAATTCTTACTTATTCGGAACAAAAGTCCTTATGTCTTCTCCAACACTACCCGCAGCTAATCCTGACGGTTCCACAAGTTTTCCTGCTACAGTTATAGAGCTTCCATCCTGCTTGCGTATCACGACAGTAACTGGGCTTCCTGTGCTACTGTCCACCAGATTCGACTCCACAGCCTGCTGTGCACTGAAAACTGCCTCTCCTCTGTCTCCGCCATCGATGACCCATTTAAATGTGCCGGCAAATATCGTCAGAAAAGTAACAGAAATAATGCCTAAAATCGCTAAGGCTACTATAATCTCAACCAGTGTTACTCCCTTTTGATTGGTCTTCCCGGTCTTGCTAGTCATCCCATTCATACAAACCCCTCTATTCATACCACTGGAAACGTTCATACTTATCTTTCTCACCTACTCCAACAATCGATGAACCCGGTACAAAAGGACTTAAATCTACATTTCCAGGCTTATTCTCATAAGGACCAACTATTCCGCCATGTAAAATATTATTAGGCTGGAAATTGAGAACAGCTGCATAAGGCGCATAAATAAACCCGTACATTGTTGTGTTAGGTTGAAAATTTATAATAGCTCCATCTCGAACAAAAATTAATAACTGGGTTGGATCTGCTCCAATGAAAGTCTTCGTTGATATGTCTGCAAACTCCTCGACAAAAATGTATACCTTTCCGGTTCCGGTAATAGTAATATCACCTTTGTTATCAATCCTCCTGCAATAGACCGTTATGTCCTCATCATTTGTAACAAACTCTATCGTATCATTATTTTTCGTTTCAATGAGCTTAATGGTCATATCACCGGTAATCGGCCCGCCGGAAAATTTTTGCTCATCAAAATCATCCTCTTCCAAGTCGAATATAACACGAGGCAAGCCGTCACCATAAATATACCCATCTCCATCCGTATCTTCAACGACAAAAACATCCCTCAGGTTTACACCTTCAGAACCGGCTATCCTTTCAAGGCTCAAGCTCGCCTTATTACTTACACCTGTCACGGAACCCACTGTAGCGACTGCTTCAATATTGATAAAGTCAGCGCTCTCCCTTGTGACTGTAACCATTGCTGTATCATCCATACCGGGTATAACAACTTCAAATGCAGGCAAAGATGCGCCTACCGCCAGATCCTGTACGCTAATGCCTGTACCGCCTTCATTCTGAATTATCGCCGCCGCAACTGCATCAGCCCCGGAACGTGCCACATAATAAGCCTTCACCTTGTTTTCTTCCACGACTGAAAACTTATACTCCGAAGCGCTCACTGTTATAAAAGCGACGGCAAGTATCGACATTACCACCAGTACCACCAGCGTCATTACTAGTGCTGCGCCTTTTTCATTTTTTTTCATAAGCATTCATCACCCTACCCCAAGCCTTCAATACCTCAAACCTGCTCTACCACACATCTGCTCTACCTTAAAGCCACATTACCGTGGATACTCATCAACATTATCTTATATTTACCTACATTCCGTAGACTCTAAACCTCATTAATAGCTCTGCAATATTTACTTACTGGCCTTCACTCAATATCAGCGGTAGTGTATAGAAGTCAACGGATATACTTCCCGTTGCCATTCCTGTGTCGCTCATAGTGATGTTCAGGTCGTTGATTCGAATAGCTTTATTAGATGCTTCCAGTTCCTTGATGAAATTCATGACGCCGTCATAGGTGCCGGATATCTTCAGCGAAACATTCATATACTGTACCTGGGTGTCAGGCATCTGTGCAGCGCTCTGGTCAGGCACAGGCTGTGCCGCCGGTTGCCCATCTGCTATTCCCAATATTTGATTATATTGAGCCGCAATATCATTCGCAGTAGGAGCGCCACTTTGTGCGGACGACTGTGCCTGCGTTCCTGCCGTCTGTGGTGCAGCTGCCTGTGATGCTGTCAGCGGGCCAAAGGTATAAGAATCAGAAGTAGTCCCCGTCCTTGCCAGAATTTCGTCAAAAGCCAGAATCAGCTTGTCCTGAAGTGCCTCCGGATAAAACTGCCGGGTCTTCTCCGCCAGCTTTGCGTTCAGTTCATTCACCTGTGCATCGAGCTGTCCGCCAGATTCAAGCTCCCTTTGCATGGCTTCCATCATAGCTTTGTTATTGGCATCTTCCGCCTTAAGCGCCTGTATCTTGTCGATCTGAGGCTGGAACAGGAAATAGTAGCTTGCTACAATCAAAGCTACCGCAGCCAAAACCACAAGCATTAACTTTTCTCTCGTTGATAGCTTCATTTCGCCACTCCTCCTTTTATCGCGCACTCTATGCCGAAGGAATAGCTTTCCGGGCTATCCGATACTTTTGTAATACCTGCAATGTATACATTGTCGAATTTCCCCAGATCGTACAATCTCCTGTAAAGCTCCGCAACCAGTGCTTTGCTGGTGGAGGTACACTGGGCTGTAAAGGTGGATGAGGTGTATGCCATGCTTGTAAACACAACACCGGCGGGAACCGATCTGTCAATTTCTTCAATAAAGCTGCTTTTCAGTGTATATGTGTTATTCACCTTATATTCGCTTGCTTCTACTACAGCAAGGTACCGGCTCATTACATCGACCTTCTGCTTCTTTTCCTGAATAGCTGCGTTTTGCACGCCGACTTCACCGGAGGTCAGATAGTTCTTTGTAACAGCAACATCCTTGTTAATTGCAACGGTAATATAGTCTGTGGCGACATACGCTGCCGCAATAAGCAAAGCAACTCCCACAAATACAAATATCAATACATTCCTCTTCACCTGAGAGGCTTTTCTGGACTTCTCCAAAGTTGAAAAAAAGTTGAAATCCCTCATGTCCCTTATTTCTCCCCCTCTATAAACGAATCAAGGCGCCGACAGCATTGAGAAAGAACTCCAGCGTGGAGCCATTCGCATTTTTGTTGAATACAACCTTGTTTGTGCTTTTTACCTGCGTTACATTTTCAATGCTCAGCTGTGTTTTCATAAACTCTGTCAAACCATTCAGATTTGACCCACCTCCGCAAATATACACTGCACTGATCCTGTTTTCACGGTTTCGGTTGGTATAAAACTGGAACACCTTCTGGATCTCCGACATCAGAGCATTCTCTATACTGTAGATCTGATTGTCCGCCTGCTCGGGGGAGTCCGGATTAATAGCAAGCTGGTCAAGCCTGACATCCTTGATCTTCTTCTGCTCCGCTTCATCAAGCGGCAGATCAAAGCTGGATGCAATAACCATATCCAAATCTCTGGAACCGGTTGCAATGTGTCTGCTGAATTCGAGAACACCTTTTGATATGATGTTAATGGATGTGCTTGAAAAACCAAAGTCGACAACAGCAACCGCCTCATCTCCGGCAGAGAATAATTTGGAAATGGAATTGGAATGTATATCAAGTGCTATCGGATTCAGCTTCAGTTCCCTGGCCAGCTGGTAATAGCTGTCTGCCATATCTGCCGGAATAGCGGCTGCACGAATGCGGTATTTCTTTACATCACCTTCGGTAACCTCCTGAAGCACTTTAAATTCGATATAATATCCGTTAATGATCGAAGGAAGATACTGCTCCATTTCAAACTTCACTGCATTTTCCAGTTCAGGAGCTTTCATAACCGGAAGAGTAGCATCTCTTGTGACCACTGCTGAACTCTGAATAGTAAAAACAACATCTTTGTTTTTAATGCCGTTCTCTTTCAATGCTTTGTGCAATACATCCTTTAATATGTCTTTTTCTTCAATCTTACCGTCACCATATGCACCTACAGGAGCATCAACTAATAGGGTCCTGTCAACAGTTACTGTCCCAGCCTTACATGTACCCTCTGCTATATGAATATACCTGCTCCCGAAATCAATAGAAATGAGCTTTCCTGACAACATAGCACCTCCCAAAGTAAAGTAAGATAAAACCTATTTAATAATCCTGCATTTATCTGTATACACCGTCAAAGACTGCCAAATGGCATGGTTCTCGAATCTATAAGCTAATTTTAACACAATGCAGAATAAAGTCAATAAATACAAGTATTTATGTTTTTTAGTAGCTAATATATTATGCCTATTCAAAGTTTTTAACATATAGAGCAAGCCAATCCATTACGATTGGCTTGCCAAATATTACAATACATTTCAAAATTATATAGATGTAGAAATGAAATATGCTACTGTGGAGTGATGATTATTGCTCCATTATCTGGATAATTAGGAATGTACACCGAAAAACTACGGTCTCTAGTAAGGCCGTTATATGACACCCTTACAGTAAGAGTATGGGTTAATGGCGTCCCACTATTCCTCCTGGCTATTATTGCCAATTTGTTCGATGGTGTATGTCCATCAAGAGCACTGCCACTAAGATAAATTCCCTTACCATCAACATCTAGCGCAGTAGCAGATTGAAAAACAAATACTACTCCTTCAGCAGTATCTCCCGGTGCACTTATCCTGGGATAATTGCCCGTTGAATTAGCGACACTTAAGCCAGCAGTGGCCATAGCATTCATTGCAGCTGTTAAAATCTCATCATCTGTCAACACATGTGCAGATGTTGTAAATAAACCAGAAGATTCTACAGATGAGGTTTCATTAGCTGGATTAACTACTACCACATATGCATAGTAATCCGTTGATACTAATAACGCTGTTAAATTAACCGCTGTGTTTGTTCCTGCTGTCGCTAATGCTCCTGATGTACCATTAGTTTTAACTTCATTTGCCGTAGGAGTTATAGATGAATTTGATAGCAGATAGTAATAGGTCCCAGCAAAATTCGACGTAAAGTTCAAAGTTGCAGTAGTCTCTCCAATAGGATTAACACTATTCATGGTTAATGTTAGAACAACAGGTGACGGGCTAACCGGATTATCTACTGTAACGTTTCCATTCGTTTGTATCGTAAAAGTATATGTGTCCTTTACTTTCCTGCTTGCCTTATCAACCAATGTGTCTATAACACTTTCGATCTGAGATACTGAGTAATTAAGTCCAGGATAAGACGTTGGATTCAACTCTCCAGAAGACCCCATTGTTATTTCTGCGGGCCCACCAACTGGAGGTTGCAGTTGTCCAGAAGCTATTGCCATTTCCATAGATTTCCGTACCACATTTGCAGTTTCTTTATCAGCCGCAGTTTGTGCAGACTTGCTGAATCCGCCTAACCTTGGTACAGCTATTAATGCCAGTATACCCAAAATCGCTATAACAACAATAAGTTCTATCAGTGTAAAACCTTTATTGCTTTTCCCTCGTTTTACATTCCTGCTTAACATAATTATCCCTCCATTTTATTATCCTAAAAAGTAGAACATTTTTCTTTACATGTATGTTATACCATCAAAGATTTTTTTTAGACTTGCTTAAAAAAGTAGCAGATTCTTTTATTGATAAAAAGTAAGCGTCAAATACTGCCAGACGTACTCATAAAATACTGTCGGGCAACTTCCTGCCTAGCCATTCATCAAGGGCGTTAACGATTTAGCGCTAAACTCTTCATCTGACAGCCCAAATTTGATTATATGATTTAGAAAGAGAGGGCATTTTCATGTTAATAACTTGTACAATACCCTCTCTACTCATTCTATCTATGCGTAACTTTGGATAATGCAGTTAAACGATCATCTTGTTTTGTATACCATACCCAACCTTCTTACTGTGGAGTACCAGTAAGCTCGATATCATCTACTATAACATATTCGCCGTATCCTAAATCACTGGAGCTAAATTTTATTTGGAATAAACTATTATTTGCTCCACCCGGTATATCAATAGACAACTTACCATTTTGATTCCCAGTTGTATTTGATATGTTTGACCAAGTAGATCCATTATACCATGAAACGTATAAATGATCACCACTATCCATTCTTGCACTTCTGTAAAAGGTAATTCGAATATTTTCATACCCACTTGTACTAATACTTTTTGTGATAGAATTGTCAGTAATGTTCACACCATAATCGGATCCACTAAATCTATAAAATGTAACTGGAGTATCAGCAGTCCAACCCGAAAGAGTCTGATTATTAAAGTTATCACTAATTAAGTTTGATGGTGTGGGAGCAGTTCTGGTTATTTTGACTTCATAGTACCTCACTGTTCCATTTTCAGCCGTTACTTTTACATATGCTGAAGTTATTGCACCCGAAGCTAACGGTATTGCGTTTGGAGAAGTTATTTCGTTCGAAAATGCATCTGAGTATAAATTAAATTCTGCTAGAGCAGCAACCTCAATGTCAGACCTTCCTATTGTTGTCTTTGCATTTGCTACTGATATATCCCATACAATTCGTTGATTACTCCCCGTCGTACCAGAATTTGAGCCGTTTCCTCCACCAGGTGAACTATCTGTTTGCCCGGCTACTGATACGATTCCTGCATCAGAAGAAC
>JAEYRF010000087.1 GCA_023409615.1 Bacillota bacterium | reverse complement strand
GATATAGACCCACCAGGAAAACGTTGTTGTTTTTTAGATAAACATGCCAACTATCACAGCAACAGCAGTTACAACCGATGTGACAAGGCATGCAGTTACTAATTTGTGACATTTTATGTGCTGCAATCTGACCTGTGCAACCTCATTGCTCAATTCTTGAATGCGTTTTTCAAATACGTCTAGCTTATAAAATACGCTACTGTTCATATCGGCGATTTTCTCCCGAATTTCGCGCGCATTGGTTGCATCCTGAATGCGAAGCTCATCTACAGATTTTTGAGTACTAAGTGTATAATCTTGTAGCTTCTTTCCGAGTGACTCATTTGAAAAAATTATTTTCTCTGTTTCGCTTATAAGTGATGCAGACACGCTTTTCATTTGTTCGGAATTGGAATCAAGATAAGCGCCAATTTTTCTGTTCAGATCGTCGAGTTCAGCTGTCACTTTATCAGCAGCTTCTTTGCTCCCTTTAATAACACTGACTGTAGCTTTGGAGATTGTATCGGCCTTCGCAGAAATCTTAGTCAGATTCTGAGATACTTCCAAACTAGTCTTTCTAATGTTTTCGCTAACCTTTTGGGCCTCCTTGCTGATTGCTGATATTTCAGACAAAACCCCCACAGTATTCTTAAAAGCGTCAATGGCGCCATTTAGTTCTTTAATATCTACTTTATCCATTCTATACTCTCCATTGCTAAATTTATTTGATAATTAGCATCTTTGATAAGGTGTTTTAGCGAGTACTGGTCATATAAGTTCTCGTATATAGACTGTGCCATTTCCGGAAAAAATTTTAGAATGCTCAAGCCGATATCATCAGATATGCCTTCTTTGATATTTTCAATATGATGATTCAGAAACTTAAGAAGCGTTATCACGATATCTTCGGAACTATCCTTGTATTTAATATCGATTTCCGACATGCAAGCGTCCATGATTTCTGTATCTATTGCCATGTCAAAGTGATTGCACACAGCACTAGAAATGACATAAATAATATTAAGTCCAGTTATGTTTTTGTAGCTCTCCAGATATCGTGATGCGGATTCTCTTAATGCCTTAAACCCATCTTTGGAAAGCATAGTCACATGGGTCTCGCCATCTTCATCATTGGTGCTGTCATAGAAAACATCAAACCATGCTTTCCAGTTCTTTGTATTTTCGACCAAACCATCAAGCTGAACGCTTTTATCAGATATTCTTAAAAAATCATTAATGCTACTGCGGAATGATGCCGGGTCTGTATAGTTATCACATAAATTCTTAATTTTATAAATCATTCGACGTCGTGAATAAACAATGTGGTCATATGTCCAGGCTATCAAAGCTTCGGCATTACGGCAGATATAATCCTTGGAGACGTCACTAATTATCTGTTTATACTTAATTGTATCAGGCATCCATGGTGAGCCAAAGTCGGGATCGTATCTTTTGATATACGTAAACAAAGCGTTGTTAGCAAACTCTTCACAAATGTCAACGTTTACAAAGACTTTAACTATAGATTTTTCGTTACCCCAGAAAATCACCCAATCTTTTACTACTCCAATTATTTTGAGTCGATAAAGAGAAAGCTCTATTCTTTGTAAGGTAAGAATACGCTTCTTTTCATCTTCCGTTTCTTTATCCATAGTTGGTTCAGACTCGATTATACAGAAAAAGCGTCCGTCAATATCTTTCTTGGTTTCAGACTTATTTAGCTTTTTAGTCACCAATCTTATACTTTCCACATCAGCATTAACACCGATGTTATTCTGCTCCCATAAGTAAAAAATGGTGTCTAAATCTTTTAGGCCTTTTGTTTCTTTCCTAATCTTAGAAATCCGTTCAGCCGTAGTATTTCGCTCAAACAGTTCGGCTACTTGTTCATATGTATCCTCTGCTTCAGGCTCATAAAGAATATAGCAACTTGCGATTTTTTTGTCTCGACCAGCTCGACCTGCTTCTTGATAAAAAGCTTCTACCGACCAAGGCAGATGGTAATGTATGGTGTACCGGATGTCTTCTTTGTTTATTCCCATACCAAATGCTTTTGTTGCAGACAAAAGTTTGAGTTTTCCATACATATAATCGCTTTGTACATCCTTTTTAACACTTTTGTCAAGTTTGCCGTGGTATATGCCTATTTTGTCGCTGACGTCGGGATGCATATCACGTATTTTATTCGCCAACTTAAAACTCGAGCTCTTTGCATTGGGGCTATCAGATTTGTCACCCATTAGCGCAAATATCAAGCCGGTTGTTTGCCCGTCGTCCAATCCATTTTCAACTAATATATTATCTAAGTCATTCAGCTTATCATTAGTATGGACTACTTTCATATCCAGGTTTTCTCTCTCCAATGAAGTCAAAGCCCGGACTCCAGAACTATCTATATTGAATTCAATTTTTAGGTCTTTCAGTACAGCCTGGGATGCAGTTGCAGTAAGCCCAACGAGTGTAGCTTGGGGACAGTAATATTCAATTGTTTTAATTAATGTCAGGTAGGAAGTCCTGAAATCATGCCCCCATTCAGAAAGGCAATGCACTTCATCAATTATTGCATAAGCTATATTGTACTCATAGTTGATGTGATTAAGCTTATTCCGAAAATCTTCGGATTGAAATCGTTCTGGTGATATCCATATAAGAAT
>JAEYRF010000081.1 GCA_023409615.1 Bacillota bacterium | reverse complement strand
AAAACCCCTCCCCCCGCCGGGCAAATTTTTGAAAACCCCCCCCCCCACATACCCCCTCCAATTTGTTGACATAATATGAATGATTATGCTACACTTTCTCTTGTCCTTTTTCATAGGACACAGAGCAATCCTCGCAAAACTGGCATAAAATGGCGTTATATTGAGGGATGCATAGAGATATTATGACTAATAATAAACCATATTATGTTAACATAATAACATTATCTGTAGTTGTCTATAGATTTTTGTTTTGAGATAAAAATGGGGTACTTTTAGTGATACCAGGAATTAAGAAGCAGATTATTACAATTCATATCACAATATTGAATTGCATATATGTTTTCTCGTCAGACAGTGTATATGCATCGGGTGGTGATATGGCAGACTATATGCAGAAAAGCAGCATCCACGATTATTTATTTGTAAATAGATATTTCTTAAGCATAATTCTTTTATTAACCCTATTAGTATGCTTTTTATTGCTTCACATAAGGAGATTTAAAACAAAAAGAAGTGCTCTTTTGAATAGTCTCATTGAGGTTACTAAGTCTTATAATGAGTTGGAAGCCTCTGGTGAAAAACTTAGGCGGCAATATGAAGAGATACTTTCGAACTACGAGCAATCACAAAAAGCTGAAAATAAGCTCGCGTATATTGCCTATCATGATATGTTAACGGGGCTTCCCAATAGAACGTCATTACTTGAAAACGCTGATAAGTATTTTCCCCCACACCAGGACAAGATTAATGCATTACTATTTATCGATATTGATAACTTCAAGAATATTAATGACTCAATTGGACATGTCTGTGCTGATCAACTTATTTGTAAAGTCAGTGACAGGTTGACATCACTGCTGAAAAAGGATTGCTATCTTTATAAATCAAGCGGCGATGAGTTTATTGTTGTTTTACATAATATTTGTGAGAAAGATGATGCTGAGGTATTTGCAGCCCATATTCTTGCCGGATTCAAAGAGAAATTCATAATTTCAGGCTGTACTCTCCATGTTAGCTTAAGTATAGGTATCGCAATGCACCATTGCCAGGGAGATGATGTTGAAGAATTACTTAAATTTGCCGACAATGCAATGTATCAGGCGAAGGGACTTGGTGGAAACAATTATGTGGTATATGACAATCTTATGAAGGAGACCTTCAGTGAGAGATTAATAATAGAAAAGCATTTGAACACTGCGCCCGATAAAAATGAATTTGAGCTCTATTATCAGCCTCAGTTGGATTTGAAGGAAAATAAAATCAGAGGGTTTGAAGCGTTGCTGCGATGGAAAAGCCCTGAACTTGGGTTTGTACCGCCTCTTTCGTTTATAAAGATCGCAGAGGAAACACACCTGATTATACCGTTAGGATTTTGGGTCATGAGATGTGCATGCGCATTTTTGAAAGACCTCCATAGCAAGGGTTACAAAAATTTGACCATCTCCATAAACATTTCGATGCTGCAGATTCACCAGAATGATTTTATCAATTTAGTTATGGACACACCGGAGTTTTATGGACTTGAGCCCTGTTCTGTTGAGTTGGAGATCACGGAAACGGTTCTGATGGAATCCTATGATTTGATTGGGCCGAAGCTAGAGAGTTTGAAGGAAAATGGTGTCAGGATTGCGCTTGACGATTTTGGACAAGGTTATTCTTCATTTAGTAACTTGAGACAACTACCAATTTCAACTATAAAAATCGATAAATCATTTATTGACGATATCATTGATAGTGAGGAGAACTCACTTGCCGAGCACATTGTCAGGATGGGTAGGAGGATGGGGATGTGCGTGGTAGCAGAAGGAGTTGAAAATAAGGAACAGTTGCAGTATTTGAAGAGGCATGAATGTGATTTGATCCAGGGATATCTTTTTAGTCGGCCGGTACCGCGGGATGAAGCGATGAAACTGATTGAGGCTGGAGAATTAAATTATTCAGATGCGAAAAGAGTCGAATTATGTTAAAATAGTGCTGAGACTTACATGTGCAAAAATGACATCAAATGTTACTTCCAAAGGGAGATGAAAATGTATTTTGAATGGATGGATGAATATAGCGTAAATGTTGCAGCTATTGACAAACAGCACAGGAAGATGTTCGAAATAGGAGAGAAAATATACAACCTTGTACTGCTGAAAGATAGATTTGGCAATTACGATAAAATAGCAGAAATTTTTGAGGAACTGAAGCTTTACACGCTTTACCATTTCGAATTTGAAGAAAAGTTAATGGAGAAATGCAACTTTAAGGATATTGAATCGCACAGGCTTGAACATGTTTTTATGATTAAGAAGCTGCAACGCATAGAAAAAAAAGGTATTGATTCAAATCAGAAAGAAGCAACAGTGGATCTGATTACTTTTGTATCTGATTGGATCGCAGAGCATATTTTAAAGACTGATATGAGGTATAAACCGTTTCTTGCCGAAAAAGGTGTCAAGTAATCGTAAGGGGTTAGTGGGTTTTTAGTGGATTACATATACTTGTCATAACTAGAAATTGTTTTAGATAATGGAAACAATGGAACAGATTGAGCAAGGTAAAACTAGGCAAGGTGAAAAGAAGCAGGGTAAAAGAAGCAGGGTGAAATTAATGGAGAGTAGGTAACGAAAGGAGGATTATGAAATGGCATTTGAGTGGAAGGATCGGTTTAATCTACATATTGAGGAGATCGATAAGCAACACAAACGGCTTTTTGCAATTGGGGCAAGGGTGTATGACCTTGCTGTCCTAAATGATTCATATGATCATTATGATGAGATACTGGAAATGTTGAATGAGCTTCTTGAGTACACGGTATATCATTTCAATTATGAAGAAAACATTATGAAAACACATAATTATGACGGCTTCACACAACAGTTGCATGAGCATAAATTCTACATCAATAAGATAAAGGCAATTTCCGGCAAAGATATTGATGAGGATCAGCATCAGGCGGTTCTTGACATCGTTGATTTTCTTTCCGAATGGATCAGCAGTCACATCTTACTGGAAGATCGTAAATACGCAACATATTTCAAGGAGAATGGCATCATAATTTGAGTAAGTAGAAGTGAGTAAGCGTAGGCAGGAATTCGAGAAAATTACTATAGATATGTAAAATGACAATGGATGAAATTTTGTTTTCGTCTGTTGTCATTTTTATTAATCTTCAAAAGAGAGGATATTCCCTATGTATTCTCAATAATCGCTAAAGACCAAATGTTTTATAACGTTCATATTATCTTTTTTTACTCAACTATTCACCTGCAGGCTGAAGGTGGAAAGTTGAGAAGTTTCCCCCTAAGGATAAATATACATATGAAGAAATAATTGGTATAATGAAAGAAATTAAGTTACTTTCAGGCATAGAGTTTACAAAATATCGCTGTGAAAGGTTCTGGAAAGAAGGTATACAATATGAAAAAGCTTATTATTGTCTTATTAGTACTCTTGGCATTTACTCCTTCTATACCTGCATCTGCTGCTACACCCTATGAACTGGATCAACCATATGCGTATGAGTATTTTCAGGTAGGAACAAATGAAGATAATGTAAAAGTATCAATAAATAACGATTATGGTAATAATCTGTTTATAACAATGAGATTAAGTGACCAGAGCATAGATAGTATTATTCCTTTCATAAACGGAAGCAAGCAAGCAACAGTTCCCATAAATAAGCATGATAGCGATAACTGGATAGAAATTGCACTAAGCTCAATTCCAGGAGAGAAAGCTGATATTTCTCTTGCTGTGCAAAGGGGAACGAGATTAGCTATTTCAGGTGCCGGCGTAATAGAATTTGGTATTATTAAGAATGGTTCAAGGTGGGAGTTAGACGTAAATGAAAATGTTGTGAAGCATAACAAAGAGCTGTTTCGTAATAATAACTCACCTTCGGAGGCTATGGGAAGTGTTTCACAGGAAATAACCGATGTATCTGACTCCATTGTAGGAAATGAAACTGACCCGCGTAAGATCGTTCAATTAATATATGATTGGGTGTGTAATAATATTTATTACAACCGGGCAGCAGATTCGAATCATCCGGCTTTACCGGAAAAGGTTCTGGAGAGTAAATATGCTGAATGTATGGGATATTCAAATCTGACTAAAGCCTTATTATTGGCGCAAAATATACCATGTAATGTTGTTTATGGTTACGTTTACGGGGTTGCAACACCTGGCGGAGGGGTACCTGAAACTGTCCCGATTGAGGGGATGAATGATATTCTGGGTGATCTCCATGCATGGAATGAGGCATACGTTGATGGAGAATGGCTGCTGATGGACTCAACATGGGATTCGTCAAACATATACAATGGCGCTAATAATTTTGAAAAAAGTGAAGGACCCGCTACTCATTATTATTTTAACCCGTCACTTGTGTATTTTTCAAAAACGCACATTATTGTAAGCAGAGATGTAAAAGCGCCTTCCAATGATGACAAGCCCTCATCATGGGCTGACAAGGAAGTGAAAAAGGCAGTTAAGATGAATATCATACCGTCATATTTACAAAACAACTATACAAAGGGAATTACGAGAAAGGAGTTTGCCTCGTTAGTTGTTGCAGCAATAAAAAAGGACATGGGATCAGTTTTATTTAAATTGGATCTAGACAAAAGTCAACAATATGATGGAAAGGTATTTAGTGACACTGTTGACCCCGATGTAATTATGGCATATATGTTAAATGTCGTGGGCGGCAAGGGTAATGGAAGATATGCGCCGGATGACCTGATTACAAGGCAGGAGGCTGCAGTTATGTTATATAGAACAGCTAAAGAAATTAGGTATTATGATGGATGGAACATTAAAAAATCGTCTTTTGCCGATGATAATAAAATTGCTGATTGGGCAAAGGAAGCGGTAAATCTTGTGTCCTCTGCCGTAGATAATGAATACGGGAAGCAGATAATGGGCGGTGTCGGAGACAATGCTTTTAATCCTAATGGAATCTACACAAGAGAACAAGCTTTTATTACCTTCGGAAGATTGTATAATATGACATTTAGCGAATGAAATCGGCGAAAGCTCTTCCACAAAGTTCACAATTCGGGCTCTGCATCAATAGTTGACGCAGAGCCCGCTGCAATTCTTCTTCGTGTTTTTAACTTCCGGTACCTGCTGACCTTTGTTATTCTCGGATCAGTATTTCTGTAATATGCTTATTTTCCACAATATCTTCAATCGCTTGGACGCCGGCTTGCTTCAATATTTTCATTACATTCATATTGTCAAAGGGGGTCATAATCAGTGAATCCTCACCAAATTCATTGACAAATTTAGTGGCTTTTGCCATGTCGATATTGGTTCTGGGACCGCCAACGCAACCGCCTACACATCCCATTCCTTCAATAAAGTTTGATCCGATATCATTCCCCGCCGAGAGGTCATCTAATATCTGCTTGCAGTTCTTAACACCATCTACCCGCTTTGCTTTGAGCTTGATGACTCTTTTTGGCTCGAGACGGTTAACAACTGTTTTCACAGAAAAACTTACACCACCGGACTTGGCGTAAAGCCGCCCTCCCAGAGAGGCTTGATCCTTTTCATCTCCAATCAGATTTTCCGGATTGATTTCAAGTGCATTGAATATTTCGGACAACTCCCTGAAGTTAATGACAAAGTCGATGGCGCCTTTCAATTCGGGCTCATTGATCTCATTCTTTTTGGCAATACAAGGAGCAATAAAGACAACCTTTGCACCCTTATGGATGTCCTTTAAAAATCTACCGGATGCGATCATTGGCGAGACAGAAGGAGACATGTGCTTATACATGTCGGGGTAGCCCTTTTTCGTCAGATTGAACCAAACTGGACAACAGCAACTTGTAAGGAAAAAATCCTCCTCAGACTTGACAAGGTGGTTGAACTCAAAAGCTTCACGAATTGTAAGTATATCAGCGAACATCGCCACCTCAATCATATCATCAAAGCCCATTAACCGAAACGCAGTCCTTAGCTGGCCAAGTGTAGTATTATCACCGAATTGTCCTGCAATAGCAGGAGCTACGGCAGCAAACACCTTTGTATCCTTATCCTTCAGCAGATTAATCAGTGGAAGAAACTCAATTTTATCCGCCAGTGCTCCAAAATCGCAGTTTACAACACATTGCCCGCAACCCAGACATTTATTGTCAATAATAACAGGCCCCTCGCTGCGTCGGTACATCTGAGCTTCATATTTACAGGCTTTATCGCAGTTGTTATTATCGCAGAACTCACAGGCGCCTTCAATTTTTGCTATGATCGGTTCTGCTATGGCATCCGATCTCTTTACAATATCCAACTCATCTGTGAAACCCTGATCTCCCCTGGGATCCTGGCCCATAGCGATACGGATATGGTCATTGATAAATGGCATGTCCTTATCTGAGAAGCCATACTTTTCTTTAATATCAACTGCCAGCTTGTTAATATCATCAACGCTGTTCAGCTGTCCATTCCAGTAAAGCCTGACCAGTTCACCGAATATTTTCATTCTCTTTTCCTGAAAGCCCGCAAACCGATTATTCATCTGAAATCACCTCTATCAACTCATTTTGGTATACTGCCATTATATCCTGCCCATCTTTTATTTATAAGGGTACGCTTTGACTAGGGGGGACGTTTCTTGAAAATCGCCTTAGCAAGTGGGATGTTCGGCTAAAGTGACTAAAGGGGACGTTTCTTGAAAATCGCAAATCGAAATTGGCACGCACGAAATATCCTTAAAATTGCTTTTTCACGATGTAATCTATTTAATTCCATTTTTATTTGACATGGTAGCACAATCTTATCCTCGATTCAATATCTGATCTATAAAGATAATTCGGTGTATTTCATATTATAGCTATAATATTTTTGTGTTCTTAAGCACCTTATAAAAGACCATTAAAAATGTGAAGTATATCATGCCAATGAACCCAAAGGCTTGTATCCCAATAAAAATCGCTATTAACGTTGCAACGGGGTGAATTCCCAATGAGGTGGAAACAATTTTTGGTTCTACAATTTGCCGTACGATGCTGATAAGTATGAAAAGCACCAAGATTCCGATGCCGGCAAAATAATTGCCCGAAAGAAGGTAAACTACAGCAAGTGGTAGATAGACTAGACCAATGCCCAGCACAGGCAATATGTCGGCAAATGCACATATGATGCTCAATATGACAGTGTACTTTACACCCAATATCGAAAACCCTATCAGTGTCTGTAGGAATGTTAGAAAATAGATGAAAAAATATGCTTTGACATATTTTGAGAGCATTTTCAAGCCTTGACTCCATACTTTTTCAATTTTCTCTCTTCCATTTTCGGAAAAGACTGATAGGAATTTCTTCTTGATGCGGGTCATGTCTCTTGTGAAAAAATAAGTTGAAAGAATGACAAGGAAAATAATTGTGATCCACATAGGCACGGACAATGCTAATGATAAAAAGGTACTGATACTTTTCCCTGCAATATCAAGGCCGTTTTTTAGAACACTGGTCAATTGACTGCTGTTTTTCTCAATAAATGAAGGGTCTATGTTCTGGAAATAGATACTGATTTCATTCAAAGCATTGCGTATAGGAACTAGGATAACGTTCAAATTCGCTGTTGAAAGGTTTTTCAACAGGTTCATAGCTTCAGAGATAATGTTGTAAAACAATATCGCCAAAATTGTGAAAATAAGCAGATAAACAGCGACGGATGCTAAAAGTGCGGGGACGTTTCTCTTAAACTTCAGCTTTGTCCTGAAGAACTTTGTCACAGGCTGTATTAGAAATGCTATTGCAAAAGCTATAAAGAACGGGAAGGTGTATGTACGAGTAAAGTATATCAATGTAAATAGGAATGTATAAACTAAAAAAAAGATGCCGAATTTTTTGATATCTTTGATAAATTCACTATTAAACATATATCACCTCTGCTGCATCTGCCTTTTTGAAATTACCGTGAATCCCGGGTTACCCCAGAGTTATTCAAACCCGTGAATTGGTAATTATTGCTCCATATTATTGAAAGTACTATATTACTTGTAATATGTCAAGGAGAACCGGAATGTTGGGAGTTAGGGATGAGGGGACGACGGGACGAGGTATGTTTCTCAGTTAATGCCTGATTTGTCGCAGGCAGCTTTTCAATAGTCTGGTGTGAAGATCAAATAACTGGAAAGTACATAAGGCAGCACAGTTAAATCTACATATTTAGGCTGTACCGTTTGCTAATTGAACAAAGAGCTCATGAAAATAATTTTCTGAATTAAGTAGATTATAGCCTTTATCACACAATCGAGCACAACCCGATATGGTAACATTAAATAAATGCTCGCATATCTCTCTGTAACGCAGGCCACATAAAACTCGCAAGACAAATGCAGTAAAGGCTCTGTATTGAACTGATTTCTGTTGGGCAATAGCAATAGCAATGTCTCTGTTTTTTGTTAAGAGTTTTTCAGCAATTAATGTAATGACTTTTACAGCATTCATTTCGCGTATAACTACCTGCCTTCCGCTAGTATATTCATTTTCCTCAGTTGGTGCAATACTCTTGTGAAGTTCCTCCAGGTTTGAAACATCATGGCGACGGCTAACAAATTCAAAATATTTATCTGAAAATGTCTTGGGATCTTTAACATGAAACAGGCCTTGTACAAAGCTTTTATCAATTATTTTATATTCATCTTTGGCAGTTCCAATATAAATACCATAGGAAGAGTATTTATATGTCTCCTCTTTTCCCCAGTATTCCGGTATTTTATATGGATTATTGTGAATATATGCAGAAACAGCAAGGTTATAACTTTCGGTCGACAAAATCCTGCTTTGGAAGCGTCCTTGAAATACATGACCATGCCTTGAGTATTTTTTATTAAAGTACAGAACATATGATGTATTTATACCATGCATAAATGTAGATATATCGAAGCCTCTCGGATCCAGATGAAGGTGTACATGATTGTTCATAAGGCAATATGCGTAGAGGCTGCAATGAAACTTTTTTATATATCTACTTAAAAGTTTCAGATAGAAGTCTTTATCGGAATCCTCCCTGAAAAGCCGAACTTCTGATATGCTGCGAGATATAATATGATAAATGGCTGTAGAATTTTTTACACGTGATTTCCTAGGCATGACTTTTTCCCTTCGTAATAAAGAATCAATGCACTCAAATTATACTAAAAAGAACATATGTTTGTAAATATATTTTCGAATTATGGGAAATATTCTGTCTTGTGTATTGTTGAGAAGTGTCCCCCCATATCATTTTTACGCTATTTTATGGTAAAATAATTGATGTATGAATCAAAGGTTTGCTAATGTTACAAATTAGTTGAGAAGTGTCCCCTAAGTTTAGTCCCCTTAGTTTAGTCCCCTAAGTTTAAGTATGGAGAACTGAGTATGAAACCTGTAGAATTGATGAATATTGCGCTGAAAGCAGGCGAAATCATGCTTACCAGCGGAGCTGAAATATACCGGGTAGAGGAGACGATAGTAAGGATAAGCAGTTGCTACGATGTACCATGTGAGAGCTTTGTACTACCCACAGGCATATTCATTTCTATCCAAAACGATGATGGCAATGCTAATACAGCTTTCAAACGCATTCGTGACCGAAAGGTTGATCTTAATAGGATTGAGAGGGTTAATAGTCTTTCAAGAAGACTTCAGAGCAGCAAGCTGAGCTATGAAGAGATTGAGGAAGAATTAAAGATAATTGAATCTGTAGGGCAGTATATTTTCCCATTAAGGTTAGCTGCAGCGGCAATAAGCTCATTTGTGTATACTGTACTGTTCCGAGGCAGTTGGTATGATGGAATAGCGGCGCTTGCGATCGGTGCGATTACTTATCTTTTACGGGAAATACTTGTCAGGAGAGGATTTTTTCAGTTTATGGAGGTATTTTTGGCGGGTATCGTTGCAGGTTTTCTAAGTATTGCAGCAGTCCAGTATTTTCCCATCTTGAACGAGTACAAGATTATTATCGGTTCGGTGATACTTTACCTGCCGGGCATATCCCTTACCAACGGTATCAAGGATGCATTATATGGAGACTTAGTTGCCAGTCTGACCAGACTGGGTGAGGCATTACTTTTGGTAGCAGTTTTGGTAGCAGGTGTCAGTATTGCGATTGCATTTGGGACAGGATGGCGGTGATTGTATGCAGATTATTTTTCTAGCATTATTGGGAAGTTTGACTTCTGGACTGACGTTTAATGTAAGGGGCTATAAATTAGTGTTTTCTGGCCTTTCAGGTGTGGCGGGATATTTATCGTATTTTCTATTGTTTGGCTGGACTGGCCACTATGTACTCTCTATATTTATAGGTGCAGTGATGGTTGGATTCTATAGTGAGATGGCCGCAAGGCTGCTGAAGACACCATCTACTGTTTTCTCCATACCTGGGCTGCTGCCTCTTGTGCCTGGAATTACGGCATATGAAGCAATTATTCTACTTACTGATAATAAGCTGAACGAGGGATTGGGCAAAATTATTGAAACTATGAATGGGGCGGGCGCTATCGCTTTTGGTATTCTTATTGTTACTGCGATTTTCAGATACTTGTCAAGAATTAAAAAATGATAAATTGTTATGAACAGTAAAAAAGGACTGCATAGTGAATTTTCCAATGCAGTCTTATTTACATCCGTTTCCATGATATTTTTTATTGATCACTGATATTTCCCGAATTTTCATGCCTATCCGATTTGTTGGCCTAAGTCGATATCATGATGGCCGCATAAATTGCTGTGTCCAGTAGCATACTCCATTCTTGTTTTTCGCCAGACCAACACCAATCTCAGAGAAGGAGCCGCTCATGATATTACTTCTGTGTCCGGGCGAATTCATCCAGTCGTTCATGACCTCAGCCGGTGTCCTTTGGCCGTAGGCAATATTTTCGCCGGCAGCCGTAAATCTTAGGCCAAAGTTTTCCATCATCTGGAATGGTGTACCGTAAGTTGGAGAGTTGTGACTGAAATAGCCTTTGTTTGCCATGTCCGCAGACTTATATCTGGCTACTCGACTTAGTTGCCAATTAATTTTCAGAGCAGGAAGACCGGCTTTCGCCCTTTGCACATTGACAAGTCGAGCCACTTCATTCTCCTGGGTTGTTGTAGTAACCGCAGGTATATTGATCTTTTGACCTGGGTAGATTAGTGCGGGGTTTCTGATCTGGGTATTGGCAGATATAATTTCGCTTAATCCGACCTGATACTTAACCGCAATTTTCCATAGGGTGTCTCCGGACTCAACAGTATAAGTCGATTGAGCGAATACCGATGTGTAGAATAATGTCACGAAAATTAGTATTAAAACTGCTCTCTTTTTCATTTAATCACCTCAAAGATATCATTGATAAAACAATGTGGAAATATGCTGGCAATATAAATCATGCTTGTAAATTCATAGATATTGTGATGTAAATTGTGAAATTTGTGAGGACTCTCACTGATGTGGGAAAGTTGAGAAGTGTCCCCCAAAAGAGAAGTGTCCCCCAAAAAACTTGACTTTAAATTTTCTTTAATTAATAATTAAGACAGTGGAATAATTTCCGGAGGATGGATACAGATGACAAAAGAGAAGAAACCTGAAGTGTACGGCAATGAGAGCATATCTTCTTTGAAGGGGGCTGACAGGGTCCGGCTGAGGCCGAGTGTAATTTTTGGCTCAGATGGAATTGAGGGCTGTGAGCATTCTTTTTTCGAAATTCTCTCCAATTCAATAGATGAAGCGCGCGAAGGATATGGTGATAAAATCGAAATTACTCGCCACACTGACCGATCCATTACTGTCAGAGACTACGGGCGTGGTGTTCCTGTTGATTTTAACGCAAAAGAAGACCGATATAACTGGGAACTGGTTTATTGTGAGCTGTACGCCGGCGGGAAATATCAAAATAATTCCGGAGAGAACTATGAGTTCAGCCTGGGACTTAATGGCCTTGGAAGCTGTGCGACTCAGTACAGTTCTGAGTTTATGGACGTTACTGTGTTCAGGGATGGCTATAAATTTGATCTTCATTTTGAAAAAGGTGAAAATGTCGGCGGACTGATTAAGGGAAAGTTTAAGTATCAGAACACCGGTACTATCCAGAAGTGGAAGCCCGATCTTGAGGTGTTTACGGATACCAATATACCGTTGGAATACTTTATAACTACGCTGAAGAAGCAAGCAGTAGTCAATGCAGGTCTGAGATTTATTCTGACTGATGAGGCCAGCGGGGAGATTTTTGAATTCTGCTATGAGAACGGGATTGTGGACTATATCGCTGAAGTCAGTGGTGAAAAAGGCTTTACAGGTACGCAGTTTTATGAATCTTCCGCAAAGGGCAAAGATCGTGAGGATAAACCGGAATATAGGGTTAAGATGCAGATCGCCTTTTGTTTTAATAATGAGATTAATCTACTTGAGTATTACCATAATTCAAGCTTTTTAGAGCATGGCGGATCACCGGACCGCGCGGTCAAAGCGGCATTTGTCAATGAAATAGACAAGTGCATCAAGAATAAGGGAAAATACAACAAGGACGAGGCAAAAATCACGTTTGCTGATATTCAAGACAGCCTTGTGTTGGTGACGAACTCATTTTCAACCATTACCAGTTACGAAAACCAAACTAAGAAGTCCATTAACAACAAATTCATTCAGGAGGCTATGACGGATTTTCTCAAGCAACAGTTGGAGGTTTATCTGATTGAAAATAAAATTGAAAGCGATAAAATTATTGAGCAAATACTCGTCAACAAGCGAAGCCGTGAAACTGCCGAGAAGACACGCATTAACATCAAGAAGAAACTTGGCGGAACTATTGATATGGCAAACAGAGTTAAAAAGTTTGTGGATTGCCGGACTAAGGATGTTAATAAACGTGAGATATATATTGTGGAGGGCGATTCGGCACTTGGTTCCTGTAAAATGGGCAGGGATGCAGATTTCCAGGCGATCATGCCGGTCAGGGGGAAGATTCTGAATTGCCTGAAGGCAGAATACGATAGCATTTTCAAAAACGAAATAATAGTTGACCTATTGAAAGTATTGGGCTGCGGGGTTGAAATAAAGTCGAAGCACAATAAAGACTTGAATACCTTTGATCTCAATAATCTTAGATGGCACAAGGTCATTATTTGTACGGATGCCGATGTGGATGGATTCCAGATCAGGACGCTTATTTTGGCGATGCTTTACAGGCTTGTTCCAACTCTTATACAGGAGGGCAAAGTTTTTATAGCGGAGTCACCTCTGTTTGAGATCACCTGTAAGGGAAAGACCCATTTTGCATATACGGAAAAGGAAAAGGTGCAGATCCTGGCAAAACTGGGAGAGAACAAATACTCGATCCAGCGGTCCAAAGGTCTTGGTGAGAATGAACCGGAAATGATGTGGCTGACCACCATGAATCCTGAAACAAGAAGGCTGATTAACGTAGTGCCTGACGATATTGAAAAAACAGAACAAATGTTTGACATGCTGCTGGGAGACAACCTGCAGGGAAGGAAGAATTACATCGAAGAAAACGGGATGCTGTTTATGGATATGATTGATGTGAGCTGATGGCTATCAGGTCAGGCTGGGAACATAGGCTAAGAGGTTAGAGACGCTTCTTTGCTGAGGGGGACACTTCTCAACTTTCTGCATATCTGATGCTTAACTGGACAATATAATTGCCCTTCAGATATCAGATACTTCGATAAAGTAGAGAAACGTCCCCCAGGAGAAACGTTAACAAATTTATAAAGTTGAGAAGCGTCCCCCAAAGAGAAAAGTTGAGAAACGTCCCCAAGAAAGGAACGGTTATTGTGGATAAAAATTTGGTGAAACAGAAAATACCGGATACGCTGGTTGAGAATTACATGCCCTATGCAATGAGTGTTATTGTGTCACGTGCTATTCCAGAGATTGATGGTTTCAAGCCCTCTCACAGGAAACTTCTGTACATGATGTACAAGATGGGGCTGCTGACCGGCAACAGGACTAAATCGGCCAATGTGGTAGGGCAGACGATGAAGCTTAACCCACATGGCGATATGGCCATATATGAGACTATGGTCAGGCTTACGAAGGGAAACGGTGCTCTGCTGCATGCTTTCGTTGACTCTAAAGGCAACATGGGCCGGCAATACTCCAGGGACATGCGCTTTGCAGCAGCGCGATATACAGAGGTTAAGCTGGAGAAGATTTGTGAGGAATTGTTCCGCGATCTTGACAAGAATACTGTTGAATTTATTGACAACTACGACGGGACATTGAAGGAGCCTGCACTTCTGCCGGCAACCTTCCCAAGTGTACTGGTTAATGCAAATCAGGGTATAGCTGTTGGTATGGCGAGCAATCTTTGCAGCTTCAATCTTAAGGAGATTTGCGATGCTACAGTTGCGTATATCAATGATGAGAATGTAGATTTTCTTCAATACATCAAAGGTCCCGATTTCTCAACAGGCGGCTACCTGATTTATAATGAAAATGATATTCGTGGGATATATGACTCAGGCAGGGGCAGTTTCAAGGTAAGGGCAAAATACAGATATGATAAGCAGAATAGCTGTATCGAGATTGTCGAGATACCCTACACAACTACATCTGAGGCAATAATTGACTCTGTCATCGATCTGGTGAGGAGTGGAAAGATAAAGGACATTGTTGATGTCAGGGATGAGACGGATCTGGAAGGATTGAAAATTACCATTGACATCAAAAAAAGTGTCGATCCCGATGCCATCATGAACAAGCTGTTTAAGCTTACTTCATTGCAGGACTCATTTGGATGCAACTTCAACATCCTTGTATCAGGTGCTCCGAAAGTCATGGGAATACGCACAATCCTGAAGGAATGGCTGGAGTTTCGGACCGGTTGCATTCAAAGGCAGACGATTTTTGACATTAACAAAAAAACTGAAAAGCTGCATTTGCTGCTTGGCCTGCGGAAGATACTACTTGACATTGACAAGGCTATTTCGATCGTCAGAAAATCTGAGCTTGATTCTCAGGTTATTCCGAACCTGATGGACGGCTTTGAAATTGACAAGATTCAGGCTGAATTTATTGCAGAAATCAAGCTTCGCAATCTGAACAGGGAGTACATACTTGATCGGGTGGGAGAAGTGGATTCGCTTCAAAAGGAGATAGATGACTTAAAGGACATATGTGCAAATGAGAAAAGGATCAGAAAAATTATTGTCAAACAGCTCAATGATGTCGCTAAAAAATATGGGCAGCCGAGGAAAACTGAAATTATTCTGGATACGCATATTGAGGAAATAACAGAGGAGCTTATGATAGAGGACTACAATTTGAAGCTCTTCCTAACGGAGCAGAATTATCTGAAGAAGATTCCTCTGGTATCACTGCGGTCTAACCCGGAGCACAAGCTCAAGGACGATGACATTATTATTCAGGAGGTTGAAACTCATAACAAAGCTGAACTTCTGCTCTTCTCCAACAGACAGGCAGTCTATAAACTGCGTATATATGATGTGCCGGATTGCAAGGCAAGCACATTGGGGGAATTTTTGACCAATTTTCTTAAGCTTGATGAAGGCGAAATAATATTGTACATCATTGCGACAGACAACTACTCTGGCAATGTGCTTTTTTCGTTTGAAAACGGCAAGTGTGCAAAAATTGACATCGGAAGTTATGCAACAAAGACAAACAGGAAAAAACTGGCGAACGCTTATTCGGACCGTTCTCTGTTGATCGATATCAGATTTCTTGAGGAAGATATTGATTTAGTGGCCTATAGTAATATCAACAAGGTACTTGTTTTTAATACCGGTAATATCAGTTTGAAAACCTCAAGAAACTCCCAAGGGATACAGGTGATGAAGGAAAAGAAGGGAAGCAGGGTGTGCTCTGTCAAGACGATTGAAGAATCAGGCATTAAAAATCCCGACTATTATCGTACAAAGAGCATTCCGGCGGTAGGCTGCTATTTCAGAGAAGAAGATGCAGAAGATAAGCAGCTTACAATTCCATTGAACGAGTAATGCATAATGCTGTTAGGTATTAGGAGCTTATACCTGCAATTTTCAGTATAGTGCAATGTAAAACATGATAAATTGTAGAATGCCAAGAAAAGATAAGGGAATCATAAACAAGAGGATAGTTCAATTTGGATAACGAAAAAGAGCCGGAAGAAAATAGCATAAATATTGAAAATGCTGAGGATAAAGCAACAGAAAGTCGGCATAAATCTGGAAAAGGTAAGCTTGTACTCTACATAATCCTTATAACAATTTTCGCTGGTGTTTTAGCCTATCTGGGCATCAGATTCGGGCCTGAGATCACAGCACTGGCGAGTAGACCCGAAGATCTTAGCAAACTCCTGAACTCATACGGCTGGAAGGGCGTACTTGTTTTTATTGGCATACAAATCCTGCAGGTTGTCGTTGCTGCGATCCCAGGAGAAGTTGTACAGATAGCCGGTGGTTACATATATGGGACATGGATGGGTACATTGTATTCAATGACCGGGATTTTTATGGGGTCAATAGTAGTTTTCATAATAGCACGACTAATAGGCTATCCTGTGGTGAAGCTGGCTGTGTCCGATGCTCAGATTAATAAGTTCAACTTCATGATCAACAGCAGTAAATCCGAAATCGCTTTATTCATCTTATTCCTCATACCTGGAATACCAAAGGACATCGTAACTTACATCGCAGGGATTACACCGGTGAAGCCGATCAGGTTTTTTGCCATTATATTAATAGGCAGGTTTCCGGCCTTGTTGGCATCGTCATTTATAGGGCACAGCGCGCAGAAGGGTAACTATCTAATTGTCATTATGCTCTCATCTGCGGCAGTTATCCTTTTCGTTTCAGGCTATCTTTTAAAGGATAAAATCATCAGTAAAATGTATCATTTATCCGGAAAAAGGAATGTATAAGGATTGCACTGAAAATGTAATGCAGAGGGTATTATTATCAAATAGCTTGTGTATTGCGATTATGCAGTTTTGGACGGGTTGTTGAAAAACTCATTGTATAACGCACAGATAGCCTTTGTGCTCTCGCTTGCCCTTACTCCAAAAATCATGCTGACCTCAGATGGACCCTGACTGATCATTTCCAGATTAATTCCGGCAGCAGCCAATGATCCGGATGCCCGTGCGGTAATCCCTCTTGTGTTGCGCATTCCCTCGCCTACGATCATGACAAGTGCAAGATCTCTCACCACAGAGATGTCATCTGTGTGTAATTCATTCTTTATTCGCTCAACGATCCTTTTTTCTTTATGCTCATCCAGAAAGCTCTGCTTTAAAATAATTGATAAATTGTCGATACCGGAAGGCATATGATCGAATGGAATATGCTCCTCTTCAAGAATTTGCAATATTTTGCGGGCAAAACCAACCTCACGGTTCATCAGATATTTGCTGATGTAGATAAAGCAAAAACCGGTATCTCCTGCAATGCCAACAACAGGCGATAAGATGCTGTGACGGTCCTTGACAATTGTCGTTCCCGGAGAAGCAGGATTATTTGTGTTTTTTATGCATACGGGTATTCCCTTTTGGTAAACCGGCACCAGAGCTTCCTCGTGGAACACACTGAACCCGGCGTAGGAAAGCTCACGCATTTCTCTGTATGTTATTTCGTTAATAGGTTCAGGAGAGTCGATCAGATTAGGGTTGACTGAGTAGACGTGGTCTACATCAGTAAAGTTTTCATATAAATCTGCATTGACAGCTGCTGCTACTATTGAACCGGTAATATCGGAACCACCCCTGGGCAGTGTGACGACATTGCCATTGTGCGAATATCCGAAAAAGCCGGGAAATACAGTGATGCCGCTGTAATTGGCAAGGGTTTTAAGATTGTCATAGGATTGTGGAAGCACCTGTGCGTTGCCAAATTCATCACTGAGAAGCAAGCCAGCATCTTTGGGGCTGACATAACGTGCATCTTTGCCAATGCTTTGCAAGTACGCAGCTACCAGTTTTGCACTATTATCTTCACCTGCGGCCTTCAGACTATCCATATATTTTCCAGGGTCGTTTTTATCCCCTTCGACGCGAGCCCTCAAATCATCGGCAATGGTTTGCACAATACTGCCGTCTAAATTCAATTCGGCTGCGATATTTGCAAACCGACTGGTAACAGCCTGCAATTCACTTTGTGCACAATTCTTTTCCAAACCTGCCTTCGCACATGCAATCAACATATCGGTAACCTTTATATCCTCTTTATACCGCTTGCCAGGTGCAGATACGACAGCGATTCTGCGCTCGGGGTCGGATGTGATAATGGAACAGACCTTCTTTATCTGATCGGCAGATGCCAGTGAAGTTCCTCCGAATTTTACAACTTTCATTGATTAGTCCTCCTTACAGCCTATATATTTCATCCTATTATCACACCAGCAAAATGGGTCTGTCAACAATAAATTGTGATGGACAAAATTGGGGGGACACTTCTCAACTTTACGATGGGGGACACTTCTCAACTTCGCAGGGGGGACACTTCTCAATTGTCTCTTGACTTCAACAGAATTCTAACCGGCAATATGTTGAGATCATCTGAGTAAATGAACAAAGAGATACAACTGCTTGATAGTTGAGAAGTGTCCCCCTTTAAAACTTTCCATCAGAACACCTGTTTGCAACTATAAAAACGTATGTTATAATTGTGGAGTCGGTCTTAAATCAGTGAATCTCAATAACGGCACAGAATAACGGCACAGAAGACCGACACAGAATAACAACACAGAATAACGGCACAGAAGACCGACACAGAATAACGACACAGAATAAC
>JAEYRF010000033.1 GCA_023409615.1 Bacillota bacterium | reverse complement strand
GCAGGTGCAAGCCGCAGCATGATTTCACCAAACGTAATAAATTTACCCATAAATTGACTCCTCCATTCCTGTTTATGGAATTTAGTTTTCATAATATGAAAACTCCTTTCACACTATGAATAATTCGACATAGCTAAATAAGATTCCTTCTACTTATTACAGCTTTCTTATAGTGACATTATGTAGTTAGGCGGAATGTCATATTTCGAACAATGTCTTTTTATAGGCAGAGGGGGAGCAGCCCTTTATTTGTCTGAATACTCGATTGAATGTCTTAATGCTTCCAAAACCTGATTTGAATACTACCTCTGTGATTGTATCATCAGTATCCTTCAGCAACTGAGCCGCCTTTTCGACCCGATAATTGCTGATATATTTTCCAAAGGTCATACCGGTCGCTTCTTTGAAAAAGCGGGTAAAGTAGTATTCACTGAAGTTCGCTACCGAGGAGATATCCTGCAGAGTGATGCTGGAGCTATAATTTTCCTCAACATACTTAAATACATTTTCAAGTCGGCCGAGACGATTAAGATGTCTGTTGCGTTCCTGAGGGGAATATGAATGCATTGGCACCAGACGTGCTAATATGACTAGTATATCAAACAGCCTTGCTCTCATTGCAATTCGATATGCGTCATTCTGTGTATGATTTTCTTCGATAATTGCAAGAATTTGCTCCTCTAGAAGCTTGTGAACAGATTGGCTTGTATCCTGCGTGATATCATCTTTTGCTGTCAGGATTACCCGGGAAAAACGACATTTTTTTGCTGAGGGAAAGGCAGACTCAAAAAAGGCTACGTCAAAATGGAGGATCAATCTATTTACACGCTTTGGCTCAGGGACAAAGTAGTGAACATCACCGCCTGTGATAAGCAAAATATCTTTTGGGTTCATAGTATATATCTCACTATTGACACCAACGTGAAGACTTCCATCCAGCACATACACCACTTCGACCACTTCATGCCAGTGCGGTGGAAATTCAGTAGCATCAGTGAAGAAAACATTCAATGGAAAATCTGCATTTAGCATTGTTTTTTGATGTTGCGCTTTCATACTATCACTCCCAGGCAAAGTGCTATATCTATTTTACTGTATGTAATGACAAAATGCCATAGCATTTGCGATTGGGTGACGGGTCTGCTTAGTAGACCTGTCACCCGATATCCATTGACATGTAAAAAAAAATGGCTAGAATGATTTATATGAAGAAGTTAAAAAAGGCTTATATTGAAATCACAAATGTATGTAATCTATCCTGTACCTTCTGCCCGGGCACGTCTAGAAAACCGGGATTTATGAGCATTCCTGAGTTTGAGACTGTTCTGCGGAAGTTGCACGGGGTTACCGATTATGTGTATCTGCATGTGATGGGAGAACCCCTGCTGCATCCTGATCTGTCAAGACTTATTGAGCTGTGCCGCCTGTACGGATATAAGGTAAATATTACGACTAATGGAACTCTTATAGGTGAACAGGATGAGATATTACTCGGCGCGTCGGCCCTGCGTCAGGTGAACTTTTCTGTACACAGTCAGGAGGGCATAGTAAACGAAGCAGCAGTTGACCGGTATCTGGATGGGATATTCTCATTTGCGGACGCAATGCTTTCCAAGACTGGAGTTTATATATCATACAGGCTTTGGAATCTAACTTCTGATGCATCTGAACATTACAACTCAATTGTTCTGAATAAACTGCAGCAAAGATATGAACCTGGCTTTCCGATTTTTGATGTAATAAAGAGGGACAAGAGGATTACGCTTCGCGATCGGTTATTTTTAAATAGTGCAGAGGTTTTCCAATGGCCATCCGTATCGGAAGGTATCAGCAACAGCAGCGGATTTTGCCTTGGACTGCGGGATCAGGTTGCCATACTGGTTGATGGTACTGTAGTGCCCTGCTGCCTGGATAGTGACGGATCAATTCCTCTCGGCAATATTTTTACTGAAGATTTTGCGTCTATTATTGATGGAGAGCGGGCAATATCCCTCTACAACGGGTTTTCGCAAAGACGGGCAGTAGAGGAATTATGCAGGAAATGCAGCTATCGTGAACGCTTTTCTCAAACAGGAAGGCTCATTTGAGTTCACTAATCACAAAATCTAATTCATGTGTCATATAATAGTATAAGAATCTGTTCAGGCCCGGAAGCTTATAGTGTATAGGGTCTGTTGGGAGAGATTGTACTTTGTTCAGAAACAATGCTGCGGGAAGACGTCTGATACAGCTGAACGAAGCGTTCAAGCGAGATGGCTTCGAGGTCATAAAGGCTATTACATATAACGGTAAAAGAGGTATCACTGCAGAAAATAAATCTATATTGAATTATGATACGGGTAAACCCAAGAAAGCTTACTATCTAGAGGGAAGCCCGTATGAAATGGGCTATTTGATGGGCTGCCTGGCTGAACAGGATGTTGCACGGATGATGGACTATGCCGACAGAGTCGTCTTTTCCTTCATCGGAAGTAAAGTGCTTGAGAAGATCAAGGTGATTCAGAGCGTTTTTATTAAGCTTGTGTATGAAC
>JAEYRF010000020.1 GCA_023409615.1 Bacillota bacterium | reverse complement strand
CATCCACCTGGCTATCGGCAAGCTTTGTAGGCAATGGAGTTACAAAGTATCTCCAGATAAGAGGCTCATCTGTTATTTCAGGAGTCTTTTTTGTAGGTATCTTTGATAGATTGATTATATCAAAATGCTCCTCCAGAAACATTTCGCCTTCCTTTTTTGCAGTATGATCATCATAAAAAATATGAAAAGCATAGTATTCCTTATACTCCGGATAAATGCCATAGGCTGCGAAACCTCCGCCCAGACCGTTCGAACGGTCGTGCATGGAAGCGATGGAATCAATGATACGTTTTCCGGAAAACCGTTCGCCGGATTTCGAAAAAATGCCCGATATCGCGCATCCTGATAAATTTCTAAACATTCCTTCTCTCACAATCCATACCTCCAACATAAAGATAAAGGCACTCATCGCATAGTATTTTCCGCAAGCAACATTCCAGCTGATATCGGATACTATCTAACGAACGCCTTTGTTCATGTGAAAAATTATACGGTATAGCAATGGTTGAGTCAATAGAATTTTGAAATTTTTTATTTTGTACTTGCATTTTTAATTGATTTTTTTGCATTATTTCAATAATTCTAATTGTATTTTGCAACCCTCTGTTTTTTATCCTTCATTTTTTTCTAAAAAAACATATTGACAGCATAATCTTTTTTTGCTATACTTCATTCATTCAGCAAAGGCGCTGTGGATTTAAAAGTCCTCGACGCCTTTGCTTTTTTTATTGATTCTATAGAAATTGAAAGGAGTATCAGCATGAGTAAACAAATATCCCCAAAAGAGGACAGTTCTGTTACAAATCTTTATAACAGCCAGAGCGCGAGTGGACAAACAAAAAATATCTTTGGAAGTTTGGTATTTAATGATGCCGTTATGAAGGATCGTTTACCAAAGGATACCTATAAAGCACTTAAGAAAACCATTGCAACCGGCACACATCTGGAACTTGATGTGGCAAATGTAGTCGCGAATGCCATGAAAGACTGGGCAGTAGAAAAAGGCGCTACACATTTCACTCATTGGTTTCAGCCTATGACAGGTATAACAGCCGAGAAGCACGACAGCTTCATTACACCGGATGGTGATGGTCAGATTCTGATGGAGTTTTCAGGAAAAGCTCTGGTTAAAGGTGAACCGGATGCGTCCAGCTTTCCGTCAGGAGGATTGCGTTCTACCTTTGAAGCAAGGGGATACACAGCATGGGATCCCACCTCTTATGCTTTTATTAAGGATAATACTTTATGCATTCCCACTGCTTTCTGTTCAAATAGCGGTGAGGCTCTTGACAAGAAAACACCATTGCTGCGTTCCATGCAGGCCCTCAATCAACAAGCTCTGCGTGTGCTGAGTCTTTTCGGAGCAGACGATGTTAAGCGTGTTGTATCGTCAGTAGGACCTGAGCAGGAATACTTCTTAATTGATAGAGAGGTCTATTTGAAGAGACCCGACCTTATGTTATGCGGCAGAACGCTATTCGGTGCCCGCCCCCCCAAAGGACAGGAACTGGAAGATCATTATTTTGGTACAATAAAAAATCGTGTTTCCGGATTTATGCGTGAATTGGATGAGGAATTATGGAAACTTGGTGTTCTGGCAAAAACAAAGCATAATGAGGTGGCACCGGCTCAGCACGAGTTCGCACCTATTTATTCCGAAACGAACATTGCAACAGACCATAACCAGTTGACAATGGAATTGATGAAAAGTATTGCACCAAAACATAAACTTGCCTGCTTATTGCACGAAAAGCCCTTTGCCGGTGTAAACGGCAGCGGAAAGCACGTCAATTGGTCTATCTCAACAGATACCGGTATTAATCTGCTGGAACCCGGCGATACACCTTTTGAAAATGCACAGTTCCTTCTATTCCTTGCAGCAGTAATTAAAGCGGTTGATGATTATCAGGATCTGCTGCGTGTTTCAGTGGCAAGTGCCGGCAACGACCACCGTCTCGGCGCAAATGAAGCACCGCCCGCTGTTGTTTCAATATTCCTGGGCGATGAGCTCACCGAGATTCTCAATGCTCTGGAAAACGAAATACTATATACATGTAAAGATAAAACCTTCATGGAAATAGGAGCAACAGTTCTGCCTCATTTCCCGAAGGATACCACAGACAGGAACCGCACATCCCCCTTTGCTTTTACTGGAAACAAGTTTGAATTCCGTATGGTTGGCTCTGCTTTCTCCATCGCTGACCCGAATACCACATTCAATACAATTGTGGCAGAAGAGTTGCGCCAGTTTGCTGATGAGCTTGAAAAAGGCACTGACTTCAAGGCGGATTTGAGTAAACTTATTATGAAAACGATAAAAAATCACAAGCGTATTATCTTCAACGGGAACGGATATGACCCTGCATGGATAGAAGAAGCGGAAAGAAGAGGCTTGCTCAATCTGAAAACTACACCGGAGGCTTTGCCTGCATTTATTAAAGAAAAAAATATTGAAGTGTTTACTCATCATCGTGTGTTTACAGAAGACGAGATCCACTCACGTTATGAAATCATGCTGGAAAACTATACAAAAACGATCAATATTGAAGCACTCGTCATGATTGACATTGTGAATAAACAGATCGTCCCGGCAGTGCTTGGCTACGAGAATGAGCTGGCTGAGCTTATCATTCGCAAGAAGGCTGTAAATGCGGAAATAGAAACCAGTATGGAAGAAAAACTGCTTAACAGACTAGTCAAGCTTTCAGAATGCATGGGAAAGAGATTGGAACAGCTTATAGAAAATACATCTGCCGACACGGAAATTGAAGACAGCCTGGAGCTTGTCAGAGCTTACCGTGAAAAGGTCTTTGCGGCTATGAATGATTTACGGCAGACCGTTGATGAACTGGAAAGTCTTGTCAGCAGCAAGTACTGGAAAATACCAACCTATGCTGAAATTTTATACAGTGTAAACGAATAAGAATCTATTTAAAAAAAATGTATAGAAAGAGGTTCTGTTATGGAAACAAAGGTAATTCTGGATACCATATGGGTAGTTTTTGCCGCCGTACTTGTATTCTTTATGAACCTTGGCTTTGCCGCGGTAGAAAGTGGTCTTGCCCGTGCAAAAAATACAGTGAACATACTTTCAAAGAACTTCATTGTATTTGCCGTATCTTCTCTGGGCTTCCTTGTCTTAGGCTGGGGCCTCATGTTCGGAGACGGAAATGGATTTATCGGTCTAAACGGTCTGTTTATGGCCAGCGGTGCCGATAATTCTCCTGCAACAGGTGCTGCATATATAGGCGTCTACTCTGCAATTTCATGGTCTACCATTCCTTTCTGGGTTAAGTTTTTCTTTCAGCTTGTTTTCTGTGGAACTGCCGCTACGATTGTCTCCGGCGCAGTTGCAGAACGTATTAAGTACATCTCATTTATTTTGTTTTCATTAATCCTGACATTATTTATTTACCCCATAGTCGGCCATTGGATCTGGGGCGGAGGGTTCCTTGCACAGCTGGGTATGTTGGATTTTGCAGGTGGAACTGTGGTTCATTCCGTTGGAGGATGGGCTGCTCTTGCTGGTGTAATAATCCTTGGACCCAGAATCGGAAAATACACAGAAGATGGCAAGATTCGTCCCATTCCTGGCCACAATATGGGCCTTGCAACGATTGGTGCCTTTATTCTGTGGTTTGGCTGGTTTGGTTTTAATGCAGGTTCAACGATGGCGGCTGACCCCATGTCAATTGGTCATATATTGGTTACGACCAACACCGCCGGCATTATCGCAGTATTGACCGCTACAGCAACCGCCTGGATCGTAATCGGGAAACCGGATCTGGGAATGTCGATAAACGGTCTTTTAGCAGGGCTTGTTGGAATCACGCCTTGCGCTGTGTATGTAAGCGTTACAAGCTCCATAATTATCGGTGCTATTTCAGGTGTCCTCGTTGTATTAAGCGTCATGTTCTTTGACCGCAAAAAATGCGATGATCCTGTCGGCGCATTGTCCGTTCACCTTGTACATGGTGTTCTCGGCACATTGTTTGTTGGTATATTCGCACAGGATGGTATCGCAGGTGTCAGTACACCGAACGGATTGCTATTCGGCGGCGGCTTTGAGCTGTTGGGCAAACAGGCTTTGGGTGTTCTGTGCGTCGCAGTATTTGTTTTCCCGGTCTCCGCTCTTGTATGGCTGGCAATCAAGCATACCATCGGTCTTCGTGTTTCCGTTAAAGAGGAAATTGAAGGTCTGGATATCGGTGAACACGGAAATCAGGCTTATCCTGATTTTGTGGCCATTGATTATACAAACGCAGCGGAAATTTCCGGCAGCGAGGAGACATCTTCTGAAGTCATACCAGGAACTGTCCCGGTCGAAAGTGCTATACCGGTGCAGGTTGTCTCCGTACCAGAAACTACCGCACCCGGCATCAAGTTTACAAAAGTAGAAATCATTACGAAGCAGAATAAATTTGAATCCTTGAAAAATGCAATGGACAAAATCGGCATAACAGGCATGACAGTTACGAATGTACTGGGCTATGGCATTCAGGGAGGCGTTACAGAGTATTATCGTGGTATTGAGTATGAAACAAATCTGCTTCCGAAAATAAAAGTTGAAATCGTTGTCAGCAAGGTTCCTGTAAGAGTAGTTGTTGAAACAGCGAAAAAGGTACTTTACACCGGTAATATCGGCGACGGAAAGATTTTTATCTATAACGTTGAGAATGTCATTAAGGTTCGTACCGGTGAAGAAGGCTACGATGCTTTGCAGGATGTAGAATAAATGATTTTTCAATAAGCCCACATCAATGAGCCTAACTATATTATACAGGTATTATTTCTTTCTCTAAGCACAAAATAAGTTAATTATAATGATGAACTTGTTACTATCATGTTATATAATTAGTAGTGTCAGGAGTTGTATCCTGTATATCTCAATAATGGGAGGTTATCATGAAATACTATGTAGATGCAAATGCTGCAAGAGACGGCAATGGTTCCATTGAGACGCCATTCCGACGGATCAACGAAGCTGCGAAACTGGCTCTTCCCGGGGATGAAGTACTGGTAGCACCGGGAATTTACCGGGAATATGTAGATCCGGTTCATGCCGGTACTGAAGATGCCCGTATCACTTATTCCGGTACAACACCTCTTGGTGCTGTGATTACCGGCGCGGAACAGATAAAAAACTGGCAGCATTACAAAGATAATGTCTGGGTATGCCGGATTGCAAACAGTGTTTTCGGTGAATTCAATCCTTATACAACTTTAGTATACGGAGACTGGTATTTCGCAACACCAAACAAACATACCGGCTGTGTTTATTTAAATGACAAGGCGCTGTATGAAGCTATTACTTTAGACGAGTGTATCAAAGGTGAAGTTTATGAATGCAGCTGGGTACCGGACGAATCTGTCTATAAGTGGTATGCCGAGCAGGATACGGATGCCGATGAAACAATCATTTATGCCAACTTCCAGGGCAAAGACCCAAACGTGGAAAATGTAGAGATAAATGTCCGCCGTAGGTGTTTTATGCCTTCTGTAACCGGCATCGGTTATCATACGGTCCGCGGATTTAAAATCGATAAAGCTGCCACCACCTGGGCACCGCCTGCAGCTTATCAGGATGGCATGATCGGTCCTCACTGGAGCAAGGGCTGGATTATTGAGGATTGTGAAATATCAAACAGCAAGTGTGCCGGCATTTCTCTTGGCAAATATCTTGACCCCGACAACGATCATTATTTTACCTATAAGCAGGTAAAGAGTCCTACTCAGATGGAACGGGATGCGGTTTGCCGCGGCCAGTATCACGGATGGCTGAAGGAAAAAGTCGGCA
>JAEYRF010000015.1 GCA_023409615.1 Bacillota bacterium | reverse complement strand
TTCAGCCCGCGTTTTTTAACGCAAAGCGTTAAAAATACGCTACTGGGCAAGTCGAAACTCGTAAAAATGCTTCAGAAAGTATTGATATGCAGCATTTTTACTCAGACAGTCGACTTGCTTATCCTCGCTCTGACTATATATCTCTAAGCTGCATTCCGCTAAAGTTTCCTAATATTGTACAATAGCTCTTTACAATACTGCTAGGCATTTTTTTGTATATAATGCTTCTGGTCAGTGAAAAATATTAAAATGGCCAATGAGGCATTTGCAAAGGCGTTGATGAAATAATGCTTGAATAAATGGTTAGTGTGATTTATAATATATTTAAAAGTCAAAGATAGTCAAAATCAACACGGTGATTTCGCACGGCGAAATGCGCCAACACGGTGATTTCGCACAGCGAAATGCGCCAACACGGTGATTTCGCACAGCGAAATGCGCCAACACGGTGATTTCGCACAGCGAAATGCGCCAACACGGTGATTTCGCACAGCGAAATGCGCAGGATACTTAGGGTGAGAGAAAGGGAGTGAGAGCAAATGGCCAGAATGAGTGATATTATCGAAGCTTTTTTAAAGCAGATGATTAATGATACAAATGGTGCTATTGAGTTCCAGCGCAATGAACTGGCAAACCAATTCAATTGCGTACCCTCTCAGATAAACTATGTGATAGATACAAGATTTACAACTGAGAGAGGCTATTATGTCGAAAGTAGACGCGGGGGCGGAGGAAATATTAGTATAAAGAGAGTAAATATCAGCAGACCGGGTAACTATCTAATGCATATTGTCAGTTCAATGGGCGACAGTATCTCTCAGCACTCTGCAGAGGTATTTATAAACAACTTTGTTGATTATGATGTAATCAGTAAGAGGGAAGGTTTGATTCTTAGAGCCGCAACAAGTGATAAGATGATAGGAAGGATTCCTATGCCTGACCGGGATATACTCAGAGCAGACATGCTGAAGAACATGCTGACCAGTCTGATGGTGTAAGAAGGGGAGTGAGATATATGCTGTGTCAACAATGCCATGAAAGAGATGCAAATGTACACATTACTCAAATCATAAATGGGAATATGGTTAAAATGTATCTGTGCAGTCAGTGCGCAGATGTAAAGGGTCATTTTGCACTTAGCCCACAGCTCAACTTAGGCGATTTTCTATTGGGTATTCCTAATTTCATGAAAGATGATGGCTTTACGAAAATCGAGAAGCCTGTAAAGATTAGCTGTGATGTTTGCGGCTTGAGTCTGGATGACTTTAGAAGCACGGGTAAGATGGGGTGCCCGAATTGTTATAACGTGTTTAGAGAAAAGTTGAACCCTATTCTTCGGAGACTTCATGGGAATACTGAGCATGTCGGGAAGGTGCCGGGTAAGGTTTCGCATTGCATAAAATTTTCGGATGAACTTGAGAAGCTGAGGGGCGAATTGACTGAGGCCATTAGCAAGGAGGAGTATGAGAAGGCAGCCGGTCTTAGAGACCAGATAAGGGCCTTGGAGGGCACTGAAAACAATTGCGGAGGTGTCATATGAACCAGAACCCTATTCAATCCATACCTGATGCAGATGTTGCTATCAGCAGCAGGATAAGGCTGGCCCGGAACCTCGCGAACTATCCTTTTACAACGAGGATGAAACAGACGCAAAGTGCTGAGATATTGAAAAAGGTTAAGGATGCGTTAATCAGCGACGAAGGTACTGTAAATCAGAGGTTTTCCTATGTTGAACTGCAGGCGATAGCGCCTTTGGATAGGCAGCTGCTTGCTGAAAAGCACCTGATAAGTCCTGACTTTGCGCATGGTGACATCAATAGAGCCGTAATACTTAGTAGGGATGAGAAAATAAGTATTATGGTCAATGAAGAGGATCATCTGAGATTGCAGAGTATTTTCCCCGGGATGCAGATCAGAGAGGCTTGGGATCTTTGCAACAACCTTGATACAGAGTTGGAGGAAAAGCTGGACTTTGCATTTGACAAAAACATTGGATACCTTACGTGCTGCCCGACTAATACGGGCACGGGGATTAGAGCTTCAGCGATGCTTCATTTGCCTGCTTTATCAATGACCGGCTATATCAAAGGTATATTAGAAATGTGCAGTAAGATCGGTGTGGCAGTCAGGGGAGCTTACGGCGAGAATAGTGAGGCATCCGGGAATCTGTTTCAGATTTCAAATCAGGTAACATTGGGGCAGACTGAGGAGGAAATTATCTCTGGTATCTGCAATATCATCTCACAAATATCTGAGCAGGAGCGCATCTTGAGGGGAGAACTGTACAAACAGAATCCACTCAGATTTGAAGATAGAATATTCAGATCACTGGGTATACTTATGAATGCAAGGATCATTTCTGCGGATGAGGGCTTAAAATTGATTTCAGATGTTCGGTTGGGAGCCATTACTGGTATTGTGAAGGGTATTGAGCCTGAAAAGCTGAACGAAATGATGTTGATGATACAACCGGCATATTTACAGAAGCTTTCTGGTGGAGAGCTCACTCCGGATGCAAGAGATCAGAGACGGGCTGAGCTGATCAGAGAGCAGCTTAAAGAGGTTATAGAATAGATACAACATAAGGATGTGATTAATATGTTTGGAAGATTTACAGAAAAAGCTGAAAAAGCAATAAACCTGTCTCAGGAGGCTGCAATGCAGCTCGGACATAGTTATGTGGGAACAGAGCATTTACTGGTAGGCCTCCTGCGTGAAGGTACAGGAGTGGCGGCAAGAGTTATGCATGGGCAGGGGGTGACTGAAGAAAAGGTTCTTAAGGAAATTGATGAGCTGATTGGCCGTGGTGATAACGACTCAAAACAGCCGTTGGATTTCACCCCAAGGACAAAAAGGGTCCTTGAGATTGGTCTGATCGAAGCCAGAAGGCTGGGGCATAGTTATATCGGAACAGAGCATCTTCTTTTGGGAATTATGAAGGAGGGTGAAAGTGTAGCTGTTCGTATATTGGCGGACCTTGGTGTCGACCCGCAGAAAATGTTCAATGATCTGGTCAAACTGCTCACTGAAGACGCACCTGTTGCCAGTGGTGAACCTAAAAGCACATCGAGCCAGACAAATACACCCACATTGAACCAGTTTGGCAGAGATCTCACAGATATGGCCAGAGAAGCGAAGTTTGACCCGATAGTTGGTCGGGATAAGGAGATTGAGAGAGTCATCCAGATACTCAGCAGGCGGACCAAAAACAATCCATGCCTCATTGGTGAACCGGGCGTTGGCAAGACAGCCATAGCTGAAGGACTTGCACAAAAAATTGTTGAGGGAAATATCCCTGAGATGCTGAAAGATAAAAGAGTGTTTACATTGGACCTTTCTTCAATGGTAGCAGGTGCAAAATACAGAGGTGAATTTGAAGAAAGAATGAAGAAGGCCATGGAGGAAGTCAGAAAGGCCGGAAATGTAATCCTGTTCATAGATGAAATGCATACTATTATCGGAGCGGGTGCTGCAGAAGGAGCGATCGATGCCTCTAATATTCTCAAACCTGCGTTAGCCAGAGGTGAGATTCAGATGATTGGGGCAACAACACTCAATGAGTACCGCAAGCATATTGAGAAGGATGCTGCACTCGAACGCAGGTTCCAGCCTATTACCGTAGGTGAGCCATCGCAGGAGGAGACAATTGAAATTTTAAAGGGAATCCGCGACAAGTATGAAGCGCATCACCGTGTAAAAATTACAGATGGTGCATTGGAAGCGGCGACAAAGTTCTCTGCAAGATACATTACAGACAGATACCTGCCGGATAAAGCTATCGATTTGATTGATGAAGCGGCCTCTAAGGTAAGGCTGAAAGCTTTTACGGCACCGCCGGATGTAAAGCAGATGGAGGATCAGTTAGAAAAGCTTGCTAAGGAGAAGGAAGATGCCATTCGTAGTCAGGAGTTTGAGAAAGCTGCGGGTATCAGGGATAAGGAGCAGAATCTTAAGGCAGAGCATGAGAAAATAAAGGGTGATTGGTACCAGAAAAACCAGACGAGAACAGATATTGTCACAGAGGATGAGATTGCCGACATTGTGGCAAGCTGGACCGGGATACCTGTGAAGCGTTTGGCAGAGGAAGAGTCTGAAAGACTTATGAAGATGGAGAATGTACTCCACGAAAGAGTCGTTGGACAGGATGAAGCGGTAAAAGCCGTTGCAAAGGCAATCAGAAGAGGCAGGGTGGGTCTTAAGGATCCAAAGAGGCCGATTGGCTCATTCATATTCCTCGGACCAACCGGTGTAGGAAAGACGGAGCTAAGCAAGGCTTTGGCCGAGGCACTGTTTGGCAATGAGGATGCAATGATACGAATTGATATGTCCGAATACATGGAAAAGTTCGCAGTATCCAGGATGGTTGGTTCGCCTCCGGGTTATGTGGGATATGATGAAGGCGGGCAGCTGACTGAAAAAGTAAGAAGAAAACCTTATTCGGTATTGCTGTTTGATGAAATAGAAAAAGCTCATCCGGATGTTTTCAACATATTGCTGCAGATTCTGGAAGATGGCCGGTTGACTGATTCTCAGGGCAGAGTCGTTGATTTCAGAAATACTGTGATCATCATGACTTCCAATGTAGGCGGAAGAATGATCACTGAACCAAAGCGCCTTGGGTTTATTGTCGGAGAAAATGCTGCTAAGGATTACGAGGGCATGAAGAGTGATGTCATGGGAGAATTGAAAAAGACATTTCGCCCTGAGTTTCTCAATAGAGTGGATGACATTATTGTATTTCATCCGCTAAATGAGGAGAATATCAGGAGCATTGTCGGCATCATGCTAGAGGTGCTTATGAAGCGGCTCGGGCAGAATTCAATTACTCTTGAAATCAGTGATGAGGCTAAAGGCTTCCTTGCAAGAAAGGGCTTTGACCCTACATTCGGGGCCAGGCCGCTTAGAAGATCTATACAGAGTATGATAGAGGATAAACTTGCAGAGGAAATGCTGGAAGGCAAGGTAAAGGCCGGCGATATCGTGAGTGTAGAACTTTCGGAGGATAAGCTGGACTTTAAAGTGAAAGAAAAAGAAATAAAGCAAAAAGCAATAGAAGTAAAAGCAACAGAGTAAAAACAATAGTACAAAAGCTAAGGCGATAGGGATACTCCTGTCGCCTTTCTAAATGAACAGACCGGTCAGATATACGGCTACAATAGATCCAATGGCTACGATCAGAAGGCTTCTCTTTCTATATGATAAAGTTATGGCGATAATAACACCACTGACGGCAGTTATGACATTTCCGGTGGAATGGAAAATATCCGGGAAGGTTAGCGCACTTAGGACTGCATACGGGACATATCGCAAAAAGGATTTGATAAAGGGAGATTTGATTTCCTTTCTGAATAGTGTAACCGGTAATACTCTTATTATATAGGTGACAATAGCCATCAGTAATATTGAGATCAGGACAGGTATCATGATACTGTTCCACCTTTATCAGTATTCTCAGAAGAAGATTCATCTGCAACAGGCCATAGAGCAGCTCCGATAGCAGCACCCGAAACAGTAGCGAAAATCATACGGAATCCGCTGGATATAAACCCGAATATGGGGATATATTTTAAAAGCAAGTTAATCGCTACCGTAATTAAAATGATCATAGAAATTGATTTGGATCTTTTTGCGGGAGGGATAATAATAGCTATAAACATTGCATATAGAGCAATGCCCATAGCGTTGCCAAAGTCCCGGGGCAAAGCCGAGGATATAAAGGCGCCTAATGCAGTGCCAAGAGTCCATCCGATGATTGGACCTGCGATCAGGCCACGTAAATAAGAATAGGACAGCTTGCCTTTCTCCATGGAGGCAATTGTAAAGGTTTCATCAGTGATGCCGAATCCAAAGATCAGTCTTTGAATGAGTGTAATCTTCGTATCTATTTTCTGTGAAAGTGAAAGAGACATTAGCATATAACGGATATTAATGACAAGGGTCGCAAGCGTTATCTCCAGATATCCGGCCCCTTCCAGAATCAGGTTAGTACCTGCGAACTGCCCTGCACTTGTCAGATTTGTCAGAGAAATAAAAACAGCTGTCAATGGAGGTAAGCCACCGCCAACAGCCATCAGGCCGAACGTAAATGATACCGGTATGTAACCTAAAGCAATCGGGAGTCCCTTTTTCAGGCCATATGTAAAATCACTGTTTTTTTGTAATGTTCTTTTCATGTATAGCTCCATGGTATGATGCTGTGTAAACTGTATCACATGAAGAACATTATATAACTGATGAGGATAAAAATCTATACTTTAGTGCATCGCTGTATAGTTGAGAACTGTCCCTATTTACTGGTATCGTATTCTTGAGAACTGTCCCCATTTACTGGTATCGTGAAGCTTCGGGGGAGGTAATCGGACTTTGTGTCTTTTCAAGATCCTCTATAGTGATTTCGCGGGTATGCATAGTGTGGTTCCAGGTCTTGTTATCCTTACTGAGAAAGCCCTGTATCGTGATGGGCACCCAGGTAAGGCAATAGAAAGGATAGATAAGAAACCCCAAAAGCACTCGCAGATCAAGCTTGTTTTCGCAGAGAACAACCAGCGGCCCATATATAAACTGGAGTACGACATACAAATACCATACCGTAGCAGGAAATGCGTACTGCAGCGTAAAGAACGGTGCTTGAGGATAAAAGGATTGAACCCAGAGCATAACCGAAATCAATCCGATAAACAGGAAACGGATTGGCTGAAAGAGATACACAGCACAATCAAATGTTGCAAGATTGCCTTCTTTGAAAGCTTTCTTAAGCAGAGGAATCAGATATCTTCCTGCACAATCTGCGTGCCCCTGCATCCATCTTTTCCTTTGACGCCAGGACTGCTTTAGTGTCAGAGGTTTCTCATCATATACAATAGCATCATGTGACCAAGCAACCTTCATTCCATTCATTGCAAGCTTCATTGTAAATTCAAGGTCTTCTGTAAGGCAGGTAGCACCCCATCCGATTTTTTTTAATACTGATACATCAACACAAAAGCCGGTTCCGCACAATCCGCAGCTCAGCCCGAGGTTAAAGCGTGGAAGTTGGAAGGTGCGGTTTGAAAGCCAGAATGCAATTGAATAGGAGAAAGTGATCCAGGAGTCAAAGGGATTCTTACTGTTGATATAGCCCTGGACTACCTGATATCCTTTGCAAAGCTGTCGGTTCATCTCATAAAGGTAATTTGATGAAACTAGATTATCTGCATCAAACACGCTAATGACGTCGTATTGATTATCAGCTTCTTCAATTATTTTGAAGATCCATTCCAGAGCGTGCCCCTTGCCTGTTTTTTCTGTATTATAACGTTTATAAACAAAAGCACCATGCTTTCTGGCAACGGCTGCTGTCTTATCGGTACAATTGTCGGCCGCTACAAATATGTCGTATAGCTCCCGTGGATAATTCTGGTTAAGAAGGCTGTCGATTACGTGCCCGATTACCAGCTCCTCATTGTGAGCAGCAATTACCAGTGCGAATTTTTTACATGGATCGCACTCTGCCTGTTTCTTCTTGCGCCATCCCCAGCCGGCTACGGAAATAGCAAAAAAATAACAGCCGCTTACCAAGACAAATATCTGTATCAACAAGGAACTGTACAGTATCATATTCTCAAAAGTATTATTCATGAAAGACCTCCATCGATGCGGTTGCTACTATTTTGCACCTAACCAAAAGCATTTATTGGTGGCAATAAATGCTATGAATGGTAATATAGACCTCGTCTAAACCTGAATACTGTTGATGATGTTTTGTGCAGTGTGTTAAAATGATGGGGACATCAAAACATGATAACTTAGGGAGGGCAGAATAATGAAATCATATATTAACAGCATGATTGCGGGAAATTCAAGCATGCTTGGATGTATCGATCAAAGAGGTGAGCTTATAAGGTTATTCTGGCCTGACATAGATTTTGCACAGCATATTGAGAGGTTAAATGTAGGATTGATTTGTCCGAATCTTTGGCAGGGTGCTTCCTGGCTGGATTCTGAGGATTGGCAGACAAAGCAGTATTTTATGTCTGACACAAATATCGCTGTCACAGAGTATTTTCGAGTTGATTGTGAGCTTATCATCCGCCAATCCGATTTTACAGTGCCCGGGAGTGATGTGTTTACCAGGTATTATGAGGTTGAGAACACAGGTGCTTCACAGTTGGAAGTCAGTTTTGCTGTGTTTTCATCTTCTATCTCATCAACATCGAATACGGCAGGAATCCTCTTTGATGTTGAGCTTTCTGCATTAATTCATTATAGACATGGATATTATTATTCCATATCCTCCGGTGTACAGGTGAAGCAATACCAGCTGGGCGAAGGCTCTAAGGAGAATGCGGGCCGTGGTCAGCTTTGCGGTAATGACGTCATTGGCATGATGAAAGAGGGTGCCCTGATTTGGGAGGGTGTTAAATTAGGAAATCACGGGATTTTACAATTTGGACTGCAGCTTTGCTTTGCCCATGATCTGAAATTACTCAAATCACTGATTCGTAAACAGGAAGATATAATTATAAGTGAAGAACTTCAAAGAACAAAGGATTACTGGCATAACTATCTAACAGGCCTGAGGCAAATTAGCACCGGAAATAACGAGATAGATGAATTGTATAAGCGTTCACTATTGGTTTTTGCTCTGATGACAAATAAGAGAACAGGAGCACTCCTTGCAGCGCCGGAGATTGATGAGGAATTCACCAGGTGCGGCAGATATGCTTATTGCTGGGGAAGAGATGCTGCTTTTATCGCAGCTGCGCTTGACAAGTGTGGCCTTTACGGAGACGTGGAGCGCTTTTACCGTTGGAGTGCAAAGATTCAGGATGAAGATGGCAGCTGGCAGCAAAGATTTTATACGGATGGGAACCTTGCTCCGTCCTGGGGACTGCAGATAGATGAAGGCGGTTCGATCATATGGGGTATTTTAAAGCATTACGAAACTACCGGAAATACTAATTTTCTAAGAGATCTTTGGCCGAGCGTTAAAAAGGGAGTAGAGTTTCTGTTGAGCTATATGGATGATGAAACCGGACTGCCGTGGCTGAGTTTCGATCTTTGGGAAGAGAGACTTGGGGAACATGCGTATTCAAGTGCAGCAGTTTGTGCAGGCATCGAGGCCGGCGCAACTATAGCAGAGATTCTTGCAGATAAGTGCGCAGTGTCATCAGAAGCACAAGTGAGGGCAACGACTGCTGAGGAAAGCATAGCACAGGCAGAACTGAAAGCAGCAGCGAAAGAGTGGAAAAATGCGGCTGAAGCTCTTCACAGATCGATCGAAAGCAACTTCTGGCACCCTGAGTTGAACAGGTATGTCAGAAGTGTGCGGGTTAAGCTGAACGGCTGGGGTGAAGAGCATACGGACAACAGGGTGCTTTTAAAGATAAATTCAATCAGCATTACAAGAGATTATTCGCAGCTGGACGAAACACCGGATATAAGCCTGCTGGGGCTCAGTGTTCCATTTGGAATATATCCCGCAAATGATCCGCGAATGGTCAGCACGTCGCAAATTGTAGAGAAACAGCTTGGTTTTCAGCAGGCCGGCGGTTTGATGAGGTATGAACATGACGGATATATCGGCGGAAATCCATGGGTGCTGACAACGCTTTGGGCAGCACTTTACCATATAGAGACAAAATCATATAAAAAAGCTATGGATTATCTTAATTGGGCTGTAAAGAGTGCAACGCCGCAGGGACTTTTACCGGAGCAAGTAGATAAGAGTACCGGAAAACCAGCCTGGGTTATACCACTCACATGGTCCCACGCGATGTTCATCCTTGTGTTGAATGGATTGATTGATGCGGGAGAGCTGTAAACAACGTTTTTTAACTGACTGTGGTTATTTGACTGACTGCGGTTACAGGAGGAATTATGGCAAAAAGTAAAACTGTTTTTATATGCCAGGAATGCGGATACGAATCATCCGGATGGCTTGGTAAATGCCCGGCTTGTATGCAGTGGAATACTTTTGTTGAAGAACGGCAGGAAGCGGCAACAAAGTCGGCTACGGGGGCAGCAGGAATAATAAGACCTGTTAGCCTTGGAGATATACAAACCGGCAATGACGATCGCAGCCTGACCGGGTTGAAGGAATTGGACCGTGTACTTGGCGGCGGAGTCGTGAAAGGCTCCCTGATACTTGTGGGTGGTGATCCCGGCATCGGAAAATCTACATTGCTCTTGCAGATTTGCAACACCATAAAGCTTGGTTCAAAAATATTATATGTCTCCGGGGAGGAATCTGTCGTACAGATTAAACTCAGGGCAGACAGACTGAAAGTTACGCGTTCGGATCTGTTTATCGCATCTGCATCGAGCTATGAATCCATAGCTGCATTGGTGGATACAGAGAAACCCGGACTTATCATTATTGATTCGATTCAAACCATGTACACAGATGCCATTACATCAGCACCCGGCAGTGTCAGCCAGGTAAGGGAGGTTACTGCGGCACTGATGAAATTGGCGAAAAGCAGCGGGATAACAGTGATGATTGTTGGCCACGTAACAAAAGAGGGCGCTATAGCAGGACCGAGAGTCCTTGAACATATGGTTGATACAGTGCTGTATTTCGAGGGAGACAGGCATCTCAGTTTTCGCATATTAAGGGCAGTAAAAAACAGATTTGGATCTACAAATGAAATTGGCATATTCGAGATGAGGGATTCCGGACTAGCGGAGATTTCCAATCCTTCAGAGATGATGCTTTCAGGAAGGCCGGGCAGCGTTCCGGGTTCTGTTGTTGTGTCGAGCCTTGAGGGCACACGGCCGATGCTAATTGAGATACAGTCTCTTGTCTGCGCTACCAATTTTGGTGTGCCAAGAAGAATGGCAACAGGAATTGATTTTAACAGGCTGACCATGCTGATGGCCGTGCTGGAGAAACGTGTGGGTTTGCAGCTTTACAACTATGATGCTTATGTAAATGTAGTAGGTGGTATCCGACTTGATGAACCGGCCTGCGATTTGGGAATCGCTGCGGCTGTAGCATCAAGCTTCAGAAATGTGCCTGTTTATGAAGGCTGTGTGCTGATAGGAGAAGTTGGGCTAACCGGGGAAGTACGTGCTGTCGGGCAAATAGAAAAGAGAATTCTTGAGGCTGTCAGGCTTGGGTTCAGGCGCATTGTCATCCCGGATGGGAATATGAAAATGGCGGGACAAATAAAAATTCCCGCCGAAGTTTTAATTATTCCTGTTCTGAATATTCAGGATGCTCTGGATGTTATTTTTAATTAAACTATTCCAGACTGAACTTACCAAGCATCTTGACCTTTTCCTGCTCTCTGATTATGATATCGTAGAGATTAAGGTCAAGCGTATTGCATATGGAGGCGATGTAATACAGATTCTTACCCAGTTCGTTTTCAATCAAGTCTCTGCAGTTTTCACAGAGTTTACCGATGACGTGGGTGTCCATTGCCTTCCGGGCTTCTTCGAAACTACTGTCTTCAGGCATTTCCTGTTTCTTTGCGTCGATACTTATACATCCGCATTGTGTGACTGCCTTGACAATGGCACGGTTGACCCTTGAATTCGAGTCCTGACTTTTCGTCATGGAGTCAATGATACTTTTGTTTCTGAAAATCAATTCCTGAACAGTATACTGGAACTCATCTACAAGCATATCCCTCATTGTGTTCACTCTCCTGATGCATATCATTTTCCCGCTTATAAAGTAACGACCATACAAATCCAGCCAGTTTTAACGTACAGGCGTACTCTATATATTGGAATTGAACAATGCTAAATGTATTAGCCTGTTTTAATTATAGATGTTTGGACAACTTCTTGTCAATGCTGTAATCCACAGTTAGGAAGTTTTTCTTGGAAATATGCATTGACGAGGCCTGCCTGCTAGTGATAAGATCATTTACTTTGACAATAAATTTTAATTGTAGTATACTTTAATAGATTGGTTCAAACATGACATCAAAAACTTCCACATAATTAATGGCTGGGAGTATTTTTTTCAATATCTTACTTAATCGTTCCTGACGAAAGACAGGCTGGTACCTAAGGATTCGCCGAACGATATCTGACAAAAGACAAATCACATTTATGTGAAATGTATACTTTTTGGGGTGCGTTTGGAGGAATTATTATGTTTAGTGTCGGAGATAAAATAGTTTACCCTATGCATGGAGCCGGAGTGATCGAGTCCATTGAGGAAAGGGAAATCCTTGGCCAAAAACAGGATTATTATGTAATGAAAATGCCTGTGGGTGACATGAAGGTAATGATACCGACACATAATGTTGAAGGAATAGGTATCCGGGAAGTAATAGAAAGCTGCGATGTGGACAAGGTTTATGAAATTCTTCAGGATCAAAGCATCAATGTCACGAATAATTGGAACAAACGTTATCGTGAGAATATGACGAAAATAAAGAGCGGAAATATATATGAAGTTGCGGATGTTGTAAGGATACTTATGTTGAGGGACCGTGAGAAGGGGCTTTCAACAGGAGAAAGAAAAATGCTCAACAGCGCAAGGCAGATTCTTGTAAGTGAACTTGTTTTGGCTGAAGATACAAATCAGACAGAGATTGAAACGGTAATTAATGATTTCCTCAGAATTTAGTATTTAGCCGGGAGTCGGCGGAGAATATTATTTAGGGGAGTTTGATAGAGTGCTGAATAATGTTATTAAACTATCGTTTGCAACTGTAGGCAGTGTAACAGGTATTACCCTTACAAGAACATTCTTTAGCTATCAGATGCAGGGGACTTCTCCCGAACTGAAGACGGTTATTTATGTTGCTGTTGCAATTGTATTGGCAATTGTTTTCTACACTGCCGGAAACAAACTAATCGAAATCATTATGGAAACTCTTGACAAAATGGAAACCTTTCTGCAGAAGCTGACACTTTATGAATTAGTTCTCAGCTCCATCGGATTGATCGTAGGGCTGGTTATAGCCAATCTTATAACAATACCGATTAAGGGTATTGACATCATAGGAACGCCTGTATCTATTGCGGCGAATATTTTATTCAGTTGTCTTGGTGTTGCTGTTGCATCCGGCAAGACGAATGAGAATTTCCTTGAATCGATGAGAGGGAGAACTTCTGTGTTAAAAGATACGAGTACACAGATGGAGCCAAAGATACTGGATACGAGCGTAATTATAGATGGTAGAATCGTAGATATTTGCAGAAGCGGCTTTATTGAAGGAGAACTAATTGTTCCCAGTTTTGTACTGGAGGAACTGCGTCATATTGCGGATTCTCAGGATTGTCTCAAGCGAAACAGGGGCAGACGGGGACTCGATGTTTTGAATATGATTCAGAAGGATCTGGAGTTTCCAACGAGGGTTGAGAATTATGAAGTTGCTTCTGACGCTGAAGTGGATAGTGCGCTTTTAAAGCTGGCTAAGAAATTGGGCGGCAAGGTGTTGACAATTGACTTTAATTTGAACAAGGTGGCTAATTTTCAGGGTGTTCCTGTATTGAATATAAATGAATTGGCAAATGCATTGAAGCCTATTGCTCTTCCCGGTGAAGATATGACAGTCCAGGTCATCAAGGATGGGAAAGAAAACGGCCAGGGCATCGGATATCTGGATGATGGTACGATGATTGTTATAGAAGGCGGCAGAAGGCATATCGGTGAGAGTCTTAATGTAACGGTCACCAGTATTCTCCAGACGGCGGCGGGACGTATGATATTTGCCAAGCCAAAGTATACCATTGAAAGGGTTATCTAGTGGTGAACAAAGTGTATTCACTCAGCTTCCAATGCAGTTTATCTATAGTAGCTTACGGGGTTATTACCCCGTTTTTTTATGAAAAAAAGTTTTTACCTCAGACTTTAGGAGGAATTTATTCGTATGAGAGATAGTGAAGGAAGCCTGATAAGTATCGTGATAGCAGCAGCGGGAAAAGGTACACGGATGGGCCTGGAGACAAACAAGCAATACCTTGAGCTGCAGGGGAAGCCGGTTTTGGCAATAACAATACAGCGATTCGAGGAATGCATTTTTGTTGATGAGATAATTGTTGTTGCCAATGAAACTGAGGTGGATTTCTGCAGGAAGAATGTTATAGACCAATACGGCTTCAAAAAGGTTAAGATCGTGACGCCGGGAGGTACGACCCGCCAGCAGTCTGTCTATAACGGACTTTGCCATGTTTCTCCCGGATGTAGTATTGTACTGATCCATGATGGTGCAAGACCATTCATAGATGAGCATGGTATAGAAGCCTGTATAGATGCAGCGGAGCGGTATGGAGCTGCTGTTCTGGCTGTGCCTGCAAAAGATACTATTAAACGATCCGACCAGTCGGGCTTTATTGAAGAAACGGTCGATAGAAGTAAGCTTTGGTATATTCAGACCCCTCAGGCATTTCAGTATGAGCTTATTATGGATGCACATAAAAAGGCAGTCCAGGATGGGTTTGATGGAACAGATGATGCAGTGCTGGCTGAGAGAATGGGACACAAAGTCAAGTTAGTTTTAGGAAGCTACAACAATATTAAAATCACTGCAAGGGAAGACCTGATCATGGCGGAATCTATGGCCAGGATGATTTCGAAAGAGTGATTTTGTTAGAAAAGAGAGAAAGGATCTGCACCATGGTAGAAGTAAAAGACCTTATAAAGAAGTTTGGCACTTTCACAGCGGTTGATTCAATCAGTTTCCAGGTTAATAAGGGAGAGATTCTTGGACTGCTTGGCGAAAACGGAGCGGGGAAGACCACAACACTTCGGCTTCTGGCCACAATGCTGCACCCGACATCGGGCAGTGTAAAGATGGCAGGATTTGATACTGTCAGGGAGCCGGAAAAAGTCCGTGCCCACATTGGGATACTGTTTGGAGGAGAGGTAGGGTTGTACGACAGGTTGACTGCTGCTGAAAACATTGAGTATTTCGGCGAATTGAACGGTATGAGCAGAGCTGATATCAAGAAGCGCTCCACGCACCTAGCC
>JAEYRF010000255.1 GCA_023409615.1 Bacillota bacterium | reverse complement strand
GGAAATGGTTGCATGTGCACTTGGTGAAAGGTACAATGTATTAAAAAATGAGGGAAACCTCAATAATGAAATAGGCGTACCGCTGACGATCTTCAAATTGGAGCAGGAGCATGAAGCTGCAGTTGTGGAGATGGGAATGAGTGCATTTGGAGAAATAGGAACACTGACTAACATTGTCAGGCCAAAGGTCGGGATCATAACAAATATCGGTATTTCACATATTGAAAAATTGGGGTCCCGTCAGAATATCCTAAAAGCAAAGCTGGAACTGTTGGAAGGTCTGCAGCCTGACGGGCTGCTTGTCCTAAATGGAGATGACGTCATGCTTAGCGGTGCAAAAGATTTGCTTAAATGCAGGACTGTTTCATACGGACTGGAAGAGGGCGTGGATTATCAGGCCTACAACATTCAATCAAGAGGAGAATACGGCATTGATTTCTGTATAATGGTTGGAGAAGTGGAGTACCGGATACAATTGCCGTCTCCTGGAGTGCATAATGTTTATAATGCACTTGCGGCAATAGCTGCAGGTCTTGAACTAGGTGTTCCGATGAACTGCCTGCAAACAGGTATTTCACGATTCAGCCCCGCAAAGATGCGACTGAACATTATTAAGGCTAATGGTTTGACCGTTATCAATGATGCCTATAATGCCAGCCCGCAATCTATGAAGGCTGCACTTGATGTTTTAGGCGAAATGTCTTCCTCCCGCAAGATTGCTGTTTTAGGTGATATGTTGGAACTGGGAGACTGGTCTGAAAGAGCACATATGGAGACAGGCATTCAGGCAGCACGCAAGGAACCTGATTACATTATTACAGTAGGTAATGAGGCGGATAATATCATTAGCGGTGCTGTGAATGCTGGATTTGATCCGAACCGGACTGCATATTTCAAAAACAATATTGAAGCTATTGAATATATAAAAGAGCTTGTGCAGACAGGCGATGCTATATTGGTCAAAGGGTCAAGAGGTATGAAAATGGAAGAGATTGTACATGCGCTGACAGAGGAATAGTGAAGCGTCAGAAGACACATTTTTCACGATTTAACAGTTGTGATGAAGATACGGGGGAATATTATTTGGAATTTGATTTACTAAACTCACCTGAAGTAGTTGCATTTGCAGCAACATTTATACTGGCACTGATTGCAGGGCCCATCATTATTCCAATGCTCAGAAGGTTGAAGTTAGGGCAGACGGTTCGAGATGACGGCCCCGCGAGTCATTTAAAAAAAATGGGTATTCCCACAATAGGTGGTTTAATTTTCATCTTTCCAATGATTATAACCTCCATGTTTTTCGCATCAAAATATCCCGGGATTATACCAATATTATTAGTTTCTCTTGGGTTTGGTACTATTGGGTTTATTGATGACATGATCAAGGTAATTAAAAAGAACAAGGATGGTCTGAATGCAAAGCAAAAATCCTTTGGGCAGTTTCTTGTTTCTGCAGTTTTTGCCTTTTATACGGCTTATTCACCGTCACTTGGAACAGGTATGATCCTGCCTTTCACTGGCAGTAGTGCGATCGTAGAACTGCCGGTGTGGATGTTCATTCCGTTAGTGATTATTGTAATGTATCTTATTACAAATTCTGTGAATATGACTGACGGAGTTGATGGCCTGGCTGCAGGAGTTACACTTATTGTTACTGTCTTTTTTACAATCGTCGCAATGACATCTGAACAATGGGATGTTGTCAAGCTTACCTCCGCCATTACAGCCGGAGGCTGCCTGGGTTTTCTTGTCTTTAATATATACCCTGCAAAGGTGATTATGGGTGATACCGGTTCTCTGGCTTTGGGGGGTATAGTTGGAGCTGCTGCTGTCATGATGAAGATACCCTGGATCTTGCTTGTGGTTGGTGCTATATATGCAGTTGAGAGCTTATCTGTATTCATACAGGTAACATCTTTCAAGCTTAGGGGAAAGAGGGTCTTCAAGATGGCGCCGATTCATCACCATTTTGAGTTGTCGGGATGGAAAGAGACAAAGGTGGTCACCGTTTTTTGGCTCATAACCATAGTGCTGTGTTTTGTTGGCTTTGCAACGTTAAGATTGAACTTTTTTGGATGATGCTGCCGGACGTGGAGGTATCTTATGAAGGATAAAAAACCTTTTGATTTCATACTGTTCATCACAGTTTTAATATTATTATCTCTTGGCTTGATAATGGTTTTCAGCGCAAGTGCTCCAACGGCCGAGAAGGAGTATGGGAATATATACCACTATATTAACAGACAACTGGCTTTTGCAGCACTGGGCATGGTTGCCATGCTATTTGCCGCTAACCTGGATTACCATAAATATGGGAGTAAATTTGTCTGGGCGTTGATGGGAACAAGTATTATATTGTTGATACTTGTACTGATACCAGGCATAGGCAGTGAAGCTAACGGATCACGGAGGTGGATTGAGATTGCCGGGGTTCGATTTCAACCTTCCGAGATGACAAAACTGGCATTGATTCTGTTCTTTGCCTTTAACCTTTCTAAAAGGAAAAGGCCACTCAAATCGTTTTTTGGAGATCTGATGCCATACCTTTTTGCAATTGGACTGATTGCACTGCTGCTGCTGCTTGAGACACATCTAAGTGCCACAATCATTATGATTTCCGTTGCAATGATTATACTGTTTGCAGCAGGTGCTAAATTAAGGCATTTTGCAATGCTTGTTCTTCCGGTAGCAGGTTTGATTACAGCAGTTATCACGTTCACGGACTATATGACGCCGCGTATTAATGCATGGCTCAATCCCTGGATCGATCCGCGCGGAGAAGGCTATCAGACAATCCAATCGCTTTATGCCATTGGTTCCGGTGGATTGTTCGGACGAGGTCTTGGCCAGAGTATGCAGAAATTTCTTTACGTTCCTGAACCTCATAATGACTATATCTTTGCAATACTAGCCGAGGAACTTGGATTTGTAGGCGTCCTGGCCGTGTTGCTGCTTTTCCTGATATTTATATGGAGAGGTATTAAGATTGCATTGAATGCACCGGACGTTTATGGTAGTTTGATTGCTACCGGCGTAACTGCGCTAATTGCTGTTCAAAGCCTTTTTAATGTGGCTGTTGTCACAAATACAGTTCCGCCTACCGGCGTTTCACTGCCCTTCTTCAGCTCGGGCGGCACATCCCTTGCCTTTTTCATGGTCGGGGCAGGTGTTTTGCTCAATATCTCGCGTTATTCCAGGTATGAAAGAATCTGAACACATTACATTTACCTTGCATAAAATAAAATGGTGCGAGGTGTTTTTATGAGCAAATTAGTAATTGCAGGAGGAGCCAAGCTTAAAGGCGAGATCGCAGTGGAAGGCTCCAAGAATGCTGTTTTGCCAATATTGGCTGCATCCTTGCTCAATGGCAGGGAAAGTATTATCAAGAACTGTCCCAGATTACGAGATGTGGAGGTAATGATAGAAATTCTAAAAAAAATCGGATGTAGCGCAAAAATGGAAGGGGATGTAATAACAGTCAACTCTTCAACGATTACAGAAACCCAGATACCGGTTGAACTGGCTGCAGAAATGCGGTCATCCATTATTTTTATGGGGCCAATGCTTGCCAGATGTGGTAAAGTGACTATAAGCTACCCGGGTGGGTGCGTACCCCTATCGGGCAGATTGAGTTTTTGCGCTATTATACCATTATAAATCATGGTATAATAACCCCACAAGCGGGGTTATTATACGCCTCCGGCAGAATTTAGGCGCGTGCGAAATTTTCGGCTGATGCCGAAACGCACTTGCGCTATTATACCATGATAAATCATGGTATAATAATTATTATGTGCAGGTCCTACACCAACAGATCAACAGCAGGGGGTAGTATATTCTTTATGGGTCAAAATGAGCAGCTTCTGCTCGAGAAGGCAAAGGACGGCGATGTTGCTTCCTTTGAAGAACTGATAGAAGGCTATCAGAAAAAAATATTCAACCTGGCTTACAGAATCATCGGTAATTATGATGATGCCGCTGATATGGCACAGGAAGCGCTGATCAGAATATTCAGGTCGATTGCAAGCTTTAAAGAGCAGTCGTCTTTTTCCACGTGGATTTACAGAATTACTACTAACGTATGTCTTGATGAAATAAGAAAAAGAAAAAATAAAAAGGTCATTTCTCTAGATGAAGAGATTCGAATGGAAGATGGCGAGATGAAACGCCAGTTCATGAGTGATGATATACAGCCGGATGCGGCGGCAGAACAGAAAGAATTGCGTACTATAGTCAGCAATGCGATTAATAGCCTGCCTGAGGACCAAAAAATCGTTATTACGCTTCGTGATATTCAAGGGTTGAGTTATGATGAGATTTCAACAGTACTTAATTGCCCTGCCGGTACGGTTAAATCCAGGATTAATAGAGCAAGGCAGGCTTTGAAAAATGTTTTGTCAACCAAGCGGTAACTTTTTGATGAAGAGTACGTCAAATAAAACGAAAGGAGGGTTGGGGATGTCAAGCTGCATGAATGTAAGAGATAATATATGTGCATATATCGACAATGAATTGAATACAGAAGATAAGCTTAGCTTTGAGGAGCATATCGAAAACTGTATTGAATGCCACAAAGAACTGAGAGAAATGACCCGGATCATCGGGCTTTGTACCAGTATTCCACAGCAGGAACTGCCGGCTGAATTTAAAGCTGAACTGCACGAAAAACTTATGGCTGTTGCCGATAGACAGACAAAAAACACTACAAATATTTGGAAGAAAAAAGGCTTCATTTTCACAAGAACAATTGCATCAATTGCTGCCGGTGCGCTCCTGATCTTCCTTGCCGGAACTTTTGTCAGATTTGGTTTAAATTCTACAAAATCCGCTGATAGATCTCAACAATCAGCAGAAATGGCAATGGCGGCAGAAAAGCCTGCAGCACCTGAGGATGCGCTGCAAGATAGTAAAGTCGATGAAGATTACGGCACGGATTCGGTTGGAGCCGCAATTGCAGAAGATGAAGTTCTTAGCTTTAGCTTATCTGCTGACAATATAGATAGTGTGGAAGTAGATCGCTCAGCTGCCCCGGACGAACGGGCGGCCTCAATAAAAATGGCCGGTTTGGCAGATGCAGAAACGCTTTATAGTAAGATGTCAACTGTTACAATCACTTCGGATGAACCGGAGGAGATGGTTGAAACAATTAGAGTGCTGGCAATCGGCAATGGCGGTGAGGAAGGCGTTTCAACTATTTTTAAGATAAAGAATGAAGCTGCGGATGCTCCTGATGCGATTGAAATGCAACTTTCAGAAGGCGTTGATACTATGCAGCCAAAGCTGCAGTTTATATTCCCTCAATCCAATTACGACCAGTTCATTACGGTGCTCAACGATGCTCTTGGTGCAGCAAATGTACAGATGGGTGCTTTTGTATCGGAAGACGTGACACAATTGCTGGACAACATGATTAAGGAATCTGAAGTCATTGATGAAAAACTTCAGAAACATCAAATGGATAATGGGAGTACTGAAAACGATGAGATCAAAAAACTTAAAATTCAAAAAGAAATGACAGATAGCCAAATTGAGGAAATGAGGCTGGGTTCGGATCTTGTATCAGTTACGATTTATATAAATATGAAGTAGAACAGAAATTAACCTTTATAATTTGAAGATGGCAGCCATTTACGGCTGCTGTTTTTTTGTGTACAATAGATGCGCGGAGGTATGATATGAGTACAGAGAAATTAATGATCATAGACGGAAACAGTATCCTGAATAGAGCATTTTACGGACTGCAGGGTACACAATTGCTCTCAACGGCAGATGGACTGCATACAAATGCCATTTATGGTTTTCTAAATATACTGAATAAGTTCCTTGAGGAGGAAAAACCTCAATATTTATGTGTTGCCTTTGATATGAAAGCACCTACATTCAGGCATCTGGAGTATACTGATTATAAAGCGACCAGAAAAGGTATGCCGCCCGAATTGGCAGAGCAGATGCCTTATATGAAGGAAGTCCTTGACGCAATGAATATTATTCGCCTTGAGATGGAAGGCTTCGAAGCAGATGACATCATCGGATCTGTATCAAAATGTGCAGAAGAGAAGAACATTCAGGTAGTCATCGTAACAGGAGACAGAGACTCCCTTCAATTGGCTTCAGAAAACACAAGAATTCTGTTGCCAATCACAAGATCCGGCAGGACAGAAACAGAAGAATATGATATCCATGGTGTGATAGAGCGCTATGGCGTTACTCCGCTGCAATTCATTGATGTAAAAGGGCTTATGGGTGATAAATCCGATAATATTCCGGGCGTGCCGGGTATAGGAGAGAAAACTGCATTGGAATTGATCAAATCCTATGGCAGTCTCGATGGGATTTATGAGAATATTGACAAAATTGAGAAAAAAGGTGTCCGGGAAAAGCTTGCCGGTAATAAAGAACTTGCATATATGAGCAGGCATATTGCTACAATCGAGAGAAATATGCCGACCCTTTGTCATCTGGAAGAACTAAGGCGTGGGGATTATGATCAAAGCAAGCTCCTTGAGCTTTTCAGACGGCTGGAATTTAAACGCCTGATAGATAAATTCGGACTGGAGAAAAAAGGAGACAATGATACAAAAATTGTTGAAGATTTGCCATTTACTTTGGTAGATGATCCTTTCACATTGGTACATGTTGCTGCCGAGGTTAAAAAGAATGGCGAAGCTGCTTTGTTTCAGTTGTTCGATCGCAGAAGCCCATTTGAATCTGATTTGGCGGGCATTGCACTTTCATGGGGAAATCAAAATGCATATGTTAGAATTGGTGAAGGAATCAGCGAAGAGCAGTTTCTACAGCAGTTTTCCATAATTTTTTCTGATCAATCGATTAAAATCTACGGACATGACATGAAGAACCTCATTGTATGGCTGAAGTGGAAAGGCTTGTCTTTTGATGGTCTGGCATTCGACACAATGATTGGCGCCTATATACTGAACGCATCTCGCGACACTTACACCGTCGCCGAGCTTTCGCAGGAATACCTGGGATATTCCTTTGAATCGGTTCAAGAGTTGTCCGGAAAGGGTAAAAGTTATGTTCCGTTTGTTCAAATGCCTTTACAGCAGCTTGCTGTAGCGGCTGTACGCCACAGTAGGACAGTACTGCAGCTGACTAAGGTAATAAGAGAGGAGATTAGCAAAAACGGTCAGGAGGAGCTCTATTTTGAGATCGAACTGCCACTGATTGAGGTTCTGGCAGATATGGAATTCAGGGGCTTCAAAGTTAATGTAAAAGGCCTTGAGGATTTTTCTGCAAAACTCGATGATGGAATCAAATCCTGTGAGGAAGAAATATATGAACTTGCTGGCGAGTCATTCAACATTAACTCACCCAAGCAGCTTGGCGTGATACTGTTTGAGAAACTTGGCCTGCCGGCGTTGAAAAAAACTAAAACAGGCTATTCCACAAATGCTGAGGTGCTCGATCAGCTAGCCGAGAAAAATGAGGCAGTCTCGAAAATACTGGAATACAGACAGTTGGTCAAACTTAAATCCACCTATGCCGAAGGGCTGCTCCATGTGGTAAATCCCGCAACAGGCCGTATCCATTCCAACTTTAATCAGACAATTGCTGCAACCGGCAGAATTAGCAGTACGGAACCGAATTTGCAGAATATACCGATCAGGCTTGAAATGGGCAGAGAGATCCGAAAGGTATTTATACCGGAAAATGATGAGTACCTGCTATCCGATGCAGACTATTCCCAGATTGAACTGAGAGTACTTGCTCATATCACAGGTGATGAAAATATGATCGCTGCTTTCCGAAATAACGAAGACATTCATACTGCAACAGCCTCCGGTGTATTCAACATTCCAAAGGATCAGGTAACACCATTGCTGCGTAACAGAGCAAAAGCAGTCAACTTTGGAATCGTCTACGGTATTGGAGATTTTAGCCTGGGAAAGGATCTTGGAATCACCAGGAAAGAGGCACGCAGTTATATCGATGAGTATCTGGAGCGCTATCCCGGGGTTAAACAATACATGCACGATACAGTTGAAAACGGGAAAACGAATGGATTTGTGGAGACGATGTTCCAGAGAAGAAGGTATCTGCCTGAGCTTAAGTCCAGTAATTTCAACATGAGGTCGTTCGGAGAGAGGGTTGCAATGAATATGCCTATTCAGGGCAGCGCCGCAGATATTATTAAAATTGCGATGGTAAAGGTATATAAAGAACTGAATGAACATAACATGAAATCAAGATTAATACTTCAGGTACATGATGAACTGATTATTGAAACCCATATCAGCGAAAAGGCACATGTTGAAAAAATATTGCGGGACTGCATGCAAAATGCCGTCAATCTGGAGGTGCCGCTTATTGCCGAAGTCAAAACAGGCTCCAGTTGGTATGAAACAAAATAAAAAAGAGAAGAACGACTGGGAATGGTGAGAAAATGAAAATAATCGGAATAACAGGAGGCATTGGCAGTGGTAAAAGTACAGTATCAAGGACTCTAAGGGATCTTGGGGCTGCTGTGGTCGATGCTGATATACTTGCTAAGAATGTAACTGCAGTTGGAAGCGATGCGGTCAGAGAGCTGGTGGAGTATTTCGGAAGTGATATTATTGATGAGACCGGGGAGTTGGACAGAAAAAAGCTGGCATCCATTGCATTTGGAGATCAAGTGAAGCTGCATGCACTAAATTGCATAACACATAAGCATATCGTTGAAAGGATAAACGACACTATTGATGTATTGAAGAACACTGCTAAATGGGACTTTATTGTAATAGACGCACCAATCCCTATTGAAAGGGGATTTTTAGATCTGGCAGATGAGGTTTGGGTAGTTTCGGCAGACCGTGAGACAAGGATTAAGCGGGTAATGGAACGATCAGGGCTCTCTTCAGAAGCTGTTATGGACAGGATTAATGCCCAGATGCGTGATGAGGAATACATAAGGATTGCAGATGAGATCATTTACAATAATGGTACGGTAGAAGAGCTGGAACAGGCAGTCGTTAAGCTGTTCCTTCAAAAAAAGCAAGAGTGGCAGCGGTAGGTATGGATGTATGAAACATAAGTTAAAAGGAAAAATCGCAATTTGTCTTCTTATAGCAATTATTATAGCTGGGGCCGCTTTTTCAGCAGTTAAGCTGATTAGATACATGTATCCGTTGGAATACAGGGAACTCATAGAAAAATATTCTGATGAATACGATCTGGATCCTTATCTGGTTCTTGCGGTTATAAAGGTGGAAAGCAGTTTTAGACCGGATGCGGTTTCGCCAAGAGATGCAAGAGGGTTGATGCAAATCACAGGCAAAACGGGTGAATGGATTGCAGGAAAGCTGAAGATAAACAATTATTCAAAGGATATGCTTTTCGAACCTGAGATGAATATACGGATTGGCTGCTGGTATCTTTCTACGCTTTACTACGAATTTGGCGATCTGGAACTGATGCTCGTTGCATACAATGCAGGGAGCGGGAATGTATCGCAATGGCTGAAAAACAATAAATACAGCCAAAATGGTAAAAGTCTCGATAAAATTCCTTTCAAGGAGACTGAGCAATATCTTATCAAGGTCAAAAAAAGTCAAGCTACCTATAAAAAGCTTTACGAAAGTGAGTTTTAATGATATTTTTATACTATGAGTATCATAAAAAAAGGTAAAATCGGAGGTCTTTGTATGAATTCTGACATTTTATTTGAAAGGGACATGCTTTATCCCACTGATAGTATTATTGAACCAGGAGGAATCAACATTAAGGTGTATGGGCCGGATAAAAATGTTAAGATTCCTGTTGTTATTGAAAGCAAGTCCGATCACTCTCCATTGAAATATATTGACGTAATTGTCCGTATAATGCAAAACGACATATTCGACAGGTTAATAATTGATATCAAAAAAAATGTTGATATTTACATACATGCAAGCAGCGAATTGTCTGCAGAATATGGAAATCATAACTATATCAAAGTAGGCTTTACCACAGACGGAATTACTGCTGAAGGTGTGGAATTGTAATTCGCTATGACAGGATGATGCGGTTTTGGAGAAAAGGGCAGCTAGATTCGAGGTCTCAAGAATACAAAAGAAAGACAATAAGCAAAAAATGCACAATAGCACAACAGTGCTGGTTTACCGTTGGATGCTTTATTTGTTTGCTGCTGTTTTATGTCTGACCAATAATATGCCCGAAATCCAATGGTATGCTGTCCTTGAGACACTAGCAATTACAGCTATTTATAATTTATTTGTCACCGCATATCTTCAAAGATATAACAAGAAATTCTCGATGACAATTATTTATTGTGATATTGCGGCATTAATGCTGTTAATCTTTTTTTCCAACGGCATCAGATCTGAACTTTTCATTTTTTTCTTTTTCCTTATTGGCGTACTAGGTGTATACAGTAATATTTCAAATACAGTGAGGACAGGGATTGTCATTGTAGTTCTATATACCGCTGTTTGCATTCTTTCAGGACAGGAGAAAACAAGCAGTTTTTTCATTTCATCACTTATAATAAAAGATCTTATGATATTACTTGCGGCTTATGCAGCAACCAGAATTAACTTTGAAGTAATGAAAAGTGATGAATTGATTAAGAAGGAATTCAGGATTGCCAGAACAGACAAGCTGACCGGCTTGGCCAACCGTCATTATTTTGAGCAGAAGCTTAAGGAAGAGGTCGAGTATGCAAATAAATGTGAGAGCGTTTTAAATGTTCTAATATTTGATTTGGATAATTTTAAAGGTTTCAATGACACATATGGACATTTGTCGGGAGATAAGCTGCTGATGTTGTTTTCAGATATCATTCGGCAATGTATAAGAAGTTCGGATATACCTGTGCGTTATGGCGGAGAAGAATTTATGATCCTTATTCGTGATCTTGATATTATCATTGCAAAAAGTGTCGGTGACAGGATTAAGCGGCAGCTCGAGAAACAACGCATTTATCTTGGTTCAAGTGATAATCGGCAGAAGATGACAGTAAGCTGTGGTGTGGCTCAATATCCAACACATTCCAAGAATATAAGAGATGTCATTGAGAAGGCGGATCAGGCTCTTTATCATGCAAAGAGTATAGGGAAGAATATTGTTGTTATGTTCAATGATATCGGGCAACCCCGTGAGGTTTTAGAAAAAGATCAACTCAAATGCATATGACTTTTCAGCTTCTCAAGTTCCATTTTCATAATACCAATTTCCTGTGTCAGGGTCTTTACGCGGTTTGCGTTTCTTGAAAGTGCGATTGTCAATGTAAAAATTATCAAGAGCGCGAAAAAGATAATGAACAGGAACAGTGTGTTTACCGGTTCAACAATATGCAGCAGTGCGGAAAGACGGCGAAGCAGACCTGGGAAAACAGCGATTGCCAAAAAACTTATTCCTGCAAACAGCCAGATGAGAGTAAACTTAAGCTCAATCTTTTTATTACGAAGCATGATTATGATATAGCATAGGAATAGAAGGGAAGATACAATCATAATGATCTGAAGAATTGTGTTCATGAATCAGCCTCCATATGTTGTGAATGGTAAAATGATGCAATGATTACGGATAGACTAACCTTTATCATATAGTACAGTGATTTTAAATGTGTAATTGAGGATTTTCCCTCTTTTCGTTCATTCATGACAACAGGCACCTCAATAACTTGCAGTTTATTTCTGGCAGCATTAACAATAGATTCTGGTTCGGGATAGTCCTGAGGATAATCTGTAGCAAATAATTTGATGGCTTTAAGGTCGCAAGCCCTGAATCCCGAGGTGGGATCTGTTACCCGACATCCAGTAAAGAAATATATTAGGCTGCTGAAATAGCGGATGGCAAATCGTCTTGTCATAGAGGACTGGAAGCCTTTCTTAGTAATAAATCTGGATCCGATGCAGATATTCGCTCCTTTATTGAGCTCCGCCAATAGTTTGCCAATATATTCAGGATTGTGCTGACCATCTCCGTCGACCTGAACTACAGCATCGTAATGCCTGTACAGTGCATACCTGTAACCGGACTGAACCGCACCACCTATTCCAAGATTGACAGGAAGATCAATGACATAGATACCATGTTCCCTGCAGACCTCCAGAGTGTTATCGCGGGAACTGTCATTTATCACAACCATGTCATGCTCCGGACAGGTTGATTTCAAACTATCTAAAAGCCCGACGAGATTTTTTGCTTCATTATATGCAGGTATGATTATCAGTGTTTTCATCATAAGTCCTTTTTCAATTACTGATTTTGTGCCCCGATAGATTTATTATACCATGAATTCGCAAATTCATGGCATAATAACCTCAAAACTAAGGTTCCTGCACCATTTTCATACTTCTTCCAACAGCTGTTGCTACAGGTTTTATCTCATTGAGCAATTGAGCAAATTTCACAGGCCTCAACGATTGTGGTCCATCACTGAGCGCGTTGGGAGGATCCATGTGAACCTCGATAATAAGTCCATCAGCTCCAGTGGCGACGGCGCCCCTGGACAGTGCGCTTACATATTTCCAGTTTCCGGCGGCATGGCTAGGGTCAACAATGATAGGCAGGTGCGACAGTTCTTTGATCACAGGTATGGCGCTCAGGTCAAGTGTGTTTCTGGTGGAGGTCTCATAGGTCCGGATGCCTCTTTCGCACAGGACTATGTTTTCATTTCCAGCAGCCATTATATATTCAGCAGCCATTAGCCATTCCTCGATGGTTGCTGCAAGCCCTCTCTTAAGAAGAATGGGTTTTTTAGTCAGTCCGACCTCATGCAGCAGTCTAAAGTTTTGCATGTTTCTTGCTCCGATCTGGATCATATCAACATAGGAGTCAACCATTTCAACATCCCGTGTATCCACAACCTCAGTAACAATTTTCAATCCAGTCTCAGATCTGGCTTTATCCATTATCTTGAGGCCTTCCTCCTCAAGCCCCTGGAAGGAGTAGGGAGAGGAACGAGGTTTGAATGCGCCGCCTCGCAGAATTCCTGCACCTGCTTCTTTAACCTTTTGGGCAGTTTCGAGAAATGACTCCTCACTTTCAATGGCACAGGGGCCGGCAATGACGACAATTTCATTTCCACCGAATTTAACTCCGCCTACATCAACAATGGTTGGTTCATGCTTTAACTCTTTTCCGGCAAGCTTGAAAGGCTTCATTATTGGAACCAGACTCTCCACACCTGGCATAGAAGAGATAGCATGGGTATTCAGCATTCTTTTGTCACCGATAGCACCAATGACTGTTTTGATTTCGCCAATAATAGGGTGGGTATTGAACCCAAGCTCTGCCAACTTCTGTTCAACGTTGTCGATTTCCTGCCTTGTTGCTTGCTTACTCATTACAATAATCATAAAATATCCTCCTTCTACAAAATAAAAAACCCTTCATCTGCTATGAGACGAAGAGTTATCCTCTGCGCGTTACCACTCAAATTGGTAAAGACCCTGCTTAACAGCGTACAATAATACGCTTTTCCATGTAACGGCGGACTACCGGCACAGCCTACTTGAGTATCTTCAGCCTGCAGCTCAAAGGGGAACTTCAACGGGTAGACTCCACCGGGCTCACACCATTCCCGGTTCGCTGATCGAGTTGATTCCTGCATACTTTCCCTTGTCATTGCCTTTTTCTATAAATTTATATTATCGTAGCATGAGGAGATTTGATTGTCAAGGAGGATTTTTGGTAACATTATGTCGAATATACTTAAAGAGCAATGTCCCTGACAATATAATGAGGAGGTCTGCAAATGGATGATATTCAGGTGGTTATTTTCGATATAAACGGGCAGCAGTTTGGTGCGGAAGCCTGGCAGGTGTTTCAAATTATCAAATATCAAGAGGCAACAAAGATGCCCAGAATGCCCAGATTCATTGAGGGGATCATTAATTTTAGAGATAGTGTACTTCCGGTAATCAACCTGGCTAAGAGGTTTGATATGGGAGATGTTACGATTAATAAAAAGACAAAAATACTCGTTGCACGTATTGATGAGAACTATGCAGGGTTCATTGTCAATGACGTCTCTGAGATTCTTAGGTTTGCCGGGAATGAAATTGATTCTTCACCCATAATGATGCAGACCGGAGCCGGCGAATACCTGAAAAAGGTTGCAATCAGGGGAGAGAAGCTAATCTCCATCATCGATCTTGAAAAAGTTCTGAACGATAATGAGGTCAAGAGGCTCTCAAGTACCCTGAAGAAGACGGAGGCGGCCCTTAAACATTAAACCTGAACAGGGTTACATCTCCATCCTGCATGACATAGTCCTTACCCTCTGAGCGCACAAGCCCTTTTTCACGTGCTGCATTGTAAGAACCGCATTCCATGAGGTCATGATATGCAACGATTTCAGCTCTGATAAAGCCTCTTTCAAAATCGCTGTGAATTTTGCCTGCAGCCTGGGGAGCTTTGGTGCCCTTGACAATAGTCCAGGCCCTGACTTCAGGTT
>JAEYRF010000253.1 GCA_023409615.1 Bacillota bacterium | reverse complement strand
TATATAGGTCTGCGGCTTGCTTCAGGCGAGTTGCCATTTGACTGAAAAACGAATATGTCCGAAAGGACATTTTAAAAATCTCTCAAGTGAGAGAGTAGGGAGAAACTGGGTTCATGATTTCGCCGTGGCTTGCTAATAAATTAACTTGACACAAGAACTTTTTCGTTTATAATATATTTATCTATATCAAAATAGACAATGAAGGGAAGAGTAACTCAATTGTCCGAGTTATCAGAGAGTCGGGGTCAGGTGAAAGCCCGATACAAAGACATTGAATGAAGAACATCCCAGAGTCGCTGACCGAAGGTGAATTTTTACTAGTAGGCTCAGCCGCAGGCGGTGCGTTACGACCGCAAACCATAGTGTTAATGAGTGGGCTGTGCTGCAGCCTATTTGGGTGGTACCGCGGAAGCAGAGCCTTTCGTCCCAATGAAGGGGACGATGTGCTCTTTTTTTATAACATCTCCCGCCAGACAAATTATAAGAATGGAGGAATGTTATGAAACGTACAGAATACTGCGGTGCATTCAGCGAGAAGTACATCGGACAGCATGCAACCGTCATGGGCTGGGTTCAAACAAAACGTGATATGGGCGGTGTCATTTTTATCGACCTGCGTGATCGCGATGGTCTCCTGCAGGTTGTATTCAATGCCCAATATCTATCCCCCACGGACTTTTCAACAGCAGAACGATTGAAAAATGAAACAGTTATCACTGTAAGCGGTGAGATTCGCCTTCGTGATGAGGAGACGCTCAATCCGAAACTCAAAACAGGCACAGTAGAATTAGCTGCCCATCAGGTTAAAGTGATCTCAGAAGCCGAGCCTACTCCCTTTTCCATTGAAGACGGAGGAAAGGTACGCGAGGATCTGCGTTTGAAATATCGTTATCTTGATATCCGCAGGCCGGAAATGCAGGAAAACCTCCGTTACCGGCATCGTGTCTGCAGGGTTGTCCACGAATACCTGGACAATGAAGGTTTTATTGAGGTAGAAACACCGATACTGACAAAAAGTACACCTGAGGGCGCCCGTGACTACCTTGTCCCCAGTCGGGTACATCCCGGAACTTTCTATGCTCTGCCACAATCTCCACAGATTTTCAAACAGCTTTTAATGGTGGGCGGCATCGATAAATATTATCAAATTGCCCGCTGCTTCCGCGATGAAGACCTGCGTGCCGATCGTCAGCCTGAATTCACACAGGTAGATATGGAGATGTCTTTTATAGATCAGGAGGACATACTGAATCATCTTGAGAAGCTTTTTAAACATATCTTTAAAGCCCTGAAAGGAATCGATATTAAAGAGCCCTTCCCCCGAATGACATGGCACGAAGCTATGGATATGTACGGCAGTGATAAGCCTGACTTACGCTTTGATCTGCCAATTATAGATCTGACAGAGCAAATGCGGCATTGCGGTTTCTCAGTTTTTCAAAGTGCAATTGAGCGAGGCGGGTTGGTCAGGGCTATAAATGTCAAAGGCTATGCCGACATGCCGCGCAGCACTATTGAATATTTGACAGAGAAGTCACTCTCCTTTGGAGCAAAAGGCATGGCATGGATTGCTATCAAGGAAAACGGCGAGCTGTATTCCATTCTGACGAAATACTTTACTGAGCCTGAAATGGACAATTTGTTACGAGCTGTAAATGGCAAGCCCGGTGACTTTATTCTGTTCTGCGCTGACAAGTACAGCACCGTATGCCGTACATTGGGAGGGCTGCGCTCCTGTCTTGCCGATCTGTTTAAGCTTCGCCGCGAGAACGATTACAGGTTTCTGTTCGTCACCAGCTTCCCACAGTTTGAATATTCAGAAGAAGAAAAACGTTATATTGCCACACATCATCCTTTCACTATGCCCTATCCCGAGGATATCCCCTATCTGCTCAGCGACCCGGCAAGAGTACGTTCGCAGGCCTATGATGCTGTCCTTAATGGTATTGAATTAGGCAGCGGAAGCATCAGGATCCATCAGAAGGATATCCAGCAGAAAATGTTTGAAGCACTTGGTTTCACTCCTGAGGAGGCCAATGAGCGTTTTGGCTTTATGATCGATGCATTTCGATATGGGACACCGCCCCATGGAGGCTTTGCCTTCGGTTTGGACCGTCTTGTCATGTTAATGACGGGCGCGGAATCTCTGCGAGATATCATAGCCTTCCCGAAAATTAAGGACGGCTCCTGCCCCCTTACCGACGCCCCCGACCTTGTCGATCAATCTCAACTGGAAATACTGGGTCTGAATGTTACACAATCAGAAACAAGTATGACAAATACAGCAACGCAGAAATCGGTTCACACCATCAACGTGGACAATGTAGCTGCTCTTGCAAAACTGGATCTGACTGATGAAGAAAAAACCTCCATGGAAAGTGAGATGCAGGACATTATCGCCTTTGCGAACCAATTGAATCAGGTGGATACAACCGGTATTCCGATAACTGCCCATGTGATGCCCATCGAAAATGTTTTCAGGCAGGATGTCCCCAACACAGTGCTTACACGCGAGGAGCTGCTGAAAAACACACCGCAGAAACAGGGCGGGTACATCTATGTACCTCAGATCGTTGAATAGGAGAGGAGGAAGTATAATGACCGAAAAAAGAAATGATAGAATATCTAAAAAAGCAGCCGGGAGAGTAACCGGCAAAATCACTGACATGACCGTCTCTCAACTTTCCACTCTACTGCAAGGGAAAGAACTCTCCTCCGTCGAGGTCGTTGAGTCCTATCTTGAGAAGATTGACATCAAAGAACCTGATATACAGGCCTATATAACAATTACAGCCGACCCGGCACGAAAGCAGGCAGCCCTGGTAGATCAGATGCGTTTAGCGGGGCAGGAATTATCACCGCTTGCCGGTATACCGGCAGCATTCAAGGACAATATCTGCACAAGGGGAATTCGCACCACCTGTGCGTCAAAAATGCTTGAAAACTTCATACCTCAGTATGACGCAACCGTCATGGAAAAGCTGGCGGCACAGCAGGTCATTGTTATTGGAAAGCTGAACATGGACGAATTTGCCATGGGCTCCACAACGGAGAATTCTTACTTTAGGGTTACTCGCAATCCAAGAGACCTGACCCGTGTGCCTGGTGGAAGCTCGGGAGGTGCAGCAGCAGCTGTAGCGGCAGATGAGGCCGCTTTCGCCCTGGGTTCCGATACGGGCGGATCTATCCGCCAGCCCGCTTCTTTTTGTGGTGTGGTTGGAATGAAACCGACCTATGGTACGGTTTCACGTTACGGTCTGATCGCCTTCGCCTCATCACTTGACCAGATCGGTCCGGTTACCCGGGATGTGCGTGATTCGGCACTGGTTCTTGAAGCTATAACAGGGCAGGATCACCGTGATACAACCTCAATATCCCATCCGGCAGCAGACTTTTCATCAGATATTCAAAATGGCGTTAAGGGCCTACGGGTTGCATTGCCAAAGGAATACTTCTCTGAAGGGGTAACTTCCGATATAAAAAAGGCTGTACTGAATGCTGCAAAACAATACGAAAAGATGGGAGCAAGGGTGGACGAGGTATCCCTCTCACATATGAAGCATGCGCTGCCGGCCTATTATGTCATCTCCAGTGCAGAGGCATCGTCCAATCTTGCCCGCTTTGACGGTGTAAAATACGGCTATTGCGCCGAAGGCTACGAAGATATCGACCAGCTCTACAGGATGACCCGCAGCGAAGGCTTCGGCAAAGAAGTGAAACGAAGGATCATGCTGGGCAGCTTTGTGCTCAGCGCAGGGTATTATGACGCCTATTATAATAAAGCTTTACAGGTTCGCACCTTAATCATGAATGACCTAAACGCGGTTTTTGACCGGTTTGATTTTATTCTATCACCCGTATCCCCAACTACGGCTTACAAATTGGGAGAAAAGGCAGATAACCCTCTGGAAATGTATCTTGGAGACATTTTTACTGTCCCTATTAATATTGCCGGCGTTCCCGCCCTTTCACTGCCGTGTGGTGAAGACTCACAGGGTATGCCCATCGGCATGCAGCTAATAGGCAGGGCGTTCAGCGAAGCGACTTTGTACCGTGCGGCCTACGCATATGAACAGAGCGTGAAAGGAGGCATAGTATAATGGCATCATCTATCAACAACTATGAAATGGTCATCGGTCTGGAAGTACATGTAGAGTTGAAAACCGAGAGCAAGATTTTTTGCAGCTGTCCGACCACCTTCGGAGCAGAGCCGAATACACAGTGCTGTCCGGTGTGCATGGGAATGCCAGGTACACTACCGGTGCTAAATGAACAGGTCGTCAATTTTGCCGTTATGGCAGGCTTTGCCACCCATTGCCAAATTGCCGCCTTTTCAAAGCAGGATCGGAAAAATTACTTTTATCCAGATCTGCCCAAAGCGTACCAGATCTCACAATATGATCTGCCGCTTTGCCAAAATGGCTATATCGAAATTGAGACAGAAAACGGTACAAGTAAACGGATCGGCATCACACGTATCCATATCGAGGAGGACGCAGGCAAGTTGGTACATGCGGAGGGAAAAGGTACTTTTCTGGATTGCAACCGTTGCGGCGTCCCACTGATCGAGATAGTTTCAGAGCCGGATATCCGCTCTGCAGAGGAAGCAAATGCATACTTGCGGAAACTACGCGCCATCTTGCTCTATACCGGTGTTTCGGACTGTAAAATGAATGAGGGCTCCATGCGATGCGATGTGAACCTTTCAGTACGAAAAAAAGGCATAACTGAACTTGGTACAAGAACGGAGATGAAAAATCTCAACAGTTTCCAGTTCATCACGAAGGCAATCGAATATGAATTTCTACGTCAGGTGGAGGCTGTGGAATCCGGTGAGGTCATTGTGCAGGAAACCCGCCGTTTTGATCAGGCAGCAGGCAAAACTCTTTCAATGCGACGAAAAGAGAATGCAGATGACTTCCGCTACTTTCCTGACCCTGACCTGGCTCCCATCCGAATCTCTTCCGAAATGCTGAAGGAATTGATCAGCCGGATTCCGGTACTTCCGGATCAGCGTAAGATCGAGTATATAGAGCGTTACGGGCTGACATCATATGCCGCAGAGCAAATCACCAGTCGTAAGGAAATTGCCGACTTTTTTGAAGCTGTTGTAAAGAGCACCGGTTATCCAGTGCTTGCTGCAAGCCTTATCCAGACTGAGGTTCTGCGCCTGTTGTCTCAGGATGAAGTAAGTATATCAGTTGCCGCAGAAAACTTCGCAAAGCTTGTAGAGATGGCAGGCGAAGGAAGGGTCAATAGCAGCATCTGTAAAAAAGTTCTAAGTATGCTGTGGGAAAATGACCAGGATCCCGTTGAACTGATCCGAAAAGAGGGACTGGAACAAATAAACGACAAAGATGTTCTCCTGCAGATTGCCACACAAGTACTTAACGAACAGCCCAAACTGGCAGCGGATTACAGAAAGGGTAAGACTGCTGTACTCCAGGCTCTTGTAGGACAAAGCATGAGAAAAACCTCCGGCAGAGGTAATCCTGTTACACTGCAGGAGATTTTTACAGAGCTGCTGCAATAATATTTGGGACAGCTGAAGAATAGAGAGGGCTGCCATTCTGTACTTTCAGGTCTATGATACGCTGATTTGAAGACCCCCTGAAGCGCAGTAATGGATTCTGCAGTTCTTGTATGAAAGGCCCATCCACAAGAGTGTCTGCGTTTTCAAGCAGCTCTCTCCAGCCAGCCCTTGCACTGCTGTTTTCCCTTATATACTCATAGGTATATCCTGTGTAGACGATTATATTAAGGCCCAGTCTGGTCACCTCTCCAGCCAGTGCGGCAAAAGCAGACGCCTGTTCAAAGGGCTCTCCGCCACTGAACGTAACACCGTCCAGAAGCGGATTGCTCTTTATTTGCTGGAGTATCTCATCCGCATTAATTACTGTACCTCCCTCAAACGGGTGTGTCTGCGGGTTGTGACAACCAGGGCAATTGTGTCTGCACCCCTGTGCGAATACAACATATCGTATACCCGGGCCATCGACAATAGATTCCTTTACGATTCCGGCGACTCTAATCTGAACATCCATATAAACCTCTCCAATGCCAGTTCTTAATACCGGTAATATTCCGGGTGTTATGCTTCATTTTTAGCGAAGGAGTGCTTCACACGATCCCGAACTTCAGCCTTTTTAGCATCATTGAAACGTTCCAGTGTTCCGACCAGGTATCCTGTAATCCTGCGTATCCTTTCGAACCTTATGTCTCCTTCCGTTCTCCCGCATTTAGGACATTTTCCATTTAAAACCCCTGTGTACCCGCATACAGGGTCGCGATCTACCGGATGGTTTATGGCGCCATAGCCTATCCCCGATTCCTTCATGCAGCGAATAATTTTCTCAAAAGCCTCCAGATTCTGCAGCGGATCACCATCTACCTCTACATATGTTATATGGCCTGCATTGGTGTAATCATGATAAGGTGCTTCCAGACTAATTTTGTCATATGCGCTGATACTGTACCCTACGGGTATATGGAAGCTGTTTGTATAATATTCCTTGTCCGTTATACCTTCAATATTCCCGAATAATTTCCTGTCCATTTTGACAAACCTTCCGGAAAGTCCTTCCGCCGGTGTCGCCAGAAGTGTGAAATTCATACCATACTTTTTGCTTGCTTCATCCATTCTGGCTCTCATGTGGCCGATGATCCTCAAACCCAGCCTCTGGGACTCCTCTGATTCACCATGATGTTTTCCTGTCAGCGACTTCAAACATTCAGCAAGTCCTATAAAGCCCATGGACATTGTACCGTGCTTTAGCACTTCCCTGATTTCATCCTCCCAGGCGAGCTTATCTGAATCAAGCCAGATGCCCTGACCCATAAGGAATGGGAAATTTTTGACCTTCTTCTTTGCCTGAATCTCAAATCTGTCTATAAGCTGTTCTATTACAAGACCAATCATTTTGTCCAATTCCTCGGTAAAAGTCTTTATGCTCCCATTGCTTCTCAGGGCGAGTCTTGGAAGGTTGATGGTGGTAAAGCTAAGATTGCCGCGTCCGTTGACGATCTCCCTCTCAGTGTCATAAACATTACCTATAACTCGAGTTCTGCAGCCCATGTAGGCGATCTCAGTCTCAGGCCTGCCTGGTATATAGTATTTGATATTATATGGAGCATCTATAAACGAAAAGTTGGGAAACAGTCTCTTTGCACTAACGCGGCAAGCCAGCTTGAACAGATCGTAATTCGGTTCTCCGGGGTTATAATTAATGCCTTCCTTAACCTTGAATATGTGTATCGGGAAGATAGGAGTTTCACCATTTCCAAGGCCGGCCTCAGTTGCCAGCAATAAATTTCTGGTAACCATCCTTCCCTCCGGAGATATATCTGTCCCGTAGTTGATTGAGCTGAAAGGAATCTGGGCTCCGGCTCTGCTATGCATTGTATTCATGTTATGGACAAAAGCCTCCATAGCCTGATATGTGCTTCTATCCGTCTCATATTCAGCATTTTCGGTCGCAAAAGATTGCACCCTGCTAACCTTTTCCGAGTCGGCTAACATATCCATAAGAAGTTCTGCTTCATGATTCTGGTACCTTTCCATATTTCCAATGGAAGGTACAAGTCCGGCCTTGTCCTTAATTATTGCATGAATCTCCCGAACCTTATCCCTTGCACCCTCAACATTACAAAGCAAGTCAAGCGCCCTTGCAAGGTTCTGCCGATACATCTTTATATAAGTTTTCGCCACGCCCATTGACATACCATAGTCGAAATTAGGTATGCTCTGTCCGCCATGTTGATCGTTTTGATTGGATTGAATTGCAATACAGGAAAGAGCAGAATAGCTGTGAATATCGTTTGGCTCACGCAAAAACCCGTGTCCGGTACTGAAGCCGGCCTCGAATAACTTTTCAATATCAATCTGGCAGCAGGTCGTAGTCAGCATCAGAAAATCCATATCATGTATATGGATATCTCCCTCCTTGTGTGCAGCAGAATGCTGAGGTTCCAACACAAACATTTCATTGAACTGCTTGGCACCCTCGGAACCATATTTGAGCATCGTTCCCATAGCAGTATCACCGTCAATGTTGGCGTTTTCCCGCTTCATGTCATTGTCCTTGGCTTCCTTGAAGGTCAAATCCCCGTATATCTGCATCAGGCGGGTGTTCATTTCCCTCATGCGGGTTCTCTCGGCCCTATAAAGGATATAAGCTTTTGCAGTACGGGCATGTCCCGTCTCCACAAGTACTTTTTCAACGGAGTCCTGAACTTCCTCTACCGTCGGAACCTTTTTTTTCAATTCGCTTTCTACGTACTCTACAACTTGTTCGGCAAGAGACAGCGCTGTGTCATAATCATTTCCCCCAACCGCACTGGCCGCTTTGAATATTGCATTGGCGATTTTCTCGATGTTGAATGGTACTTCTCGTCCATCACGCTTTCGTATCTTTGTAATCATCCAGATATGACTCCCCTCTTATGTAAATCATCTTCTTTTGTTACGGAACCATTTAGTCAGCAATATTTTACTCACAACATATTGTAATATAAATTTTACCACATACTATATATAGTGTCAATTGGAATCTCAGAGGTTTCGAGGCCCTCTCGATTCCAGCCGGATTTGCTCCGCAAATGGCCATTAATGTGAAAAAAAGAAGAAGTACCCTAAAAGCTATTCGACATTTTTCGAACAATATAGTATAAATTCAATAAAACTCGATATATGAGTTGGATAACAAAGGGGCAAATGATGAAAACAGCAACATTTCGCGTTATCGCAACACTATTGCTATTCATTTTTATATTTGTAATAAGTCCGTCAGCAGTCTTTGCAAATGGCAGCTATCAGCCGAGTACATGGGCATTGCAAAAAATTGAGATCTCCGAAAGATCAGGTATTATTCCGGAGGGATTTTATACCCGGCCTTTTACCGACAGTATCAACAGAATGGACTTCGCTGAGTTGATGATCAGCACCTGCAGGTTTTATGGCATAACAATACCGGAACTCCCTGCTGTACACCCATTTAAAGATACTACTGACAACAGTGCGGAGAGCGCATACATGCTCGGCCTTTTAAGCGGAACATCTCCGGGCGTATTCAACCCGGACCTTCCGCTTACCAGAGAGATGGCTGCTGTAGTGCTTTCAAGAATGCGCATGCTGTTTCAATCCTTTTCAGACATCGGCGGCATTAATGCTGAAATGACAAATTTACAGCTTGATTTGGAAGGCACAATAGAATACGAAGAACCAATGAACGTGGAACAGGCCGTCGAACTGCTGGGGACATATTCTTCAGACAGCACGCAGGTATCCGAATGGGCTAAGACCCACATGGCGGATGTTTATTCTCTGGGATTACTCAACGGAATAGGTGGAGGCAAGACACATCCAAAGGGAAATATTACGCGTGAGCAGGCAGCGGTACTGGCATTTAATTTACTGACCTTTTGTGATGTTTCACAAATAAAGACTGCAGGAGTTACCGAGTGCGTTCTGCCTGTACCCACAGGGATCTATATTGCGCAGACATACCGCCCGGGCGACCTATATCTTTGCTGGAATGCAATTCCTACAGCTTCAGCCTATGATGTAACGCTAATGAAAGACGGAGATCCTGTCTATACAGTCAGGACTTCAAATACGTTCATTGATTTGCGTACAAACATCCCTGAGTATCGCCGGGTGTCTTATGCAACTGCTGATATAGAGAATGAATTTTCCCTGTTCAGTACTATATTCGGGAGCGCTAAAACGCCGATCCACGCCACAATAAGAGTAGCTGCGGTCGACAGCGACGAAAAGACCTCTATTTTCTGCCTCGATAAGGAATTTACGATTGTTCCCTATATCAGTAAAAATGAACTGATCACCGGCGACAGAGAAAAGCAGCAGTTTGCAAGCAGATCAGAGGCAGAAGAGAATATGACGAAAATCACCATCAAGGTTTGGAACCTTACCGACTCCGGTTCAAAAGTGACCTCCAACCGCACTCTGACAGTCAACAAGAATGTAGCTGAGGACGTAATTAAAATATTCGATGAAATTTACAATGGAGCGGAGAAATTCCCTATAAAGGATGTATCGGGTTATGCTTTTAGAGATGGTAATTCACAGCATTCCAACGGTACTGCCATCGATATCAATCCCAATGAAAACTATTTTGTTACATGGAAAGGCAAGATTCTGGCGGGATCCTTATGGGAACCCGGTGAAAACCCGTATTCTATACTTCCGGACGGTGATGTCGTCCGTGCCTTCAACATGTACGAATGGCATTGGAGTCCCGATATGAAGTGGCCCAATGGCGCAGACTATATGCACTTCAGCCTGATAGGAACATAAGCGGAATCCCTGTCACGGTCTGGCCAATTCTCCGCGCAGATCCATTTCCATAAGCTTTTTTACGGTATCAAAATCATATCCCATACTAAATAGATAATTGAGCTTGGTTACAGCAGCCTCGACTGTCATGTCATAACCACTCACAGCTCCGGCATTTGCCAGGCCGCGGCTTGCCGCATATTCGCCAATGATGGCGGAACCTCTCAGACACTGGGTGCATACCACGATGATAGTTCCGTTTGATTTAGCCTTATTCAATATATTCTGAAAGGATCCGTATTTTTCTGGGATATTGCCGGAGCCAAAGGCCTCAATGACTATACCTTTCAGGTTTGTTGTCATGATTTTATCAAATACTTCGAACTGAATCCCCGGGAACAGCTTGAGCACAGCAATCTGATGGGACGTGAACGTTGATAGCCGAAGTCCGCTGCCGACGTCTCTTATCAAATTCTCATGAAGGCTGATCCTCACCCCCACATCAGCAAGAGGGCCATAGTTGGGTGAATCAAAGGCAATCAGTTCATCAGAGCTGACCTTTGTGGAGCGGTTGCCGCGCAGAAGCTTGTTACCGAAGTACAGGCAGACCTCCGGTACATTATAATTACCGGCAATCATTAATGCTGTTATAACATTATCCCTTGCATCTGTTCTTACTTCACAGAGCGGAATCTGAGAGCCTGTCAGAATAACAGGCTTTGTCAGGCCATCTAGCATGAATGAGAGTGCCGAAGCCGTGTAGGCCATGGTGTCTGTTCCATGTAATATCACAAATCCATCATATTCGTTATATCTATCTTCAATATCTCTGGCAATCTTTACCCATTCCTTTACCGAGATATTTGAAGAATCCAGTAACGGAGTGTACTCAATCAGGTCATACTCAGGCACCTCCGGAAAACCCAGTTCACTGATTCTGGAGAGCGCAGATCTGATAAAGCCCTCCTTAGGGGCATATCCATGTTCCGACCTTGCCATCCCAATAGTCCCGCCGGTATAAATCATGCAAACTTTTTTTCTCATTCTATTACTCCACCCCTTCTGACAGCTTTCGTAATAGTCTTCGCTATGGTCACCGTGATAGTCTTCGCAATTGTAATCCTATTCACTCTTTCACAGCTTCCTTCATAACCTTTGCGGCTACAGCTCCGGCAGCTGTACTTCCTGAACCACCGTTTTCGATGACGACCACGAACGCAAGTGGAAAATCGTCCCTGTCAAGATATCCGGCAAACCAGGAATGGGGCTTAAGATAACCACCGACCTCAGCAGTTCCAGATTTTGCACACATCTCAAGGCCTTTGAAATTTTCCTCACCGTAATTACTTACGACATTGTTCCTCATCATTTTCCCCAGTTCTTTACTCGCAGCTGTCGGCAGGATCCTCTTGTGCTCAGCGGCGAAACTTTTTACACCATGTAATAGACCACTATCGCTTAGTATATGGGGTGTTACACGTACGCCGTCGTTTGCAACAGATCCCATATAAAGCATGAAATTAAATGGGTTTACGATGTTGCTGTATTGGCCTATGCCTGCCCATGCCAGATCCGCTTCTTCAGCATCGGCGACATTAACATTACCGGCAACTGTCCTGATACCGTCAAATTCCAAGCACGTATTCAATCCTGCGAGGTCTGCGTATTTTTGTAATGTATCCGCGCCCAACTCCAAAGTGATTTCCGCAAAAGCGACGTTACACGATTGCGCAAGTGCTTCTTCCAGATTCACTTTGCCATGAGCTGACAGGCAGGTCACAAGATTGCCATTTACATTCAATTTACCATCGCATTGATAGACCTTATGTTCAATATCTTCAATGTTTTCGATTGCCGCAGCGGCTGTCACAAGCTTGAAAACCGAACCGGGTGTATAGGCCGCAGACAGTAAACGATTCAAAAAAACTCCCTTATATTTCTCTGTATCGCTTTCCACATCAGGCGGATATTGCGGATCAAACGACGGATTGCTTAGCATGCATAAGATCTCACCATTTCTATAGTTATATACTCCTACAGTTCCCTTTCGTCCATTCAATGCTTTGTACGCCGTGACACATAAATCGGCATCCAGTGACAATGTAACATCCTCTCCAAAGTCAGATTTATCAAAATGGTAAGCACCGTTGAGAAAATCCCAGCCGGCAAGTTTTCCCTTGAAAGCCACACGCGCACCGGTCGCCACATTTCCATTTATATCTCCGGTTGCATGCATGAGTGCCATGCGGACGGTCTTATTCTTGTTGAATTCTAACTTGTCCCCGGTCATCCGGAAAAGAATTTTGCCGGAACGGTCATATATTGCGCCTGATGAAATTGGCTTCCCGGATATAAATAAATGCTTATTTGCGGTATATCCGGCCCATTGCGAGGCGTTCATAAAGTACTTTGTCATGAAGAATAAAAGCCCGAAAACAATCAATAGAGCAAGTACAAGCAAGACACCGGCACGTTTAAGCAGCAGTCTCATTTCAAGCCTCCCATTCTCTCCATTGATTGCGCCGTCCGACCTCTTTTAAATTTGTCGGATTTATTTTCACTTCCCGATCTTACATTATCAGACTTTACTCGCTTCTCTGTCCAAATCCTGTCATCTGCGGCTCTGATAAATGCAATAAGTCCCCATGAAGCAATCATGGAAGAACCTCCGTTTGAAACGAAAGGTATCGTAACTCCGGTCAATGGAAGAATATCCATTGATCCAAATACGTTAAGTCCTGTCTGTATCAGAAATATGGAAGCTGCGCCACAGGCTGCAATGGCATAGAAAGATGACCGGCAGCTTTTTGTGAGAACAACAGCATAGAAAGCAAAAAACAGAATGATTGCGATTGAAACCAGAGCGATCAACATTCCCCACTCTTCAAACAGCAGACCGAATACAAGGTCGGTATCAGCTGCAGCAACTCTGGAAAGGTACCCATACCCGCCTCCAACACCTGCGATGCCTCCGCTGGCTGCGTAAATCATGGTCCTGGTCTGCTGGTAACCGGAATCGTTGACATACTCCCATGCATGTCCCCATGTGGCGAAACGCGTTGCAATATATGGCAGTAAGAATACTGCAGCTATTGCCCCAAGTACAGCACCCGATGTTATCAGCGCAATTGTCCGGACATCTCCTGAGCGCATAAATGCAATAACAATAAATGTTCCGAAGAAAACAACCGCAGTGCCAAGATCCCGCATCAGCACCAACGCACATATGCATGCCCCTGAAAACCCAATAAATGCTGTCATATTGCGCTTTGTAAGCAACCTGTCCAATGTAGCCGTGCCGGCTATGACAAAGGCAACCTTAACGAATTCCAGCGGTTGAAACGTTACAAATCCAAGATTGATCCAATTCTTAGCACCATTTCGAGTCTCTCCTACTGCAAGATTCAGCACCAGAAGCAATATTGCTCCGGCCGCAAGAACATATTTGACTTTACGCGCACGGCCAAGATCCTTTAATAGCATCCCCAGCACTATATAAGCAATTATTCCTGTAAGAATCGCTACAAACTGCTTAAATAGGGAATCCGGTGATGTCGCAGCAACAACAAGCAGGTTCAATCCGCACAGAAAATAGCAGAGTAGTTCAAGTTCAAATGTTTTTTTGCTGAATCGACGCGTGATGATAAAGTAGACATACTCCAAAAGAATAAACAGCAGAAATGTCAGCAGCATCCCGGCATCTCCGCCTCCACCGGTGGAAAACCAAAGCTGTAGTCCGCCAAGGATTTGAAAAATGACGATTAAAAGTAGCGTTACTCCGGAACTTATTTTACTATTTGCCTGCGGCTGTGTCGCAGTCTGCGTCGATTGCTGCTGTTGTGGCTGTGTCGCAGTCTGCTGCTGTGCTTGCGTCGGCATCTGCGATTCTACAGGCTGCTGTAACTCTTCCGATTCTACATCCGGCGGATTCAGCGTCATCTCAAGACCTGCCAGAGAAATCACATCACCAAACTTTATAACAGCAGGGCTCTCGATCGTCACACCGTTTACCTTTACACCGCCTTTTGAAGACAGATCGGAAATCTTCCATTCGCCATTTAAAAATGATAATACAGCATGGCTTCTTGAAGCAAAAGCAAAGTCGATTACGATATCGGACAGCTTGCTTCTTCCGATGGAATTTTCCCAGTGTTTTACGGGCATCCTCGTTCCGTCAGATAAATCAAGATATCCCCATACATCTTTTGTCTTCTTCGTTTTTAAAAGGGGTAAAATGCAACGCAAAAATATAACAACTGCCAATATCGGAAAGATCCATCGAACCACAAGGGTATAATATGTCGGTATACTTTCGAAATCCGACTGATCAAACCCGATTTTGTCAGCTACATCATGGAACCAGGATAGAATCAGGTTCCAAATATCCTTCACATTTTTAGTAAATTCATTCATGAACTCGCCCTTTGTATCATTTGCAATTATTGTATAAGACGAGCCAGCCGTCAAAAAGTTTCAATCTTAGCCAAGCGCAAATATCCCTTACAACCACTGCCGCCCCGTCCCGCTTGACTAATAAACCTGAAAAATGGGTTTTTGCGGTATGAAATGGATCGGAAGCTCCGGGAACTTTACCTGAAGCTGTCGGGCAAGATATTCCATCCCGGGCATTTCACTTTCAGCATGTCCCAGGACTATCAGCGCCTTTTGCCTGCCCTGCTGAACGGCATCCCTTATATATTCCGGCGTTTCCCACTCAGGACCTTCTCCATAAATAACCAGGTCCGGATGATCTTTCTCAAAAACCGGTATTACAGACTCCATTGTCCCTCCGTATCCGACCAGCACACCGACCCGTCTGCATTTCATCGACATATCTCCAATCGCACGGACATACCCGATCCCAAGTTCTTTTTTCATATGCGCTATGACATCCTGCAGCTCCATTGCAGGAATTTCTAGAATCGTTTCGGTCGAAGAGCTCTCCGCCTCAAATTTCTGCCATTTTAGCGACTGCAATAATCCAGTCATTATGTCATCCGGCATGTTTTTGTGGATACCGTCATGGTACCGGTAGATCGCAATACCATTTTCTTCAATCAGCCGGCATTTCTCCGCGTATACAGGATCGTCCCGAAGCATTTGCCGCTTATCCCAATGGCTGAAGAAGATACCTTCATGCGAAATAATGAAGTTGATTCCCATTCTAATTGCCTGCTCAATAGTCTCCTGATTTGCTATAAACGCCGTAGCAATTCCTTTTACTACAAGATCCGGATCGCCACACTCAAGTCTGTCAACTGTATTTACCGGCAATCCTTCAATTGTTATTGCCTTAAGTATATCTTTAATTGTTATGCTCATCACCTATGCTCCTTTCGTATCAGCCTTCTCTACGTTAACTATTCGATTCATTCCATACCGTAGAATTCCTCCGGATCAAATCCAAGATATGTCTGTGTCTTATCATCGACCGCAGTAATCTCCAACATACACAGATGATTGCATGGAATAGTCAGTTCCACTTCATAAATCCCATTTTTCTCAACTAGCTTTGTATCGGTCTGAAGGGGCTCGGCGGCAGCCTGCAACAGCTTTATCTGTTCATTATTTAAGCTGCGTGGTTTGCCCATATTGCTCCATGTCTGCATGGGATTCGCATGTGATCCCCCAACATCCTTCTTCACAAGTAGCGCCAAATTTCCTATTGAAGGCAGTGACAGCACATAATTCTCATCCGGAGATGCCTTGTGATCACGCATATCATGCCAGTTCCACCCGATGATAACATATTTGCCATTATTTTTAGTAACGATCAGGTGCTCATCGCGATAAAGAAGCTCATTGCCTGCTTTTGAGAAGAACTCAAATGTGTAGTACGTCGGCTTTTTGACACAGTTCAGCGCAACAAGTCCAAATCCCCCGTGAAAGACCGACTTCGGAACATCACTCTCCTCAAATACATCACTAAATGTCCAATAAGAATATGACTGTGCATATTCGCCGGCCTCACTGAGAATACGTGCTATATATGCTGCATTGAAAGTCGTATCATGTACAGGGCAGCATGGGTTGTACGAACTGTTGAATTCTGTAATGTGAAGCGGCATATTTGCAATGCGAGGATAATCTGCCATAATCCGTCGGGTTTCTTTCAGTTCATCGATCATTTGGGTGGGCTCATTCATCGTATGGTATACATAATGTCCACGTCTCGTCGTCTCGTTTCCCGTATAGCAGTGACGCGTGATAAAGTCCAGCGGAGGGTTATTCTTAATACAGTGTTCAAAAAATGCCCTCAGCCATTTTTCCGTTTCAACGCCGCAAATCGCCGGCCCGCCGACCTGAATACGTGGATCCGCACGCTTTACAGCTTCAGCTGAGTAGTCATAGAGCTTGAAGTATTCCTCCATAGTTCCCGCCCAGAATGGAATATTTGGTTCATTCCACACCTCTACAGGCCACGTGATTACTTCTTCCCTGCCATACCTGTCGATAAGGTGATTGAAAGTAACTGTGATAAGCTCCGCCCACTTTTCATAAGAAGATGGCGGTGTTACATTTCCTCTCCAGTAAAATATCGACTGTTCGCCGGTCTTCAGCTTTTCGGGCATAAAACCCAGTTCAAGAAATGGACGTATGTCATTTTCAAGATAAGAGTCCATAATTCGATCAAGGTAGGTGAAATTATAGAAAATACTCACTTTATCATCCATTACGTCTTCACGATAAATACCTACATCATCACAAAAAAGTCCATGGCCGCGGATGTAACGGAAGTGTATAGCCTGCTGGACAATTTTAAGATGATCAATATATTCCTTTTGGAGCGCCAGTCCCATTCTTCCTGTTCCAACGCAGTATGTGGCGTTGTTTTTGAAGGGCTCACCGGATTCCGGAACAATAATCCTTTTTACCATAATAAACCTCCCGATATTTCAAATATAGTACTGTTCTTTCCATATGTATGACTTTATACTATATCATTTAATTATTCAAGAAAAAGGCGAAATCACATTGACAATTATGGCCGATATGGGTATATATATAAGTATATTGTTGTAACAAATTTGTTGGATGCATAGGAGAAACCAATCGTGAAAAACGGCGCATTTTATACTAATATATATCCAAACTTGCTGGATGAAATTGGAATATCAGATAATCATATTGAAAAGAAGATCAATGAAACCTTTGAAACCATGTTTTTTGACCCTGAGGAGCGTATTTATTTTGAAAAGGGTGACAACATGGGCTACATGCTGGATACCGGAAACAATGATGCTCGGACCGAGGGTATGAGTTACGGGATGATGATGGCTGTCCAGATGGACAGAAAGGATATTTTTGACCGTCTGTGGCTCTTTTCCAAGACATATATGTACCAAAGCAAGGGGAAATATGAGGGATATTTTGCCTGGTCAGTATCGCCTGAAGGCATAAAAAATTCGCAAGGGCCGGCACCTGATGGTGAAGAATATTTCGCAATGGCTCTTTTCTTTGCTTCAAAAAGATGGGGCGACTGCCAGGAGCCTTATAATTACAGTGTACAGGCAAAGGATATTCTTCGGCACTGCATACACCAGTCTGAACTTGTAGACGGCGGCGACCCCATGTGGGACAGTTCAAACCACTATATCAAATTTGTCCCCGAAACACCATTTTCCGATCCTTCCTACCACCTGCCGCATTTTTATGAATTGTTTGCACTGTTGGCAGATGAAGCGGACAGATCATTCTGGCAAAAGGCAGCGGAAGAAAGCCGCAAATACATAAACATCGCATGCCATAACCAAACGGGAATGGCGCCGGAATATGCAGAGTTCGATGGTTCGCCAAAGCATTTGCATAATGATGGTCAATTCTATTCTGATGCATACCGCGTTGCAATGAACATAGGTCTGGATGCAGCCTGGTTTGGCAAGAGTGAAGCTCTGGGAGATATCATTGACAGGCTGCAAACATTCTTCAGTGAAAATACAAGGTTGGGCGAATACCATTCTTATATGCTCGATGGCAGGCCTCTAAAGCAGTCGGCACTCCACCCGGTGGCAATCATAGCAACAAATGCCGCAGGCTCATTGGCAGCAAACGGCAGGTATCGTCTGGACTGGGTAAGAGATTTCTGGAATACACCGCTTCGGAAAGGCAATCGCAGATATTATGATAATTGCCTGTACTTTTTCAGTTTGCTGATGCTGGCAGGAAAATACCGGATATATATATAACCGGCTCCTCCTCGTCCAAGCACTATGATCCGAAAATTGCCACGTATTGATTAACCAGTACAAACCTGCTGTTTTCCCACTTTAGCGTGTTCAAAATGTATCCCAATGAATCCGCATAATATCTTCCCGCTATTTTCTGATAGGCCAGCAGCTCGTACACTCCATCCGAATCGAAATCCACCGGGAATAAACCGCTTAGCGGGTTTACAAAGCCAGCTATGGGGGTTTTTAACATACCATCCTCATTATATATCTCATTCAAATATTCAGCGTCTCTGTTGGATATATCAATAATATATTTTTGCTGGTTTTCCCTGCTAATTACTTCGACCTTATAGTTGTTTTGATAAATAACATCATATTTGTACTGCCCATTATATTTATTGACGTCAAACATCAGCTTCACTGAATTTCCAATGAACGAATAAATATAGTAATACATTATGGCGCCGCTTCCTCCCGAAGCGATACCAATCAATATGTCATTGACCCTGTCCCCTGTAAAATCCCATAAAGTCAGCACCGGATTATAACCGGCGTTCTCTTCGAGTGGTATACTGGTAAATATTCCTGTCAGCCCATTTTGTATTACAAGCGTAATATTTTGAATAAACGGGCTCTCAGGAGATTTCGTTCCGGTCAAATACACATTATCAGGTACTCTGTCACCATTGACATCTCCTCTGATATAAGAAACAATATTTTGATACATAGCAACTTTCCTCCGAGGCGTTATAAGCTCTTATACACTATCTTATGAGCGTTATAACCGGTGTGCTATTTTAATCAGAGGTTTTTTGATTTTCTGGCAGTAACGCAGTATTCAATATTACATCTGAGATTTCTATCTCGATCCGGCGGTTCACTGATGCTGCCTCCTTTATGTACGCTCCTTCGGCAGTTGTATCAGGTATTTTCAGGTCACTTTCACCGCGGCCATCAGCTGAAAAAGTCCAATCGTCTGCTCCATTCTTTTTCATCCACTCAGTAAACCAGTCACTGATCGCTGTAGCCCTGTTTAGTGACAGCTTCAGGTTTTCCTCTGCTGTACCGCTGCTATCAGTATGTCCAATGAATCTGATTGAGCCCTTGCTGTAATTATACTTAAGCTTCTGTGCGAATGCCTCGAGTCTCGGGACAGCTCCTTCTCTAAATTGTGAGCTGCCTACGTCAAACAACGCATCGCTGGGTAATGACTCTTGCAGAGTATCAGCTGTCACTTCGAGTTTTTCTGCTCTCGGAAGCCTCCACATCTCAAGAGTACCGTCAATTCGCGCAACAGCGACATGTCCTCCATCCGGTGTAAAAGCTAGTTCAGCGATTACATCAGTATCTTCAGCATCAAAAGTCTGATCTAATGTATACAGCAGTTCATGTGACGATACATCCCAAATTGTGACTGCCTTTAGTGATGCAACTGCAAGCAGGCCTCCATCAGGAGAAAAATCCATATCTTTGTAGTCATTAGAGATAGCCAGATCTGCTATTTTCTCGGCTCCATCCACCGCCCAAAGACGAACAATATGCTCATATTCTTCTTTTACAGCTCCCGCCATGATTATTCCATCCGGTGAGAATTGAAAAGGATCCTTGATATTACCCAGAAAATTGTTGAGAATGACTGTATGAATCATTTTTCCATCTGCAACATTCCAAATATATACGGTACCTTTATCTGTCCATTGTGATGCAGCGAGCAACGTCCCGGACGGATTATACGTCAAGGAAGTAATCCAATCAATGCCGGGCATATCCATTGCCGCTAACTGTTCACCCTTTTCGATGGACCACAGCCGCACTTTGCCATCACTGCTACCTGTAGCAGATGTCTCTCCATCTGGTGAAAAGGCTACACGACTGCTGAAGCCGTTATGCACCTGCATAAGCTTTTTGCCACTTGCTGTATCGATCATCATTACGCCATTATCGTCAAGTCCTGCTCCCAAAACTGCTCCGTCACGTGAAAACTCTATATCCTCTGTCATATTTTCATAAATAAATATATCTTTTAGCCAGCCATCCGCAATCCTATGATTATATACTGCACAGTCTTCACCCACTGCAACAGTTCCATCAGGTGACACGGCCAGGCTGACAAGCTTGTTGTCATGTTTTACGCTCCATATCAGTTCAGGTTTTTCTTCAACCACCTCAGCCGTCGATTCTTCAGCCTGTTTATCTGCCTTCTGATCTTCCTTATCGGCGCACGCTGAAACAAAAGCCAACATAATTATAATTGCCGAAAGAATGAAGCAGTTTTTCAAGAACGCCATAACATATTTTCTCATATTTCCTCACATCATATCCAATATGCCATAATATTAACATTCATAGCCTTGTCAGTCAATCCATGCCACTTTATACCCTGCCGGGAAGCTATACCATCGCATTTGTAAGTTCTCTTTGGAGTATACCCGGGAGTTTGACAGTTAGTTGCTGAAAATCAAAAAGCAAAAAGTCTGAAACCCATTGAAAAATGGGCCTTTTTTATGCAAAAAATCTGTCAAATTCTTAAAATATATTTGTTGTATGTGTTGTGTG